>NZ_JALQCX010000002.1:0-94824 GCF_023241665.1 Pseudomonas morbosilactucae | reverse complement strand
GTTGAAGTGTGTGGCTGGGCGGGACGCGGAGTGTCCGTGGCTGCATGCCCAGGGGGCCGGTGGGAACGAGGAGGGCCGGGTGGCTCAGGGGCGGTGATGGCGCAGCAGTTCGATCTGTTCGGCGGGGATTTGTTGGCGCAGGGTTTTATACAGGGCGCGGGTTTCCAGCAGGTTCCAGATCCGCAGCATGGTTTCCAGGGCGTCCAGGGGCTTGCTGATAAAGTCCCGGGCGCCCAGGGCCAGGGCTCGCAGGCGGGTGTCGCGGGTGGCGTCGGCGGTCAGCACCAGGATCGGCAGGTAGTCGTTGGCCGGGATGCGTCGGTTGAGCTGCTCCAGCACGGCAAAGCCGTCGAACTCCGGCATGTGCAGGTCGAGGATCACCAGGTCCGGCTCAAAGCTGTTGAACAACTCCAGGGTGCGCAGCGGCTGGCTGCTGCTGAGCACGTTGTCCAGGCCCTCGCGGGCCAGCAGTTGCTCCATCAGGTCGAGGTTGGGTCGTTGGTCATCGACGATCAGGATGCGGAAATCGGCTTTCATACGGGCTCCGGTAAATGCTGCTCAAGGTGGGCGAGAAACGCCGGGATGTTCATGGGTTTGGTGAGGATCGCCGTGGCGCCGGCCTCGCGCAGGGTGCGTTGGGTCAGGTCGCTGACGTCGGCGGTGATCATCAGCACCGGGATCTGTGCCGTGGCCGGGCTGCCGCGCAGCCGTTGCAGGACTTCGAGCCCGGTCAGGTCCGGCAGGTTGACGTCCAGCAAGATCAACTGGGGCGCGTGCTGGCGGGCCAGGTCCAGCCCCAGTTGGCCTTGCATGCTCGACAGCAATTGCACCCCGGGGCGCCGTTGCAGCAGGGTTTCGATCAGCGCCAGGCTCGACAGGTTGTCTTCGATGCACAGCACCTTGCCCTGGTACTCGTGGGCCTGTGCCCGGGCCGGGCTGGGCAGCACCGGCAGCAGCGTACGCGTGGGCGCCAGCGGGTCCTGGACCCGGCTCAACGGCAACTCCAGGGTGAAGCAGCAGCCTTCGCCCGGGGTGCTGAGCACCGTCAACTGGCCGTCCATCATCTCCAGCAGGCTCTTGCTCAGCGCCAGCCCCAGCCCGGTGCCTTCAACTTTCGGGTCGGCATTCAGGCGTTCGAACGGCGTGAACAGGCGCTCCAGCTGGTCCAGGGGAATGCCCTGGCCCGTGTCCCAGACCCGCACCCGGGCGCGGGTGCCTTCGATCTCCACCGCGATCCGCACTTGCCCCCCGGGGCGGTTGTATTTGATCGCGTTGGACAGCAGGTTCAGCAGGACTTGGATCAGCCGCTGATGGTCGGCCACCACCCCGGCGTCCGCTGCCAGGGGCGGCAGGGGCAGCAACTCGATCCCGGCGTCGGCGGCCATCGGCGAAACCAGGGTCAGGGCCTCGTGCAGCACGGCGGTCAGCGCAATAGGTTCGACGTTCAGCGGCAGGCGCCCGGCTTCGATGCGGGCGATGTCCAGGACCTCGTTGATCAGGGTCAGCAAGTGCTGGCCGGCTCGCAGGATATGCCCGACCTGGGGCCGCTGGGTGCTGTGGGAGTCCATGTCCAGAAGCTGGGCAAAACCGAGGATGGCGTTCAGCGGTGTGCGCAGTTCATGGCTCATGCGCGAAAGAAATTCACTCTTGGCGCGGCTGGCGCTTTCGGCTTCTTCCCGGGCTGTGCCCAGGGCGATTTCCGCGACGCGGCGGTCGCTGATGTCCCGGGTGATTTTCGAGAAACCGCGCAGGGCGCCGCTGGCGTCATATTGCGCGGTGATCACCACGCTGGCCCAGAAGCGGCTGCCGTCCTTGCGGCAGCGCCAGGCTTCTTCCATGTAATGGCCGTCGCGGGTGGCTTCGCGCAGGGCCATGTCCGGGTGCTGCGGGCACTCTTCGGGCAGGTAGAACACGGAAAAGTGCCGGCCGATGATTTCCTGCTCGCTATAGCCCTTGATCCGCTCGGCACCGACGTTCCAGGTGGTGACCCGGCCTGCGGTGTCGAGGGCGAAGATCCCATAGTCCTTGACCCCATCGATGATCAGCCGCAGGCGCTCTTCGTTATCGCGCAGGGCCCGCTCCCGCTCGGCCAGCAGTTGCCCGGCCTCCACCAGACGGGTGCCCAACTGGCCAATTTCGTCCTGCTCCGGTGCCTGGGGCAACAAAGGCTGGCCGAGGGCCAGGCGCTGGGCGTTGCCTTGCACTTGCTGGACCCGGGCGACGATGCCCCGGGACAGGAACAGCACTGCGACAATCGCCCCGAACACCCCGCTCATCGCTGCCAGCAAGGTGGCCATCAGCAGCCGGGTGCGGGTGGCCGTGGCGGCGGCGGTGCGTTCGGCGAGCAGCGCGTCTTCGAGCACGCGCATGGCGCTGATCTGCTCGCGCAGCACGTCCAGCACCTGTTTGTTGTCGATCAGGATTGCAGTGACCGTGGCGGTGTCGTCGCGGCTGCCGTTGCGCAGGGCGACCATGCCTTCAAGCTTGGTGTCGATCAGCGGGGTGATGATCGTCAGGTATTCGCGCATTCGCGTGTCCCGCACGTTGCGGTCCAGGCGTTGCAGGGCCGCGTCGATCTGCGGCTTGGCCTGTTGGTAGCCGGGCAGGAAGTCTTGGCGGCGGGTCAACAGGTAGCCGCGCACGCTGGCCGCGGCCTCGGCCAGCAGGGTGTGCACCGCCTGGATATCGCCCTGCACCAGCAGTACCCGGCGCACGTCTTCTTCGGCGCGGGCGGTCTGGCGTTCGGCGATGTAGATCAGCACCAGGGACGACAGCAGCACCACCAACGGCAGGGAGATCGCCACCAGCGCTTTGCCGCGCAGGGGCAGGTCGACCCAGCGCCGGGCAGTGAACAGGTTCATGGCCATTGCCCGCCGGGTTGGGCCACCAGGCCCAGGGCAATGCCACGCACCGCAGCCTGGGTGCGGTCAGCGGCGCCGAGCTTGCCGATTACCCGTTCCACATGGGCCTTGGCGGTGCCGGTGGTGATGCCCAGCTTCTCGCCGATTTCCCGGTTGCTGAAGCCGCCGGCCACCAGCCCCAACACCTGGCGCTCCCGGGGGGTCAGCGCCTGCGCCTGAGGCGTGCCGCTGCTGTTGCGTTCGGCCATGCGCCGCAACAGGCGGGCACTGACCGCGCTGTTCAAGGCTTCTTCACCCTGGCCCACGCGCTGCAGGGCATTGATCACTTCGTCACGGCTGGCGTCCTTGAGCAGGTAGCCCACGGCACCGGCGCCGATGGCGGCTTCCAGGTGATCGGGGCTGTCGTCCATGGTGAAGATCACCACCTTGATCTGCGGCTGCCGCTGTTGCAGCAGGCGCGCGGCGCCGAGGCCGTTGAGCACCGGCATGCGGATGTCGAGGATGGCGATGTCCGGTTGCAGGCGCTCGCACAGGGCCAGGGCTTCCTGGCCATCCTGGGCCTGGCCGACCACTTCGAACTCCGGGTTGCCGGCCAGCAAGGCGACAAAACCGGTGCGGGTGACTTCATGGTCGTCCGCCAGCACCAGGCGTAAAACGCGGTTCATAGGGCTTCCCCAATGGGTTGAAAGGGCACGCAGGCGTGCAGGCGAGTGCCGTCGCCGGGGCGGCTGGTCAGCTCCAGATGCCCGCCCAGCAGGCTGGCGCGCTCGGCCATGGCCACCAGGCCCAGGGATTGGACGCCGCGGGACTCCGAACGGGTCGGCAGGATAAAGCCGCAGCCGTTGTCCTGCACCTCCAGCCGCGCCTGGCCGGCATGCACGGACAGGCTCAGTTGCACCTGGTTGGCCCGGGCGTGTTTGAGAATGTTGTTGATGCCCTCCTGGGCAATGCGGAACAGGGCGATCTCCACGGCCCCCGGCAAGCGCTCGCCGCCCCGTTCGCCCCAGGACACGCCAAGGCCGGCATCGCGCAGGCGGTCGGCTTCCTTGTCCACGGCCTGCAGCAGGCCAAAGTCATCCAGCACGTTGGGCCGCAGGCCGCCGATCAATTGCCGGCCTTCGCCGACACAGCCCTTGGCCAGAACGAGGATGGTCTGCAACTCGGTGTCCAGTTCCGGCGGCAACGACGGGCAGCGCCCGGCGAACCCCTGGAGACGCTGATGCAGGCCGGCCAGGGTTTGCGCCAGGCCGTCATGCAGGTCGTAGGCGACCCGTTTGCGTTCGTCTTCCTGGGCGCTGAACAGCCGATGCACCAGCTCCGACATGCTCCGCTCGCGGGCTTGCAGGGCGTCGAGCAGGCGGCTGTTTTCCAGGTGGGCGGCGAGCAGGGTGGCCAGCAGTTGCAGCGACTCGATGTCTTCGCGGTCCGGCGCGCTGAGGGCCACGCTGTTGGCCAGCAACAGGGCGCCGAACGCCCGGCCGTCAGCGGCGTGCAGCGGCACCTGGAGCACGTTGGGCAAGGCGCCGTCGGCCGGCTCCAGCCATTGCGCCTCGGCGACGCCGGGATCGGCCAGGCGGTGCAGATCGGCCAGCCCCTCACTGCCACCGTGGCGGGCGCGGACCTGGGCCTGGCCGTGGGCGCTCCACTCCAGCAACACCCCATGGTCCATGGCGACGAAGGCGCAGGCCCGTTGCAGGGCACGCTGGCCCATGTCCGCGGGAGCCAGCCGGCTCAGCTCCTGGCCGGTGTCCACCAGCAGCCGCAGGCGCGCCGCACGGCTTTGCGATTGACGGTATTGGCTGCGAATCGCCAGGGCACTGGCGGGGTCGTGGGGTGGGCTTTGCATGCAGGGGTTCTCTTCTCAAGACAGGCCCGCGAAGGGGCAGGGCATTAGACCGTGTGGCTGGGGTCGCAGCCTATCTGCCGAATGGCATAGGCCAAAGGTTCCAGTTGGCCGATGGCGGCGAAAGCGGCGGTTGGCAAAGTGTGGCTCATTGAAACCCAACTGGAGTCTGACCATGACCATGAAAATCACTGCCCTGGCCCTGTTCACCGTGCTCAGCGCACCCCTGGCCCAGGCCCTTGAAGCCACCCCTTACGTGTACCGCACCGTGGCCGAGCAGCCACAGAATGTCCAGGACCGGGAAATCGCCGGGCTGTTTGACCGTTGGAACAGCGCCCTGAAGACCGGCAACCCACAGAACGTGGTGAGCCTCTACGCACCGAACGCGATCCTGCAGCCGACCGTGTCCAACCAGGTGCGCAGCACCCCGGCGCAAATCCAGGACTACTTCGAGCACTTCATGGCGAGCAAGCCGGTGGGCCAGATCAACTACCGTGAAATCCGCCACATGGGCCCGGACGCGGCCATGGACAGCGGCGTCTACACCTTCACGTTGACCGCCGCCGACGGCAAGACCCAGCAAGTGCAGGCGCGCTACACCTTCCTTTATGAGCGCATCGGCGGGCAGTGGAAGATCCTCAACCACCACTCTTCGGCCATGCCGCAAGTGCAGCCGCAACTGCAAGCCAGCCATCGCTGATCGTTTGCCCGACTGCCCACGCCGAGCCTTTGCTCGGCGTTGTGCGTTGTGGCCCTCAGCAATCGCTTCGATAACGCCCCGGCGTCATGCCGAACCAGCGCATGCAGGCCTTGTGAAAACTGCTCTGGTCGCGGAAGCCCAGCAGCGCGCCGATGTATTTGACGCTGCGCGCCGAGTTGCGCAGGAAGTTGTGGGCCAGCATCAGCCGCGCCTCGTCTTGCAGGGCCGAGAAGTGCACGTCTTCCTGGCCCAGGCGCCGTTGCAGGCTGCGGGCGCTGACCCCGATCACCTGGGCAATTTGCTCCAGGCCACCGGACGCGCCCTGGGCCAGGCGCTCGGCGAGAATGCGCCGCACCCGGGCGCTCATGGAGTCGTTGAGCAGCAGGTTCAGGTGACGCCGGGCGTACTCCATCAACAGCACATCCAGGGCCGGGTCGGCGGTGGGCAGGGCCGTGGCGCAATCCGCGGCGCTGAAAGTCAGGCTGTTATAGGGCGCGTTGAAGCTCAGCTCATCGCCCAGTAGCTGGCGCAGCGGGCGGCTGTCCGTCGGTTCCGGGTAGGTGAAGGCCACGGCCAGGGGTCGGGGTTTGTGCTGGGGCAGCAGCCAGTGCACCAGGCCGAGGATCTGCGCCATGACCGCATCGATAAAGGCCCGCGGCATCAGGGGCGGGCCCAGGGCGGCATCAAAACCGATGATCTTCAGTGCCTGGGGCTTGCGCTCCAGGCACAGGCGCAAACCGTTACTGGTCAAGGAGTGGTACTCCACCATCCGTTGCAGCGCCACGTCCAGGGTGGCGCAGGACATGAGGGCGTAACCGAGGCTCGCCAGGTGGGCGGGGTGGGCCTTGCCGTAGGCCAGCAGCCCCAGGTCGGGGTTGCCGCTCACGCGGGTGGCTTCGTGCAGCATTTGATAGACCAGTTCCAGCCTGACGCCCTTGGGGTTGCCATGAACCTCCTGGGGGTTGCTGCCGAACTGCCTGAGCAAGGCGTCGGGCTGGGCGCCGCCCTCGCGCATGACGTCGGCAAGCACCTGAAAGCGGGCGCAGGTCATTCTGTGCATGGTGATTCCTGGGTGATGGCTAAGTGATATCTGTGAGGCGGGCCGCATGATTGCAATAAACAAATGGGCGCAGTCGATTCGGCAGGCGAGTGGGGTTCCCAGGACAAACGAAAGGTCTCCGGGAACACTTCCAGGGGCGTGACCCAGGGTCGATCATGCGCACGTCGACCGCCGTGCCATGTGCATCTGCCGGCGCGCCACCATCGCCAATGGATTTGCCATGCAAAGCGTCAACGACTTTTACCTGCAGTTGTCCCAGGGGCGCCTGGTGCTGGCCTTCCAGCCGGTGATCTGGCTGCCCGACAGCAGCCGGGTGCTGTACCAGGAGGGTTTGCTGCGGCATGTCGATGCCCGGGGTGACGGGGTCTACCCCTTTGCCATGCTGGAGAAGCACCAACTGATGCGCGAGCTGGACCGCAGCGTGGTCCACAGCGTTATCGAGTGCCTGCTCAAGGACCCGCTGCTGCGCCTGGGCTGCAATATCTCGGCGCAGAGCGCGATCATCGATGGCTTCTGGCACGACGTGTTGCGGCGCCTAGGTGATGAGCCTTCGGTGGCCTCGCGGCTGGTGATCGAGATCACCGAGAGCGCCACGCCCCCCAGTACCCAGGCGGCCATCGAGTTTGTGCTGTGTCTGCGTGAACTGGGCTGCCGGGTAGCCATCGATGACTTCGGTTCGGGCCTGGGCACCTTGGAGTTCATCCGCCGCACCCGGCCGGACATCGTCAAGATCGACCAGGGCTACCTGCGTCGCGCCCGGGGCGAACTCAACAGCGCCCAGACCCTCAGCCACCTGGTGCAGTTGTGCAAGACCCTGGCGCCGTGCGTGATTATCGAAGGCATTGAAACCGTCGCCGACCATGGGTTGGCCAGCGCTTGTGGCGGGGAGTGGGGGCAGGGCTACCTGTTTGGCCGACCGCAAGTGGACCGTCTCGGCCAGCCTTGCCGCTTGCAGCGGCTGGGCCTGGAACCCAGCGTGGCGGATCAGCCCTAGGCTTGCGGCCAGGGCCGGTGTTGCTTATTCAGGCTGGGGCTGGGGCTGGGGCGCTGGCGGCTGTTCGGCGACGGGCGCTTGGGGGGGTGTGGCGCTGACCGGCTGGCCGGGTTGCTCCAAAGGTTCCACGCCTTCCAGCGGCTCCAACGGTGGGTGGTCTTTCATATTGACGTGCATGTTGCGCTTGGGCCGCTCCGGCTGGAGGGCATCGTAGGGCAGCAGCAGGGTGTCGACCACGATGTCCCCTGGCAAGGTTCCGATCATGATGATCGGGCACACCACCATGACCCAACAGCCGCCGGTGAGCATGCGCGCGTAGCCCATGTCGTAGCCGGTGACCAGTTGCGCACTGGTCTTGGTGCCCCGGTAATAGCGATCGTCGCGCCAGTCCATGCTGCCGCCACGTGCCATGTAGGTCCCGCAGCCGGACAGCAGCAGAGTGTTGAGCAGCAGTGCAGAGGTGAAGAGTCTGAACATGAAGGTTCTGTTGATAAGGGGGTTGTTAATCAAGGTTTTGATGATGAAGGTTCCGCGGTGATGGGACAGGCCGTGTGGCGGGCGACGTTTCAGTTATTCATCGCGTCGTAGGGCAGCAGGACGGTGTCGGCCACCACGTCCACCGGCAGGCTGGCAATCGCCACCACAGGGCAGACGATGGTCACCCAGCAGAACAGCGTGGCGTAGCCTTCGTAGCCGCTGGAGCCGCGCATGGTCAGCAGTTCGACATTGGCCTGGGTGCCCCGGTAGTAGTCATAGCCACTGGAAGAGTTGGGGGTACGGGCGATCAGGGTGCCGCAGCCTGCCACGGATAGCAGGGACGCGAGAAGCAGAGGGGTGAGCGCTTTGATGATGCCATTCCTTAGCAAGGGGGTGATTTTTCCGCGCGCATAGTCGCAGAAGCCCGGGCCAGAGGCTAGATTGCTCGCTCATAAATCGATGCCGGAGTTTTTCATGGTGCGGTACAGCACCCTTGGCCAGCTGTTTGCCGAGGAACCCATGCCCTGGGGATTACGCGGCGACCCCTATCTGTGGCGAGCCATGGCCGAGCAGTTTGCCGATACGGCATTACCCGCCAGTGCCGAGGCACTGGAACAGCTGATTGTCGAAGCCTTCGCCCGGCTGACCGGCAAGCCCCTCAGCACCCCGGGGCACTTCTTCGTCGAGCCCTTCGCCCACGGCGGCCTGTCCAGCGGCCAGGTCTCTACGGACTTCTGGCGCCACAGCGCGTTGCCGCTGTTGCGGGCGCGCTGGGCCCAGGCCACCTCAGAGGCTTGAGGGAATCAGCGCCAACAGGTCGGTGTCACCCACGTCCACACCTGCCTGGGTCAGCAGGGTGGTGGCCTGGCCGCGATGGTGGGTCTGGTGGTTGAAGAAATGCAGCAGCAGGCTGTAGAAGTTTCGCGCGCCCGCCAGCCCTTGCATGTTGCGGTATTCCAGGTCGTGGTCCAGGTCGGCTTCGCTGAGGCTGGCGGCCCAGTCGAGGATGAGCTGGTCCTGCCACTGACGCTGCTGCCACAGTTCGCGGATGTCACTGCACAGCAAAGTGCGCAGGTTCCCGGGCGTCGCCACGTCGTCCAGAGGCGCCAGAGCCGAGTGCTTGGCCGGGTGCTGGGCAAAGCGCTTGAGCCAGACCCGATCCCCCGCCAGCAGGTGATTCAAGGTGCCGAGAATCGACCCGAAAAAGGCCTGGCGCTCGGCGCTGATATCGGCGTCGGGCAGGGTCATGGCGGCGCTGTACAGGCGGTGGTTCATCCACTGGTTGTAGCGGGCCATCAGGCACAGTTGCTCGGTGCGGTTCACGGTTTTTTCCTGGAGGGGCAGGGCCATTGACGGCGAATGGCACAGCTTGGCAACCCAGGGAGCAACTGCGCAAGAAGTTGCGCACTTCAATCGCTCAATTAACCTGCTAAAAGGGCTGTAGGCCACGTCATTAAAGGGCTGCAGGGCAGTGCGCAAGAAGTTGCGCAGTACTGCGCAACTTCTTGCGCACTGGGCCCGGGGAAAACCGCGGAAAGGCAGTGAAAATGGGTCTGTATTTTATGTATCTATTTGATAAATAAAGAATATTTATTAGTTGGCATGGGTTTTGATGTCTCTAGGGCGTCCCTCAAGCCATTTGGCTTGTCGATCCCGCCCTTTTTTGCAAGGAACGCATCCCATGGCAACACCCGCGTACATGTCCGTTACCGGCACCAAACAAGGCCTGATCACTGCTGGCGCCTTCACCGCCGACTCGGTGGGTAACACCTATCAGGAAGGCCACGAAGACCAGGTCATGGTCCAGGGCTTCCAGCACGAAGTGATCATTCCCCGTGATCCGCAATCCGGCCAGCCGACCGGTCAGCGCGTACACAAGCCGGTGATCATCACCAAGGTCTTCGACAAGGCTTCGCCCCTGCTGCTGGCCGCCCTGACCTCCGGCGAGCGCCTGACCGAAATCGTTATCCACTGGTACCGCACGTCCGCTGCCGGCACCCAGGAGCACTACTTCACCACCACCCTTGAAGACGCAATCATCGTTGACATCAAGGACTACATGCACAACTGCCAAGACCCATCGAACGCGCACTTCACCCACCTGGAAGACGTGCACTTCACCTACCGCAAGATCACCTGGACCCACGAGGTTTCCGGTACTTCCGGTTCCGATGACTGGCGCACTCCGGTCGCCGGCTAAGGCGGTGCGGGCGTCTTTTTCGTTCTGATCAAGACGCGCCGCTGCGGCGGGCCTTAGCGCCTGCCGCGCCTGATACACCCCCTATGAATTCCTTCAAATCCCGGGCCGGCTGGCTGCGGGTGAGATGCTTTGATGACCACTGAAACTGCTGCTGAAACACCACGTGAACTCCAATTTGCGCCTGTTCCTCTGAGTGCGATCTACGTCGAGGATGTGGGCGCGGCGGCTGAGTATGTTGATGCCTGGCTGCGCGAGATCAGTGGCGGCTGGGTCACCCTGGAGATGTTCAAGAACGCCGTTGCCAGCCAGCCCGCAGTGGGCAACGTCATCGCGTTGATGGACCTCTTGGGTGACATCGTGACCCTGGTCACCACTGACGATCCGGACCCGCTGATCTGGGTCAGCCTGGCGATCAACTTGATTGGGGTCATTCCGTTTCCGCCGGTCATGGCCGGAGCGCGCATGGCGTTGCGGCCGATGCTGATGATGGTGCGCCAGCAGGGTACACAGCACATGGGTGACGCCCTGATCAATGTGTTGGTCGCGAGTTTGAACGCAGACATTGTGGGCACCTTGGCGGATTTCGTGGGGGACAAAGCCAAGGTACAGCTTGCAGCGCTTGTGAGCAGTCTCGGTGAGTTCGGCGAGAGCCTGTTGAACGATATTGCCGACCAGTTGGATGCGTTTGCGGGTGCGGGCTTCGATAGCCAGCGTGACCTGGACGCGGCAGAGCAACAGCTGGATGTGTTGATCCACGATCCCAACAGGCGTTTTGATAACTTTTTGTCGGTGCTGTCCAGTGTGTCCAAGGCCACGGGCAAGGGCTTGCTCAACATGGCTTCGAAAGCCCTGTTAGAGGAAGAGGCAAAAAAACAAATATTGCAGGAAACGCCCAAGCTGCGTGCGTTGGGTTCAGACATACGCTTGCAAGTCAGCCGGCTGGGCGACCCCGACAACCCTGACTCCCTGGAGCATCTGCGCCAGAGCCTGGAAGACAGCGTCCTCGAGTGGTTGGAGCGAAACGGCAACGATCAAGCTGCCAACGTCAAATCCGACGCCACCAGCCAGGCCATGTTCCTGGCCAGCGCCGGGGCACTGGAAGCACTGCGCCGGCAGTTACGGGGTAAGAAACGGCCTAAGCCGCAGAAGAACGGCACCTGCCCAGGAACTTGCAAAAGCATCAGTTTTGCCACCGGGGCCGAGTCCCTGGAACACACCGACTTCAGTCTGCCGGGCGCTTTCCCGCTGGCCTGGACGCGGACCTATTGTTCCGCCCTGGACGCCTATGATCAGGGCGTGATGGGCGCCCGCTGGATCAGCGAGCTGACCACCCGCTTTGACTGCACCGACGACGGCCTGGTGTTCCACGATGCCGACGGCCGCAGCCATGACTACCCGCTGCCCAAGGTCGGCCTGTTCCACTACGACCCGATCGAAGAACTGACCCTGGTACGCGCCACTGAACAGCAGTTGGTGCTGTGTCGTGGTTTCGAACGCAAGGAAACTTACATCCGCCACGGCCAGCGCTACCTGCTGACCGGCGTGGTCCTGCGCAACGGTGCGGGCGTCATGCTGCACCACGAGTACCGGCACAATGAACTGCCGGTGCTTTCGGATGTGATCACTTACCAGGACGACATCAGCGAGGTGCTGCTGCACCTGGGCACGATGATCGACGATCAGGGTCGCCTCACCGGCGTGTGGGAAATTCGCGACGGCGCGCCGCAACGGCAACTGTGCCGCTATCAATATGACGCCTATGGCGACCTGGTTCAGGCCCAGGACGAGAACGGTTCGGCCTGGAGTTATCAGTACCAGCGCCACTTGATTACCCGTTACAGCGACCGCACCGGGCGTGGCATGAACCTGCAGTGGCAAGGCAGCGGCCCGGATGCCAGGGCCGTGCGCGAATGGGCCGATGACGGCAGCTTCGATACGCGCCTGGAGTGGGATAAAAACCTCCGCCTGACCTACGTCACCGATGCCCACGGCCAAGAAACCTGGCACTACTACGATTTGCACGGCTACACCTACCGCATCCGCCACGCCGATGGCCTGTCGGAATGGCTGTTCCGTGATCCGGCCAAGAATGTGGTGCGCCATGTGCACGCCGACGGCAGCACCGACCGCTACAGCTACGATGACCGCGGCAATGTGTTGGAGCATATCCGCGCCGACCACACACGGGTGCATTTCGCCTACGACGATCAGAGCCAACTGATCAAGATCAGCGACGCCGAGGGCGGCCAGTGGCTACGTGAGTACGACGACCGCGGCAACCTGGTGGTGGAACTCGATCCCCTGGGTAACAAGACCGAGTACGCCTACAACGCGGCGGGCCAGCCCACGGCGATCAAGGACGCCAACGGCAACGAAAAGGCCTTGGAGTACAACGACGCCGGGCAACTGCAGAGCTTTACCGACTGCTCCGGCAAGACCAGCGTCTGGGAGTACGACGCCCTGGGGCAGATGATCGCCTTTACCGACCCGGCGGGGCAGAGCACCGAGTACCGCTACAAGGCCGGCCAGTTGGTGCTGATCAAACACCCGGACAAGACGGAGGAACGCTTCGAGCGCGACGCCGAGGGGCGTTTGTTGGCCCACGTCGATGGCCTCGACCGTTGCACGACATGGAGCTACAACGCGGCGGGGCTGCTGGCCGAGCGGGTCGATGCCGCGGAGCAGACCCTGCGTTATCGCTGGGACCGTCTCGGGCGCCTGCTGGCCCTGGAAAACCAGAACGAACGCCGTGCCCACTTTCACTACGACCCCATGGGCCGGCTGCTGGAAGAGACCGGGTTCGACGGCCGCACCACCCGTTACCAATACGAGCCAAGCTCCGGTCGGCTGCACAGCACCCTGAATGGCGAACGCAGGATTGCGGTCAAATTCGACCCAATGGGCCGCCTGGTCGAGCGCCAAGCCAGCCTGAACACCCTGTCGCAACGGGAAACCTTCGCCTACGACGGCAACGGCAACCTGGTCATGGCCAGCAACGCCGACAGCCGCTTGCAGTGGTTCCACGACCCGGCCGGCAACCTGGTCCGTGAGCACCAGCACTACCTGAGCCTGGAACAGCCCCAGGTTGCGGTCTGGCAGCACGAGTACGACGTGCTCAACCAGCGCATCGCCACCGTGCGGCCCGACGGTCACCGCGTCAGTTGGCTGACCTACGGCAGCGGCCATCTGCTGGGCATGCGCCTGGATCAGCACGAACTGATCGGCTACGAACGGGACGACCTGCACCGGGAAATCGCCCGTCACCAAGGCAACCATCTGCTGCAAACCCAACGCTGGGACCCGGCCGGGCGCCTGCAAGAACAATTGCTGGGCCGCAGCGACGACAACAGTACCCTGATCAAGCGCGAGTACCGCTACGACGCCGCCGGGCAACTCACCGACATCAACGACAGCCGCCGTGGCCCGCTGGCCTACCGCTACGACCCGGTGGGCAGACTGCTCAGCGCCACCAGCCGCCTGGCCGTGGAAACCTTCGCCTTCGACCCGGCCGGCAACCTGCTCGACGACCCAACCCACGCCATCCAGCGGCCCCTGGACCAAGACCCCAAACGCAGCAAACTGCTGGACAACCTGCTGCGCGAATACGCCGGCACCCACTACGAATACGACGACCGCGGCAATCAGATCCAGCGTTGGAAAAACGGCAGTTACAGCCGCCTGCGCTGGGACCTGTTCGACCGCCTCGTGCACTTCGAAGACCCGCGTCTGGCCGTGGAATACGCCTACGATGCCTTGGGCCGACGCCTATACAAAAACTCCAGCGCCCACTACAAACGTCGCCCCGAGGCCGGCTCCCAATGGAACCGCAACGAACAGGCGCGCCGACAACGAGAACTCGGCTGCGGCTTCACCCTGTACGGCTGGGACGGCGACAACCTTGCCTGGGAAAGCAGCCCGGCCCAACACGAAAGTGGCACCGGTCGCACCGTGCACTACCTGTTCGAACCCGGCAGCTTCGTGCCCGTCGCCCAAGCCATCCGCCACCAAGCCATCCGCCTGCTGAACCAACCGACCTACAGCGGCGACTACGACATCGACCACGACCCCCTGTGGAACCACAAACCACAGGCCCACCCCTTCGACGCCCTGGCCTGGTACCAGTGCGACCACCTGGGCACGCCGCAAGAACTCACCGACCAGCACGGCCGCGTGGCCTGGAGCGCACAGTACAAGGCGTGGGGAGAAATCAAGGAACAGCGCTCGGACTGGGCCGTGCAGCAGGGCATCACCAACCCGATTCGGTTCCAGGGGCAGTACCACGACCCTGAGACAGGGCTGCACTACAATCGGTATCGATACTATGATCCGGCGGTTGGGCGGTTTATTAGTCAGGACCCGATTGGTTATGCGGGTGGGTTGAATCTTTATGCGTATGCGCCGAATCCAGTGGGGTGGGTTGATCCGTTGGGGTTGGCGAAGAAGCAAAAAATTCGTTGTTCTTGTCCGACGGGAGCGACGGCCTCTGTTCCATTGGAGAAACAAGCTGCAGATTTAATACCGGCTAATGCTGGGAAAAGTCGAGTTACGTTAAAGTCTGAGGGCCAGCAACTAGATATTGATTTGGCGGGAAGGGCTCATAACGGAGTTCCGACACCGCATACTAAGGTTTCTGCTAGAAATAAAATGGCTCCTGCACGTTTGCAGCCTGCATACAATACAACTGAAAAACAAGCTACTTTGCGGCCGGCTACCCAAGAAGATATAAGAACGGCGCGACGATATTTGGAGAGGAAATAGATATGGAAAAGAATTTTTTTCTTGCTAGTAATGTCAGTATTCAGAGAGGGGATCAGCAGTATGACTTACATAATTACTTTGATTTGTCAGGGATTGCAGTCGATTTTTTCGAGCGTTCAGTAATACTGACGTTAAAGTCAATTGAGAGTGCTTGTGCTGATAGCTTATTTAAGAGGCTGGTGATTACCTTTTTAGAAGTCGATTACCTAGATGTAAGTCCCGGAACTCTAAAGGGTATGGTTTTTGAGGTGGCTGAGTTAGGCTATAAGCCAGCAGACGATTTTGATCATGATTGGCTCGTTATGGAAAGTAAAAGCACTAAAGAAGATCATTTTTTTTATTCGGTTGGCCGGTGACGAATTCATTAGGGTTCATGGCGTTGAAGCAACGTTAAAGGTTGAATGGTCTTCTTCGCTTTAAGGCAGGTTTTTTACCGCAAGACTAAATGATTTGGTAAGTGCTGTTTTTGTAGTGTCCAGACTAAGTATGTATGGGGGGTGTTTTGGGTGTAGTGTTGGGGTGATAAGCACTATCGCGTTTTTATAAGTTTATCGAGTGGTATTCATGATAATGATAGTGTGTTTTTTGTTTTGGGGTTTGTATGTGGGGGGGTAGGTTTTAATGTTGATGTATTTGTGTTCTTGGTTTTAAAATAAAAGTAGGGTGTTTGCCGGTTGATTGGTGGCGGATACGTATGGTGTGTCAATTTTATAAATGGTTGGTAATGAAGATAAATACGATCAAAGAGTTTTATGGGGTTGGTCGGTTTTAATCATGGAGGTCTGGCCGGGTTAATAAGGACGATATCGACATTTTTTCTTATGTCAGTGCTGTGTGTTCGTCTGAGGATATTTTGCTGTTTTGTAGACTTCTGGTTCCCGATTTTTCATTCGCGATGATGGTGTTTTTTGGAAGCTAAATACAATCATGAGGCTTTTGACTCTTGATTGCTTGATTTTGATGGTGACTTGCGAAGCATTGAAAAAAATGATGAGTCATACTCGCCTGTATGACGTGTTTGCGGTTGTACTGATGATGTTGTTTTTGAGCAGTTGTCCAAAGTTTCTGCTTTGTGATGGAGGTTGATTTTGTCAAATAAGTTTCCAGATAGAAGGTTTTCTATTGATGTTTAAAATGTGAATCAGGATTATGGGTCCATTGTTATTTTTATCAGGTGGTAAGTTAGCAAAGGATAGGGGGTTGTTATCTGTTCTGTTGTAGATAGTCCGTCTGCTCGACTGCCTTGCTGTTGTTCTGCCAATAGCGGCTCAGACTAGGCCTTGTTTTTACACCTCATGGATGATGAGCACTTGTGCCGATGATATGGCGCACACAAGGAGATTTAAGTGAAAGAAGTAATAAGTGCGCTCCATGCAGCGAACGGTAAAGGTGCGCGTAAGTCAATTGCGAAGCAAGCTGATATTTATGAAAATGCCACATTGGCCAATGAGTTTTTCTCGGAGGAGTGCCTGGGCTTCATTGTCTACCTACTCTCAACTGAAGACTTGTTCAATAAGCCAGGCATTGAAATTTTTATAGTAAAGCTGGCTACTGATATGGATATTATCTCGGATGGTCAGAGGAAGTTGCTGTTAGGTGCGTTGGGAATTAACTATCATAGTTATCTAAATATTGAATTGTGCTGGCACTTGGGTGATTTAGTTGCTCGGCATTACGATAAGGTCTCGGCTATGAGGTTTTTTCAGCAACAGTTCATTTCCGCAACATCTCAGGGTGAAGAAAGAATTGCTCTTGGGCTTGATATACTCACTCGGCAATCAAAGCGAGATCCCAGAGTTATGAAAGAAGTGAGTAGTATTTTAAGTGAACCTGATTAAGAACTGAACTTGCTGGGCGACAATGATGGTAATGTTCCATATTACGAAAAAACGGTTTCATCTCTGAATTTAGTAAATAGACAAGGATGTGCGATGAATATTTCAGAAAGAGTCTCTCTGTTTGTACTGTTAAATGCGTTTTACCGATTCGGTTGCATCCTTAAAGAAATGGGTGTTGATATGCCGAAAGAGGTTGCTTTGTTTATGGATGAGTTATGGGCTTGTCTTGTGTCTGGAAGTTCGAAATTAAATACTGCGTCTATAGACAGTGTAATCGATTCTACCGTGGTAGAAGAGCAAAATGCTGACTATATTGAAGTGCTCAGGAACTTTTATTTTTACGCGCTTTCAAATCTTATTGTGTTTTTTACGGAGGGTGCTCCTGATGGTTTGAGTGCAGCGGAAAGCTCCATCATTGATGCCTATGATTATATGGCCGGTCAAAGATACATAGTTGAGAAAAAAGCGGGTAAGGCTGTTGTGTTAACTGATGAAGAAGAAGCTGAAATACTAACGGATCCAATGTTTGTTGGTGAGACGAACTCTTTGCAGTCGGACAGAGCCTTTGCAGAAAAAATCGTTGATTGGCAACACGCTTTAAAATTTCGCTGATGTGCTGATGTTTGTAGGGTGTGCCTCTGTGTAGTAACGACTAATGCTGAGTGAGTTCGCTCGGGGTTAACAAGGGGTGTAATTATTGTTTTAAACTAAGTGAGTAACATGTTGGGTGTCCGGTATCTTTGGTTTTTGGGCGTGTTGGGTTGTTGTTTTTGACGTTTTGATTGGGCGAGTTCAATGTCTTATTTTTTATCTTACTTTGAAGTGAAAAATAAAAAATCAGAAAATTACAAAGGTTTTTCTGAGGTTGGAAACTTTTCTATCCCTGCGGAGATTGATGGTGGAAATATCAGCGTTATTTACCAAGGAAAAATATACAAGGCAACCATTATTACTGACTTGAGCAGGCAGTGTTCGAATGATTTGTTTTCGGACGTGGGGAGTCTCGAACGCACGATGTTATTGAGTTTCATACTAGAGAGATTGCAAAACGGCTGTGTTACCCCTTGTCTGGTCTCATTTATGGAGCCAAATGAAATACTGCATGTCGCTAAACAATGCTCGCTACAGGGTGACGACCTTGCAAGTTTTTTTCATAAGCGACTAGAAACAGGGTTTTGCACCGAGATACTGGGTGCGCTTTAGTCGGGTGTTCTAAAGCAATCTATACAAAAAAGGCTGGATTCTCGGTAGTTCTCACGGGTTAAAGTATGTTGTCGATAATGTTGCGTAGGTCGTTGCTAAGGTCTCTGTTTTGTGCGGAGCGGCTGTATTTTATATTTATGAATACGTCTTATTTTACCAGTGCGCCATCACGTGGTTTTCTCGATTTATTATGGGGGGCGGTCGAAACGGGAATTGTCCCGAAAGGCACGGATGTGGAGCGGGTAAGGACTTATATCGGCTCTAGCGCGGTGCCCAATGAGGAGGATTGCGTTGGAGCGGATTATTACGGTCTTTCTTTTGTTTCGGCAGTTCAGATGTTGTGTGATTTTTCAGAAAGTCGGCAGTTGGTTTTTTTAGAATGTTTATATGGCGAGCTGGAGGTGAATTTAATGGATCAGCGGATTTTTGAAGTCTACTCAAAAAATGAATACCTTCCACACACCCAAGGTCTTGAGGATTTTATTTCTCATCATCCAGCCATGCTGGCTTTGATGGCGCAGTTGTCAGCGGAGCAACAGCTCTCACAGGCCATAGAGCTTGTTCCGATGGAAATAGAACGCGCCAGAAATTTAGTTGGTGAGATAGTGATATGAGTTGAGCTTTGCTCTGTTATTGATGAAAGCTTCTAGGTTTTTTAGAGACCGCTTAGCACCAGCACCACTCACATAAGGTCGATCTGGACGATGGATGTTTTAAAGTTTGATCAAGAATTTAAACCATTGTTAAAGGGTTATACCCTTGAGTATTCATCATTCACCAATGGGGATTTTGGTGATCTCGAGCGGGTTGAGTTGGAGGGTTTTAATAAATTGGCTACGGTGGAGTTTTGGTCCAGGGGGTGGATCGGTGTGGATGTTTATGATGTGGTTCTTGATCAGCAGGTGATGTGTGTTTTGCTTTCTCCAGAGGAAATGAGTTTGGCTCCGGAGGTGTTTGAGCGATTGCTGTTTCAGTTAAAATGAATTTTGTTATATTAACGTTGTTGGCACTTATAAAAGAGGCATTAACCACTTTAGAGGTGAAGGCTGCCCAAGTCTGAAGTGGATCCCCTGCAATTGTCAGGGCTCGATTAAAAAAGGTAACAGCAATGATGATTGCATTCTTTAAAGAGCGCGTTTCAAAAAATGTGAACGGCTGTTTTTAGAACGGTTGTTTGTGAGTGAACCTCGTTGCTGATGCCACGGACTCAACACCGGTAGTCACCCAAACCCTTCTCCCCTCGACGCCCTCACGGCTCACGTCCATTTCCCCCCGTTCGCCCCCGCTCAGCCATTAAAAAAACCGCCCCTTTGGCCCTGATAACATCGTTTCTCGGCGTTTCGGCTTTTCACTATATTGGCCCCCAGTTCCAGCGTGGTGACTCACCACGCACCCTTTATCGTGAGCCGTCGCAATGAATAAAAAACCTGCAAGCACAGGGCTGGAAGAAGCCGGAACCGGGACCCGGGTGGTGTGGGGGGGTGAGCAGATCACTCATCCTTACAACGCCACGCAAACGCCGATCGTGGCCAGTGCCGCCTACGGTTATGACGACATCGATCAGTGGTACGACGTGGCGCTGGGCAAGGCCCCGGGCTTTATCTACAGCCGCATGAGCAACCCCACGGTGGAAACCTTCGAAGCCAAGTTGCGCGCCCTGGAAAACGCCGAGTCGGCGGTGGCGTTCAGCAGTGGCATGGCCGCCATCAGCAGCGTGCTGTACACCTTTCTGCAGTGTGGCCAGCGGGTGGTGTCGACCAAGGACAGCTACGGCGGCACCAACAAGATTTTCGAGGAGTTCCTGCCGCGCATGGGGGTAGCAGTGACCCTGTGTGAAACCTTCGATCACGGGGAAATCGAGCGCGAGATCGCCAAGGGTTGCCAGGTGTTGTACCTGGAGACCCCGACCAACCCGACCCTGAAAATTGTCGACATCCAGCGCTTGGTGGCGGCGGCGAAGCAGGTCGGTGCCCTGGTGGTGGCCGATAACACTTTTGCCACGCCGTTGAACCAGAACCCCCTGGCCCTGGGGGTGGATGTGGTGATCCACAGCGCCACCAAGTTCCTCAGTGGTCATGGTGATGTGCTCGGCGGTGTGGTCTGCGGCAGTGAAGCCTTGATGGCCCAGGTGCGGCACTACCGGGAGATCAACGGTGCATCCCTCGATCCGTTCTCGGCCTACCTGATTATTCGCGGCATGAAGACCCTGGCCCTGCGGGTGCGCCAGCAGCAGCAAAGTGCCCGGGCCCTGGCGGATTTCCTGTGCAGCGAACCGCTGGTGGAGCAGGTCAATTACCCCGGTTTGCCCAGCCATCCCAACCACGCCGTGGCCTGTGCGCAGATGCGTGGTTTTGGCGCCATCGTCAGCTTTGTGCTGGTGGGCGGCATGGACACGGTCAAGGTGCTGCTGCCGCGCCTGCAATACGCCCACTGCGCCGGCAACCTGGGCGCCGTGGAAACCATCTACGGCCCGGCGCGCACCACCAGCCACGTGGAGAACACCCCGGAAGAACGTCAAGCCCTGGGCATTTCCGAAGGCCTGGTGCGGGTCTCGGTGGGCATTGAAGACACCGACGACTTGTTGGCCGACCTGAAGCAGGCGTTTGCCTGGGTCAGGACCTCACTGCAGCAGCCGGACGCTGCAGCCCGTACCGCCCTGGCACACCCCTGCGTTGAGGTCGCTGACTGAGGTCGTGCCGCCCCCCTCACGGCAAGGCTGCCTGTGAGTTCTCCATGAAACGCAATAACAATAAAAACCTCGCGGCATCCCTTTGATTTCTGCCCAAGCCTCTGTCGCAGACATTGATCCTTGCCCTGACACTTTCATGAGAAAAATCATGTCCATCACACAACAACAAACCAATGCTCGAACCGGCTTCAAGCAGGAAATGCAGACCCGGCACATCGTCATGCTGGCCCTTGGCGGGGTCATCGGCACCGGGCTGTTCCTGACGTCCGGCTACACCGTCAACCAGGCTGGCCCGCTGGGTGCGGTGATCGCCTACATCATCGGTGCGCTGATGGTGTACATGGTGATGATGTGCCTCGGCGAACTGGCGGTGCAGATGCCGGAAACCGGTTCCTTCAGCACCTACGCCACACGCTTCCTCGGCCCGGGCACCGGCTACACCGTGGCCTGGCTCTACTGGCTGACCTGGACCGTGGCCATCGGCTCGGAATTCACCGCCGCCGGTATTCTCATGAGCCGCTGGTTTCCGGACACCCCGGTGTGGATCTGGAGCGCGCTGTTCGCTGGCGTGGTGTTCCTGACTAACGTGGTCTCTGTACGTCTGTTTGCCGAGACCGAGTTCTGGCTGTCCCTGATCAAGGTGATCACCGTGGTGGTGTTCCTGTTGATCGGTGGCGGGGCGATTCTCGGCCTGTTGCAGATCGACCAGGTGCACAGCATCGGCCTGGGCAACTTCACCCGCGAAGGCCTGTTTCCCACCGGCTTCATGTCGATTGCCATGACCTTGCTCGCGGTGTCGTTTGCTTTCTCCGGCACTGAGCTGATCGGTATTGCTGCCGGCGAAACCAAAGACCCGCAACGCAATGTGCCGCGTGCCATCCGCACCACGGTGCTGCGCCTGGCGATCTTCTTTGTCGGCACCATCTTTGTACTTGCCACCTTGCTGCCGCGGGAACAGGCTGGCCTGATCGAAAGCCCGTTCGTCACGGTGTTCACCTACATCGGCATTCCGTACTCCGCCGACATCATGAACTTCGTGATCATCAGCGCCTTGCTCTCGGCCGCCAACTCCGGTCTGTACGCGGCCTCGCGGATGCTCTGGACCCTCAGCGACCAAGGCCACTTGCCCAAACAGTTCTCGGCCCTGACGCGCATGGGCACGCCGCTCAACGCGATCATCGTGAGCATGGCCGGCGGCGCCGCGTCGCTGCTCAGCAGCGTGTTCGCTCCCGGCACCATCTACCTGGCGCTGGTGTCGATCTCCGGCCTGGCCGTGGTGGTGGTGTGGATGAGCATCGCCGCCAGTCAGATTGCCTTCCGCCGCCACTACGTGGCCAATGGCGGGGACATCCGTGACCTGAAGTTCCGGGTCAAGGGTTACCCGTGGGTGCCCCTGGGTGCGCTGATCTGCTGCAGCCTGGCGTGCATTGGCATTGCCTTCGACCCTGAGCAACGAGTGGCCCTGTACTTCGGCGTGCCGTTCATCGCCTGGTGCTACTTCGTGTATTACATTACCCGCAAAAGCCGCGCGCGCCGTCTGTCCCTGGCGCTCCAGGCCCAACCGTCCGATGCCTTGCCAGGCTGACGCACGGGACGGGCGGCCGGTTCGGGGCACCTCGGGTCCATGAGAAAACCACCATGAAGCAAAAGACCTTACCGCCGCTGAACTGGCTGCGGGCCTTTGAAGTGTCCGCCCGTTGTTTGAACTTCACCCATGCGGCTGACGAATTGTTCCTGACCCAGGGCGCCGTCAGCCAGCAGATCCGCCAGTTGGAAAGCCACCTCGGGGTGGCGCTGTTCAAGCGTTTGCCCCGGGGCCTGGACCTGACCGAAGAAGGCCGTTCGTACCTGCCGGTGGTGCAGGACGCGATCACGCGGCTGGCGGTGGGCACCAATGAAATTTTCGGCCAGCACAAGCGTCGGCCGATCAAGGTGCGGGGTAGCCTGGCGTTCTTCGTGCACTGGCTGGCACCCAAATTGGTGGAGTTTCGCCAGGCCCATCCGCTGGTGGATATCCGCTACATCAGCAACATCTGGGTCAAGGAACTGGACGGCGAAGACGACATGGAAATTCGCTGGGGCCACGGCCATTGGCCGGGGCTGGTGTCCCAGCGCCTGACCTGGGACACCCTGTTCCCGGTGTGCTCGCCGGCCCTGTTGGCCGGTGCGCCGCTGCAGGTGCCCAGCGACGTGGGCCGACACGCCTTGCTGCATGTGCTGGGTTACGAGGAGGGTTGGGGCTACTGGCTGAAGATGGTCGGCGCCGATGACGTGGACTCGTCCAGCGGTCTGCAGTTCGACACTATGATTTCTACCTTGCGCATGGCCGAGCTGGGGCAGGGCATTGCCCTGGCCCGGTCGTCCATGGTCGACGAGATGCTCGCCGACGGGCGTTTGCTCGAACCGTTCAACCTGCGCATCGAGGCCAGCGAATCGTTTTACCTGGTGCGCGATTCCGGGGCCGATCAACACCCCGACGCGGTGAATTTTTCCACCTGGCTGGTAGAGCAGGCCCATCGTTACAAGTGACTGGCCGGAGCCACCCATGCGTTATATCAGTACCCGCAGCGCCACGCTCGAGGCCGATTTCGAGCAGGTGGTGCTGTCCGGCATCGCCGCCGATGGCGGCCTGTATGTGCCCGACGAACTGCCGCGTTTCAGCCCCCAGGACATCGCCAACTGGTCGACCCTGGCCTACGACGAGCTGGCGTATCGGGTCATGCGCCCGTTTGTCGGCGAGGCCATCCCCGAGGCGGATTTCAAGGCCCTGCTCAAGGACAGTTGCAGCGGTTTCCGCCACCGCGCCGTGGCGCCCCTGCATCAGGTGGACCGCAATGAGTGGGTGCTGGAGCTGTTCCACGGGCCGACCCATTCCTCCAAGGACTTTGCCGCCCAGTTGCAGGCGCGCCTGGTGCGCTACTTTCTCGATAAGCGCCAGCGTCGCGGGGTGCTGATCGGCGCCACCAACGGCGACACCGGCCTGGCCGCCATCGAAGCCTTCAAGGACTGTGAAGCCGTCGAGGTGCTGGTGTTCTATCCCCAGTCCGGGGTGCCGGACTATCAGTGGCAGCAACTGCAGGGTGCCCAGGGCCCGAGGTTGCATCGCTTTGCGGTGCAGGGCAGTTTCGACCAGTGCCAGGCCATCGTCACCGACCTGTTGCGCCAGTGGCCCCTGGCGGACCGCGAGGTCATCAGTTTCAACTCCAACAACTGGATCGGCGTGCTGGCCCAGTTGGTGTTCTATTTCCACGGCGTGCTGCAACTGGGGGGCGGCCAGCGGCCCCTCAGCTTCAGTGTGCCGGCGGCCAGTTTTGCCGAAGTCTATGCCGGCTACATCGTGCAGAAGATGGGCTTGCCGATCACCCAGATGATCGTCGCCACCAACCGCAACGACGCCCTGCACCAGCTGTTCCTGAAAAATCACTACTCCCGCAGCCAGGCCAATCGCAGCCTGTCGCCGGCCATGGACCTGTCGATTTTCGCCAACCTGGAGCGCTTTCTCTGGGAGCTGTACGGCCACGACCACCAGGCCCTCAGCGCATTGATGGCTGAGTTCGAACGTTGCGGGGAAATGCGCATCGGCAACGAGTTCTGGCTGCAGGCGCGGATGATCATCGACTCCTATTCGGTGAGCGACGAAGAGACCCTGGAAGAGATCCGCAGCCTGTACCACGACACCGGTTATGTGGTCGATCCGCACACCGCTACCGGGGTGCGGGCGGCGCGTCTGTACCGGCGCAGCCTGGTGGCGCCGATGGTCACCCTGGGCGAGATCGCCCCGAGCAAATCGGCGGCGCTGCTGGCCCGCCTGGGGCTCCCCGGCCTGGCCGCAGAACCCTTGCCGGCGCCGGTCCTGGAGCGGCTGCAGGTGATTGCCCCGGACGATCTGGCCCGGGTCCAGCAGTTGCTGGGCACCCTGTGAAGCCCTGGTACGAGGTCCGCCTGTGAAGAGAATTCTCGACCCCCTGGATGAGCGCATCCTGGCCGAACTGACCTTGAATGCCCGGGCTGCCCACGCCGAGCTGGCGGCCAAGGTCAACCTGTCGCGCAACGCCGTGCGCCAGCGCATCGAGCGTCTGGAGCGCGACGGCGCGATCCAGGGCTACACCATCCGTGCCGGTGAAGGGCGCACATCGTCTTCCAGCATCAACGCGGTGATTTTCGTCTACCGCTACGACCGCATGCGTGGCGCCGAAGTGCTCCAGGCCCTGCGCGCGATCCCCGAGATCAGCCAGTGCGAAGTGATGAGTGGCGAGTTTGACCTGATGGTGCGGGTCAGCGCGGCCAACCCCGAGCGGGTGCACCGGGTGTGGAACGACATTGCCGCATTGCCCGGGGTGGAAAATACCGTCACGTCTTTTGTGCTGTCCTCGGTGGTCTAGCACCGCCTCGTTATCCCTGCCGTGGTGTTCAGTGAGCCTGGCGAGTGGCAAGATTCGCCCTCGACCAGGATCACTCGGGATACCCCATGGAACCCTCCTACTCAGCGCTGCTCGGTGACCTCTCCTGTGCCGGGGGCGCCTCCCGCGATGCCATTGAACACCTGATGGTGGCAACCGGGCGCCAACTGCCCAGCGACTACGGCGACTTTCTCCAACAGTGCGACGGCGGCGAAGGCTTTATCGGCGAGCGCTACCTGGTGTTCTGGGCGGCCGCCGAACTGGCCCTGTTCAATCGTGAATACCAGGTGGACGAGTACGCTCCCGGGCTCTTGCTGTTTGCCGGGGACGGCGGCGGCGAGGCGTTCGGCTTCGATTACCGCAGCACTCCACCGAGCATTGTCCAGGTGCCGCTGATCGGCCTGAGCCTCGATGATGCCTTGCCGTTGGCCCCCAGTTTCAGCGCATTCATGGCGGCCCTGAGCACGGCCTGAGCCTGAACGAAACCCTGCCTCGACGCTTGGTCAAAACGCCCATGAAATAGAGCAAATCGGCATATTTCACTGCCCGGGCCGCCATCCTAATCTAGTGCCCAACAGCCTAGTCACCCGGATGGAAGACATAACAATGACCGAATACAAATTGGCCCTGGTGGGCTTTGGTGGGGTTAATCGTGCCCTGGCTCAACTGATCGCCGAGCGCAATCAGCTGTGGAAAAAACAACTGGGTTTCAGCCTGAAAATCGTCGGCGTCACCGACCTGTTTCTCGGTTCGCTGATCGGCCGCGAAGGCCTGGATGCCGGGCTGCTGGCCAAGCTGCCAGCGGTCAAGGGCGCCTTGTCGCAACTGCCCGGTGGCAGTGCCGAGGCCCTGAATGAACAGGTGATCAAGGAGTCCGGCGCCGACATCATCGCCGAAGCCACCTTCACCAACCCGGTGGACGGCGAGCCTGCCACCTCGTTCTGCCGCTGGGCCCTGGAGCAGGGCACGCACGTGGTCACCACCAACAAGGGGCCGATTGCCCTGCACGGCGCCGAGCTCAAGGCTTTGGCCCAGCGCAACGGTGTGGCCTTTGAATACGAAGGCTCGGTGATGAGCGGCACCCCGGTGATCCGCGTGGCCAAGCAAGCCCTGGCCGGCAGCGGCCTGAACGGTTTCGAGGGCATTCTCAACGGCACCTCGAACTTTGTCCTGACCCGCATGGAAGGCGGCCTCGGTTTTGCCGAGGCCGTCAGCGAGGCCCAGGCTTTGGGCTATGCCGAAGCCGATCCGACCGCCGATGTGGAAGGGCATGATGTGCGCCTGAAGGTGGTGATCCTGGCCAATGAGTTGCTCGACGCCAAGCTCAGCGTCAGTGACGTCAACTGCCGAGGCATCAGCGCCCTGACCCAGGCCGATATCGCCAGCGCCGCTGCCCAGGGTGGCCGCTGGAAACTGATCGGCGCCGCGTGCCGCAACGCCGACGGTTCGGTGAGCGCCAGCGTCGAGCCGCGCTTGCTGGACAACAGCCATCCCCTGGCGGGTATCTCCGGGGCGATCAACGCGGTGTCGCTGAACAGCGAACTGCTGGGCGCGGTGACCGTTTCCGGCCCGGGCGCGGGGCTCACCGAGACCGCCTTTGCGCTGCTCTCGGACATCATCGCCATCCACCAATCCCTGTCGACTCGCTAAGGAGAAGGCCTGTGAACCTATCGCGCTTGGCCGTGGCCCTGGAGCCGGAAACCATCGATGTGCTGAACCCGTTCGACGGCAGCGTCCTCGGCACGGTGCCGCAAGACACCGCCGCCCAGGTGCCGCACCTGTTGCAGCAGGGGCGCCAGGGTGTGCTGGCCTGCGCCGCGCTGCCGCGTTATCAGCGGGCGCGGATTCTTGAACAGGCGGCGCTGAACATCGAGCGCGAGGCCGAAAGCTTCGCTCGGCTGATCGTCGCCGAGGCCGGCAAGACCCTGAAGCAGGCGCAGAAGGAGGTCAAACGCTGCGTCAACACCCTCAAGCTGTCGGCGGAGGAGGCCAAGCGCAACGCCGGGGAAGTCATCCCCTTCGATGCCTACGAAGGTTCCGAATCGCGCCAGGGCTGGTTCTCCCGGGAGCCGTTGGGGTTGATCTTGGCGATCACTCCCTACAACGACCCGCTGAACCTGGTGGCCCACAAGCTGGGCCCGGCCATCGCTGGCGGCAACGGGGTGATTCTCAAGCCTTCGGAATTGGCGCCGCTGTCGGCCATTAAGTTGGTGGACTGCCTGCGCGACGCCGGGCTGCCGGAGAGCGTGGTGACCCTGGCCACCGGCGGCGCCGAGTTGGGCAAGGCCCTGGTGGCCGCCCGTGAGGTGCGGATGATTTCCTTCACCGGCGGTTTTGTCACCGGCGAACAGATCGCCCGCAACGCTGGCCTGAAGAAGCTGGCCATGGACCTGGGAGGCAACGCACCGGTGATCGTCATGGCCGACTGCGACCTCGACGCCACCGTCGAGAGCTGCGTGTCCGGGGCGTTTTGGGCGGCGGGGCAGAACTGCATCGGCACCCAGCGGCTGTTGATCCAGGCGTCGATCTACGCAGCCTTCCGCGAGCGCTTTGTGCAGCAGGCCAGCGCGCTGGTGGCCGGTAACCCGGCGCTGCCCGGCACTGACATCGGCCCAATGATCAGCGTGCAGGCCGCACAAAATGCCCAGCAGGTGGTGGACGACGCCCTGGGTGACGGCGCCCGCTTGCTCTGTGGGAATAAACGCCAGGGCGCTTGCTACAGCGCCACGGTGCTGGAAAACGTCGACCATGGCAGCCGCCTGTGGCGCAACGAGGTGTTTGCCCCGGTGGTGGTGCTGGAAGCCTTCGACGAACTGGAGCAGGCCATCACCCTGGCCAATGAGCCGGAGTACAGCCTGCACGCAGGGATCTTCACCAACGATCTGCACACCGCCATGAGCGCTGCACGGCGCATCGAGGCCGGTGGGGTGATGATCAATGACTCGTCCGACTACCGCTTCGACGCCATGCCGTTTGGTGGCTTCAAGTACGGCAGCCTGGGCCGGGAAGGGGTGCGTTTCGCCTACGAGGAAATGACCCAGCCCAAAGTGGTGTGCCTCAACAGCCTGCGCTGACGGGGCAGCGGTACCAGCAACAGGTCGTTGCGGCAGCGGTCGGGTTTGGTCACCCGATCGCTGCTTTTTTTTCGATAAAAAGAACCGGGGCCGATCTGGGTCGGCCCCGGTCAAGCTGGGCTTCAAGGCATTTCCGGCAGCTCTTGCGGCCGCAGGTCGAACACCAGCACTTCAGCGTTATCACCCTGGCGCAGTTGAATCACCTGCTCGTTGCGCAGGCGCGCACCGTCGCCTTCCTGCAACCGCTGGCCGTTGAGTTCGACACTACCGCGAGCCACATGCACGTAGGCGTAACGCTCGGGCGCGAGTTCCAGGGTGGCGCTCTCGTCGCCGTCGAACAGCCCGGCGTATACCCGTGCATCCTGGCGCACGCTCAGGGCTCCGTCGGCGCCATCGGGGGCGATGATCAACTGCAGGCGACCGCGTTTCTGCTGGGCGCTGAAATGCTCTTGCTGGTAGCGCGGCTGGGCGCCGCTGACGTCAGGCACGATCCAGATTTGCAGGAAGTGCACCGGCCGTGTGGCGCTGTGGTTGAACTCGCTGTGGGCCACGCCGCTGCCGGCACTCATCAACTGCACATCGCCAGGGCGGATCACCGAACCGGTGCCCAGGGTGTCTTTGTGTTCCAGGGCGCCTTCGAGCACATAGGAAAAAATCTCCATGTCTCGGTGCGGGTGCTGGCCGAAGCCTTTGCCGGCCGCGACCCGGTCATCGTTGATCACCAGCAGGTCGGAAAAACCCTGCTCCTTGGGATTCCAGTAATTGGCGAAGGAAAAGGTGTGGAACGACTTCAACCAACCGTGATTGGCCGCACCGCGTTCCGAGGCTTTACGAAGGGTCAGCATGGGATCTTCTCCTGTGGGGAGCGGGCTGCGGGGTGCAGGGCTCCGGGGTGAGAAGAAGGTTAATGGTTATCGTTGGGTGCAATAAGCGGCTGAAAGTTGAATGACTGTCGCCTGTGGGTTGACAGTGTTGCGCGCCCGGCCGGGCGCCGCCACGGGAGCATCGCCACAGCCCGTGCGGCTCGCCATAATGCCCCGGCTGGCTGTCGCGCTCCCCCGGGCGCTTTCTCTTGATGGGCGATCTTCTCTGCGATGAAAACTGTAGCCATGGTGTTGTTCCCGGACTTTCTGCTGCTGGACATGGCCGGGCCCCTGGAGGTGTTCTCCATCGCCAACCGCTACCTGGCGCCTGCCGAGCATTACCGGATTGTCACCATCGGCACCGAGCACGCCGCCTTGCGTGCTTCCAATGGCGTGGCGGTGCACGCCGATTGCCACCTGGACCAGGCCGACGAGGCCTATGACCTGCTGTTGGTGCCGGGTGGGCCGGGGGCCTATAACCAGTGCTGCCCGCCGTTGCTCGACTGGCTGCAGGCGACGGTGCCGAAGGCGGAGCGTTACGGCTCGATCTGCACCGGGGCCTTTATCCTCGGCCAGGCCGGGCTGCTCGACGAACACCGGGTGACCACCCACTGGCATTACACCGAGCGCCTGATCAAGGCCTTTCCCAAGGCCCGGGTCGAGACCGACCAGATCTTCCTTCAGGACCGCAAGCTGATCACCTCCGGTGGGGTCACGGCGGGCATCGACTTGGCCCTGGCCATGGTGGCCCAGGACCACGGCAAGAAGGTCGCGGTGGACGTGGCCAAGGTGCTGCTGGTGGTGATGAAACGCCAGGGCGGCCAGGCCCAGTTCAGCCCGTTGGTGGCGGCGGTGGCGACCCAGGATTCGCCCATCACCCGGGTGCAGAACCATGTGCTCGAGCACCTCGAAGAAGCCTTCAGCATCGAGCGCATGGCCGCCCTGGCAGCCATGAGCCCGCGGCACTTCGCCCGGGTGTTTGCCCGTGAGGTGCAGATGACCCCCATGGAGTTCCTGCAAAGTGCGCGCATCGACCGCGCCCGCCACCTCCTGGAAAGCAGCGACTTGCCTCTCAAGACCGTGGCCTTTCGCAGCGGCTTTGGCAGCGTGCGGCACATGCGCTTTCTGTTCAGCGAAAAGCTTGGCCTGACCCCCAGTCAATACCGCCAGCAGTTCAGCTAAGGGGCGTATGGCCGTGCTGGGCACCGCGATGTCCGTGTGGCTCCCCGTGCCAGCATTGTCCTGTCGCAAGGCCCTGCCAAGATAACGGCAAGCCCTTAGGAATAGGATGCGCGAGAGCTTGAGCCGGCACTCCAGGCGTGGATGTGGTTGCGCCGGCCCAGGTCTTTTAGCGCTGTAGCCTGTATGAACAGCCTTGAACCCCTGATGGCCGAAACCCTCGTGCGTTTCGGCCCTTTTACCTTTTACCGTCAGCAACGCCTGGTGTGCGAAGGCGGCGTGGCGTTGTCCCTGGGCGGCCGGGCCCTGGAGATTCTCTCGGTGTTGCTGGAGCAGCCCGGGCAGTTCGTCAGCAAGGAACATTTGCTGACCCGGGTCTGGCCCAGCAGCGTGGTCGAAGAGATCAACCTGCGGGTGCACATCGCTGCCCTGCGTCGGGCCTTGGGCGATGGGCGCCAGGGACGGCGCTACATCGTCAACCTGCCCCAGCGTGGTTATGCCTTTATCGCCCCGGTGCAGCGCCAGGGTGCCGAGGCCACCCCACCGCACAACCTGCCGACCCGCCTGAGCCCGCTGATTGGCCGTGATGAGCTGCTGGGCACCTTGGCCCGGCGCTTGTCCGGGCAGCGCTTGATGACCCTCAGCGGGCCCGCTGGGGTGGGCAAGAGCAGCCTGGCCCTGAGCCTGGCGCAGAAGCTGCTGGGGCGCTACCCGGACGGTGCCTGGGTGGTCGACCTGAGCACCGTGAGCCAGCCGACGCAGATGCTGGAGCAGGTGGCGCTGACCCTGGCGCCGACCCTGGAGCCTTCGGGTTCCCTTGGCCTGTTCTGCGAACAGTTGGCGGGGCGCCGGCTGTTGCTGATCCTCGATGGTTGCGAGCACCTGCTGCCGGCCTGCCGGGCCCTGGTCCGGGCGGTACTGGCAGCGGCGCCCGAGGTGACCCTGCTGCTGACCAGCCGCGAAGCGTTGCAACTGCCTGGTGAGTGGAGCCAGTGCCTGGCGCCCTTGGCGGTGCCGCCGCTGGCAGCCTTGCACAGCGTGCATCAGGCCTTGGGCTACGCGGCGGTGCAGTTGTTCGTCAGCCGGGCCCGGGCCGGGCAGCAAGGTTTTGACCTGCGCCCCCGGGACTTGCTACCCCTGCGGGACATCTGCCGGCGCCTGGACGGTTTGCCCTTGGCCCTGGAGCTGGCGGCGGCCCAGGTCGAGGCCCTGGGCATCCAGGGGGTGCATGGGCAACTGGAGTCGGGCTTGCAGGTCTTGAACCAGGGGCGACGCAGCGCCGCCGAACGCCAACGCAGCCTGGCCGGGGCCCTGGACTGGAGCTACGAGCGCCTGAGCCTGCCCGAGCAGTGGCTGTTGCAGCACTTGGCCCTGGACCGGTTGGCCTGTACCCGCCAGGCCGTCGCCGCGAGCCTGGTCGGCAGTGAATTGGAACACGCTGATCTGGAGCGATTACTGGCCCAGTTGGCGGCCAAATCCTTGTTGCAGGTCGCGCCGGGCCCGGGGCCTTTGCGCTACCGGATGCTCAACACCACGCGCCTCTATGTGCTGGAGCAACTGCGCGCGCCGGAGCGCTTGCACGGCTTGCGTCAGCGCTACGCACACTACCTGGGCAATGGCCCCTGGGGTTCAGGCGGCGACTTGGCCTTGCAGCTCATCGAGCAGACCGCGGACCTGGACTAGATCAGGGGTGGCAAAGCCTTCGGTGAAGCGCTCGTAGACCGGTGCCAGTAAGTCCAGGGCCTGCTGATAGCGGCCCTGGCGCTGCCAGAGTCGGGCCAGGGCGCTGGCACTGCGCAACTCCCAGGCCAGCGCACCTTGCTGCCGCGCCAGATCCAAAGCCTTGAGCAGCACCGCTTCGGCACTGGCGGCCGGTTGTGGCCCGGGTTCGCGCAGCAGCGCGGCGGCCCGGGCGCGGAGGATTTCCGGCGCGCTCCAGCCCGCGGCACCGCTCTCGGCCCGCGCCAGCAACTCGGCGTCGAGGCCCTCGGGGCGCAGGGTCAGCACAATGTCCTTGATCAACCCCTCGGCGTCCGGTGTGGGTTCCAGAGGCTCGGCGTCGAGGGCGCGGACGTAGTGCCGGGCCCAGCTCTGGAACAGCAGCACCGAGTGTTTTTGTGCTTGTTGCAGCAGCAGGTCGAGCAGTTGGCGGGTGGTGGCCAGGTCGCCGTTGTACTGGGCAATCACGCAGCCGGACAGGGCCAGGGTGTAGCAGATCGAGGTGCCATGGTTGATCTGCAAGGCGATCTCCAGGGCCTGGCTGGCGGTGCGCCAGGCCTGCTCGGGAAAACCCTGCAGCCAGAGGATCCGCGCGAGGATGGTCAGGGACGCCACGCTCTGGTCGTACTGCACCCCAAAGCCATGGGTAAAACGGTTGCGTTGGCCACTCTGGGCCAGGCGCTGTAGCACTTGTTCGGCATTTTGCCGGGCCTGGGTCTGGTCGCCGGCAAAGTGCTGCGCCAGGACCCGCAGGCGCTGGGCGCTGAGGGCCAGCAGCGGGTCGCTGCCGGGCTCCAGGCGGTCGAAATGACGACTCTGTTCCAGGGCCTGGGGGTAGTGCCCGCAACACAGGTTGACTGCCATGTGCCCGGAGACCGCGCGCAATTGCCCGGCCAGGTCCTGGTGGGTTTCGGCCAGTTGCCGGGCGCTGACAAAGGCGGCAATGGTCGACGCGGTGCCGCCCTGGGTGTGGTAGCTGAAGCTGCCCAGCGCCAGTTGCAGGCTGATGCTCAATTGCGGGCAGGGCGTGCTTGAAGCTTGCAGCAAGGCCAGGGCTTGTTGCACGTAGCCGCCGTGCTCGCGCAGCAATGAAAGTTCTTGCCACAGCGGCATGGCGCTGGCGGTCAGGTGGATGGCCAGCGCGTGGGGCCCGGTGGGGCCCAGGCCCCAGTCCAGGGCGGCGCGGATGTCCTCGCGATGGGGCGCGTATCGCTCCAGCCAGGCTTGGGTGGGGATCAGCTCCCAGTCGTGCTGAGCCTGCTGCATCAGCGCCAGGCAGCGTTCGGCATGGCGCTCACGGCTGGCGAAGAGTTCGCCGGCCGCCTCCAGGTGTTCCAGGGCATAGCGGCGGGTGGTGTCCAGCAGGCGATAGCTGACTTCGTCGTCGCCCACTTCCACGTTCAGCAGCGACTTGGCCACCAGTTGAGTGATGGCGGCCAGCACTCCGTCGCCGACCCAGGGCGCCGCGCCGATCACCGCCACGGCCGAGGCCAGGGTGAAGCCACCGCGAAACACCGCCAGGCGCCGCAGGCAGCACTGTTCGTCGCGGGTCAACAGGGCGAAGCTCCAGTCCAGGGTGGCGCGCAGGGTCTGCTGGCGGGGCAGGCAGCCACGTCGGCCCTGGGTCAACGGACGGAAGCTGTCGTGCAACTGGGCCAGCAGCGTAGGCAGGCCCAGACGGCCGATTTGCGCAGCGGCCAGTTCCAGGGCCAGGGGGATGCCGTCCAGGCGCTGGCAAAGCTCGATGGCCAGCGCCAGCTCGGTGTCGTTGAGTTCAAAACGGCGGGGCTCGGCGCGATCTGCGTCAACGTTGTCCTGATCGGAAATGGCCCGCTCGATCAGCAGTTGCAGGGCCGGGTAGGCCAGTACTTCGCTGCGCGCCAGGGGCTGCTCCGAAGGCGGGCAGGCCAGGGAGTCCAGGCGTTGCACCACTTCGCCTTCGGCCCGCAGGCTTTCCCGGCTGGTGGCCAGAATGTGCAGGTGCGGCGCGCTGCGCAGCAGCTGTTCGCTGATGGGCGCGATGGCCTCCAGCAGGTGTTCACAGTTGTCGATCAGCAACAGCAACTGACGTTCGCGCAGGGCACGGGCGATGTCGCCGAGGGCGTCCAGGTCCGCCACGGGCAGGCCCAGTAGCGCCGCCAGGTTGGGCAGGATCAGCGCCGGGTCGTCGAGGGGCGCGAGGTCGAGGAGAAAGATACCGTCGCGGTAGTGGCCGATCAGCAGCTCGGCCACCCGCAGGGCCACGCTGGTCTTACCGATTCCGCCCGTGCCGGTGAGGGTGATAAAGCGCTGCTGTGGCAGTTGGCGCACCAGGCTGTCGATCAACCCCTGGCGCCCGATCAATCGCGTGCGCCGCAGTGGCAGGTTGTGCCCGTTGCCGAGGCCATCGGGCTGGAGCGCTGGGCCGGGGAGGGCGTCATGGCACAGCGGGGCGACAAAACTGTAACCGCGCTGGGCCACGGTGACGATGTAGCGCTGGCCAGCCTGGCCATCCCCCAGGGCCTTGCGCAGGGCGGCCATGTGCACCCGCAGGTTGCTGTCCTCGACCACGCTGCTGGGCCAGACCCGGGCCATCAACTCCTGTTTGCTCACCACCTGGCCGGCCTGCTCCAGCAGGATCAGCAGGATGTCCACCGCCCGCCGCCCCAGGCGCAGCGGGCGTTCGGCTTCCAGCACCAGGCGTTGGCGCGGCAGGATGCGATAGGGGCCAAAGCGCACGGCCTGGTCGCTGGGAAGGGGGCTGGGAAGGGCTTGATACTCAGTCATGCGGGTTCTCGTGTTTACGGGCGCACGCCCAGTGCCAGCCTCCCGGCCGGTGGGGGGGCACAAGGCAGCGTGAGGTACCCGAGCATATTCCTCAGGTTTGGGGTCGGGCGCAACGCAGGCCCCCGGCAATTCTTTATCCGTTTGGTCAGCTTAAAGCGCTCTGGGGCAATGTTTTCCGGGGCGTCCCGGGTGTACGGGGCCGCCACCCAAGGAAAAAAATTAACAACGTTTAACTCGTAGTGGCGGTGGTTGCGGCTCAACCATGGGTGGATTCAGTGCAGCAGCCATCGGGCAGGCTGGCCGAGCGCGGGGAACAGGGATGAAGCAGCCGTCGAGGATGCCGCAATGAGCAGGGTAGTGATCGTCTATCACAGCGGTTTTAGCGTCTTGCAGGGCCTGGCCGAAGCGGTGCAGGCCGGGGTTCGCCGTCAGCCCGGCAGCCAGGCCAGCCTGCTCCCGGTGGAGCAGGTGGAGGACCGCTGGGACGAATTGCACGCCGCCGACGGCATCATCTTCGGCGCCCCCAGTTGCATGGGCAGCCTGTCCGCGCCGTTCAAGGCGTTTATGGACGCCACCGCCGCCTTCTACCTGGCCCAACCCTGGCGCGACAAGCCGGCTGCCGGTTTCAGCCATGCCGACCTGCTGTGCGCCGACCCCGGCCAGGCCCTGGCCCAACTGGCGCTGTTTGCCGCCCAGCACGGCATGCTCTGGGTCAGCCTGGGCCTGTTGCCGGGGGCGGCCGACGCCGATGGCACGCCGCTCAATCGCCTGGGCGGCTCCTTGGGCGCCCAAGCCCAGTCGTCCCTGGACCGTGCCGCCGAGTCGGCGCTGATCCGTGCCGACCGTCGCACCGCTGCCTACCTCGGCGAACGCTTTGCCCTGCACCTGGCCCAAACCCTGAGGCGCTGAGCGTTGGCCTGTTTTCACCCTGCAATCCCACCCACCAGGAGTCACCCCCTCATGAGCACCTTCACCACCCGCGACGGCACCGAGATCTATTACAAGGATTGGGGCAGCGGCCAACCGGTCGTGTTCAGCCATGGCTGGCCGCTGAACGCCGACAGCTGGGAGTCGCAGATGCTGTTCCTGGCGTCCAATGGCTACCGGGTCATTGCCCACGATCGACGCGGCCACGGCCGTTCCAGCCAGCCGTGGGACGGCAATGACATGGACACCTATGCCGACGACCTGGCCCAACTGATCGAGTTGCTGGACCTGCGCGACGCGGTGTTGCTGGGCTTCTCCACCGGCGGTGGCGAAGTGGCGCGCTACATCGGCCGCCACGGTTCTTCGCGGGTGGCCAAGGCCGGGCTGATTTCCTCGGTGCCGCCGTTGATGCTGCAAACCCCGGCCAACCCGGCCGGCGTGCCGATGTCGGTGTTCGACGGCATGCGCGAAGCCTCCCTGGCGGACCGATCCCAGTTGTACAAAGACGTCGCCAGCGGGCCGTTCTTCGGCTTCAACCGGCCGGGGGCCAAGGTTTCCCAGGGCATGATCGACTGGTTCTGGACCCAGGGCATGCTGGCCGGGCACAAGAACGCCTACGACTGCATCGCCGCTTTCTCGACCACGGACTTCACCGAGGACTTGCTCAAGTTCGACGTGCCGACCCTGGTGGTGCATGGCGACGACGACCAGATTGTGCCGATCGAAACCTCCGGGATCGCCTCGGCCAAGCTGGTCAAGGGCGCGAAGCTGCTGGTGTACCCGGGCGCGCCCCACGGCCTGACCGACACCCACAAGGAACGTCTGAACGCTGATCTGTTGGCGTTTATCCGGGCGTAAGGGGGGCGCGGCGCTGGCCCGTGGCCTGCGCCGTTGTCGGGTGTCAGAGGGCGCTGTGGGTCATGCTGGGCGCGAGCTTGGGCGCGACGTTGGATAGGGTGCCTTGGCGCGAGGCGGTTTCACCCAGGGACGACAGGCGAGGTTGGGCAGCGCGCAGTTGCTGGTTGCGCCAGGTCATGGGGTTGACCCCTTCGCTACGGGTGAAGATGTGGCAGAAGTGCGCCTGGTCACAGAAGCCGCATTCCAGGCTGATGCGGGTCAGGCTCAGGTCTGAATGGGTGATCAGCTCCTTGGCGCGGGCGATGCGCTGGCGGCGGATCCATTCCTGGGGCGACAGGCCGGTGGTGCATTTGAAAGCCCGCGAGAAGTGGCTGCGCGACAGGGCGCAGGCCCGGGCCAGCTCGCTGACTTCGAGGCTTTCCCCGAGGTGAGCGAGGATCAGTTGCTTGACCAGGCGCTCGCGGCGGGCGCACAGGCCGCCGGTGGTGGCGCTGGCGCGGCGTGGCTCGGCGTCATCGACGCCTAGGGCCTGTATCTGAAGTCGGGCCATGACAGGTATCCGTGGTCGTTGGGAGCGTCCGTACCGGAACGCTCGCCGGGTTCGCAAACCGGCTCCCCATCAGGGGCGAACCTGCACTGCACACCCCTGCATTCTTGGTTCGGCCACGCCTGGCTGACGAGTTAATCGTTGTTAATTCGATTTGCGCAAACCGGCTCCAGGGTTGGGCGATGGTGGTTATCGACGGGATTGATTTCCGCCATTCCAGGGCCTCGGGGAACATGGCGTCATTCCTGTTTTGGAGCCTTGCCATGTACGCCCAACCTGCGGTTTTTCCTGTGTTCCGTGCCCTTGTCGCAGCCCTGTTGCTGACCTCGCTGGGTGGCTGTGCCAGTTCCCGGCCGGCGCTGTTAGTGGACCAGTCGGCAGCCCAGCAGATCGAGTGCCCTGGGCTGTTCGGCAGTTGGCAAGGGTGTCGGGCCGAGGCCTTGAACCTGTGTGGCGGCAGCTATCAGGTGCTCAGTCGCAACCAGCACGAAGGCGCGTCCGAGGACGAGGTGGAAGCCCTGGTGGCCGAGGCGGCCTATCGCCAGCGCAGCATGCTGGTGCGCTGCGCCGACCAAGGTCGCACCAGCTGAGCCGGCGGGGTACAAGACAGCACAGGCGTCCAAGGCCTAGTGGCGCTGCCTGTGCTTAGCTGAGGGCCCGTGCTTGTGCCCCAGGACCCCGCTTATGAATCGCAATGACCTGCGCCGCGTCGACCTCAACCTGCTGGTGATTTTCGAGGCCCTGATGTTCGAAAAGAACCTGACCCGGGTCGCGGAAAAGCTGTTTATGGGCCAGCCGGCGGTGAGCGCTGCCCTGGGCCGACTACGGGACCTGTTCGACGACCCGCTGTTTGTCCGCAGTGGCCGCGGCATGGAACCCACGGCCCGGGCCCTGGTGATCCTCGGCGAGTTGCAACCGGCCCTGGACACCATCTCCGGCGCGGTCAGCCGGGCCAAGGAATTCGACCCTTCCAGCAGTTGCGCGGTGTTTCGCATCGGCCTGTCCGACGACGCCGAGTTCGGCTTGTTTCCGGCCCTGCTCAGCCGCCTGCGGGAAGAGGCGCCGGGGATCGTGGTGGTGGTCCGTCGGGCCAATTTCCTGTTGATGCCGTCGTTGCTGGGCAGCGGCGAAATCTCCGTGGGCGTGAGCTACACCACCGACCTGCCGGCCAATGCCAAGCGCAAGAAACTGCGGGACATCCCCTGCAAGGTGCTGCGTGGCGACGCCCGTCCCGAGCCGCTGAGCCTGGATGAGTACTGCGCACGGCCCCACGCCATGGTGTCGTTCTCCGGTGACCTGAGCGGCAATATCGACCTCGACCTGGCGCGCCTCGGCCGCGCCCGCCGGGTGGTGCTGGCGGTGCCGCAGTTCAGTGGCCTGCGGGCCTTGCTGGCCGGCAGCGAAATGATCGCCACGGTGCCCGACTACGCCGCTTGCGCGCTGACCGAAGGCAGCGCCCTGCGCGCGGAAGACCCACCGTTTCCCATCGACGCGGCGGAGCTGTCCATGGTCTGGAGCGGGGTGCACGACAACGACCCGGCGGAGCGTTGGCTACGCGGGCGCATCGCCGAGCACATGGCCCAGGCCGCGGACCTCTAGCCCGGGCTTGCGCCGGGGTGAAAGAGAGCACGTACATGCAATTTTTCCGTGACGGCCCATCGCACACTGCATGCCATTGATCACACCGACGCAGTGAAAGGAGGGGCCTTCATGGTGGCAACAGGGGAAGAGCGGGCCCAGGACGTTGGCCTGTTGTTTCTGCGGGTCAGCGCGGCGCTGTTCCTGCTTTGGGTCCATGGCTTGCCCAAGCTGCTGCACTTCAGCAGCGAGTTGCAGCGCATCGAGGACCCCTTGCACCTGGGGGCCCAATTGACCCTGTGCCTGGCGATTTTCGCCGAGGTGCTGTGCCCCTTGCTGATACTCGTCGGAATTTTTGTGCGCCTGGCCTGCGTGCCTATTCTCTTTCTGCTGGCGGTGGCGGTGTTCTGGGTCCACCCGGAATGGAGCCTGGAGCAGGGCCAGTTCGCCTGGCTGCTGTTGATCCTGTTCAGCACCTTGCTGTTGACCGGGCCAGGGCGCCTGGCCGTCAGTTCACGTTTGCCCGGAGTGCTGCGTCATGCCTGACACCCAGAACAACAGTGAAGTGGTGACCCTGGTGGTCAAGCACCGGATCAAGACCGGGCAAGAGACCGCCTATGAAGCCTGGCTGCGGCGCATCGTGCGGGTGGCGGGGCAGTGGCGGGGGCACCTGGGGGTGGATGTGGTACGCGGCAAGCAGGGCGGCCTGGCGCTGTTCACCTGCGTGCTGCGCTTTGCGTCCACCGCCGACATGCAGCAGTGGCTCGACTCGCCTGAGCGCCAGGAACTGATTAGCGAAGCCGAGCCGATGCTGGCCGACGGCGACCAGACCGAAATCGCCCCGCTCAAGGAGTTCTGGTTCGCCCCCCTGGCCGACGCCGCAACCCCGCCGCCGCGCTGGAAACAGGCGGTGGTGACCCTGTGCGTGATCCTGCCGCTGACCTTGCTGATTCCGCTGCTTTGGGGCCCGGTGCTGCATTTGCATCCGTTCCTCTCCAACTACCTGGTGAGCACCTTTCTGGTGACCCTGACCATCGTCCTGCTGGTGGTGTACCTGCTGATGCCGGCGCCACCCGGTTGTTCGCGCCGTGGCTGCAAGCCTCTGCCGCCCATGAACACCTGGAGGCCGAACATGGCCAATAAGGATGACCCCAGCGACCCGCTGCGCCGCCAATTGCTGGCTGCCGGCTCGTTGCTCAGCGCGGCAGCGGCGTTCTGGCCGCGGCTGTCTTTTGCCTCTTCATCCCTACAAGGAAATCCGATGAACGCCGATCTGATTCTGTTCAATGGCCAGTTCCACACCGTGGACCGGGAAAACCCCCGGGCCAGTGCCGTCGCCATCAGCGGCGGGCGTTTTGTCGCCGTGGGCACCGACGCCGAGGCCATGGCTTTGCGCGGCAGCGGCACCCAGGTCATCGACCTCAAGGGCCGCACGGTGATCCCGGGCCTCAACGACTCCCACCTGCACCTGATCCGGGGCGGCCTCAACTACAACTTGGAACTGCGCTGGGAAGGCGTGCCGTCCCTGGCCGATGCCTTGCGCATGCTCAAGGACCAGGCTGACCGCACCCCAACCCCGCAATGGGTGCGGGTGGTGGGCGGCTGGAACGAATTCCAGTTCGCTGAAAAGCGCATGCCGACCCTGGAGGAACTGAACCAGGCGGCGCCGGACACTCCGGTATTTATCCTGCACCTGTACGACCGTGCCTTGCTCAACCGCGCGGCCCTGCGCGTGGCCGGCTACACCCGCGACACGCCGAACCCGCCGGGCGGCGAGATTGTCCGTGACAGCAACGGCAACCCCACCGGGATGCTGGTGGCGCGGCCCAACGCGATGATCCTTTACTCGACCCTGGCCAAGGGGCCCAAGCTGCCCCTGGAATACCAGGTCAACTCGACCCGCCAGTTCATGCGTGAACTCAACCGCCTGGGCCTGACCAGCGCCATCGACGCCGGCGGCGGTTTCCAGAATTACCCCGACGACTACGCGGTAATCGAGCAACTGGCCAAGGAGGAGCAGTTGACGGTGCGTATCGCCTACAACCTGTTCACCCAGAAGCCCAAGGAAGAGCTCAGCGACTTCAAGAACTGGACCGGCAGCGTCAAGCTGCACCAGGGCGACGACTACCTGCGGCACAACGGTGCCGGCGAGATGCTGGTGTTCTCGGCGGCGGACTTCGAAGACTTCCTCGAACCGCGCCCGGACCTGCCGCTGACCATGGAGCAGGAGCTGGAGCCGGTGGTGCGTCACCTGGTGGAGCAGCGTTGGCCGTTCCGTCTGCACGCCACCTACGACGAATCCATCTCGCGCATGCTCGACGTGTTCGAAAAGGTCAACCGCGACATCCCCTTCAATGGCCTGCCGTGGTTCTTCGATCACGCTGAAACCATCACCCCGAAAAATATCGAGCGGGTTCGTGCCCTCGGTGGTGGTATTGCGATCCAGGACCGCATGGCGTTCCAAGGCGAGTATTTCGTCGAGCGCTACGGCGCCAAGGCTGCCGAAGCCACACCGCCGATCAAACGTATGCTGGCCGAAGGCGTGCCGGTGGGCGCGGGCACCGACGCCACTCGGGTGTCCAGCTACAACCCCTGGACCTCCCTGTACTGGATGGTCAGCGGGCGCACCGTCGGCGGCCTGGAGTTGCACGCCGAAGGCTTGCCGCGCCTGACGGCCCTGGAACTCTTCACCCACGGCAGCGCCTGGTTCTCGTCGGAGCAGGGCAAAAAGGGCCAGATCAAGGTCGGCCAATTGGCGGACGTGGCAGCCCTGTCGGCGGACTTCTTCAGCGTCGACGAAGAAGCCATCAAGTGGATCGAATCAGTACTGACCGTGGTCGGCGGCAAGGTGGTCTACGGCGCCGGCGATTTCGACACCTTGGCACCGCCTAGCGTGCCGGTGCTGCCGGACTGGTCGCCGGTGGTCAAGGTGCCCGGGCACTGGCGTCCGACCTCACCGTTGCAGGCCCAGGTGCACCAGTGCAGCGGCCCTTGCGCGGTGCACTCCCACAGCCATGAGCGGGCCCGACTGTCGTCGGTGCCGGTCAGCGACTTCCAGGGGTTCTGGGGCGCCTTCGGCTGTTCCTGCTTTGCCTTCTGATTGGCCGATTTTTTACGCGTCGGCCCTGGTGCCGACGCCTTGCGCTGCATCCCTCTAAAAGGAGCTACCCCCATGAGCAAAGAATACAAACGTCTGAACAAAGATGACGCCGTGGTGCTGCTGGTGGATCACCAGACTGGCCTGATCTCGCTGGTGCAGGACTTCTCCCCCAACGAGTTCAAGAACAACGTCCTGGCCCTGGCCGACCTGGCGAAGTTCTTCAACTTGCCGACCATCCTCACCACCAGCTTCGAGCAAGGCCCCAACGGCCCGATCGTTCCCGAGCTGAAAGAAATCTTCCCGGACGCGCCGTACATTCCACGTCCTGGCCAGATCAATGCCTGGGACAACGAAGACTTCGTCAAGGCGATCAAGGCCACCGGCCGCAAGCAACTGATCATTGCCGGTGTAGTGACTGACGTCTGCGTAGCGTTCCCGACCCTGTCGGCGCTGGCAGAAGGTTATGACGTGTTTGTGGTGACCGATGCGTCCGGCACCTTCAACGAAACCGTGCAGCAAGCTGCATGGGTGCGCATGACCGAAGCCGGCGCGCAGATGATGAACTGGTTCTCGGTCGCCTGTGAGCTGCACCGCGACTGGCGCAACGACATCGAAGGCCTGGGCAACCTGCTGTCCCAGCGCATTCCCAACTACCGCAACCTGATGAACAGCTACTCGGCGCTGACCGCCAAGTAAGCCGCCCCGTTCCAAACAAGGCCCGCCTCGCGCGGGCCTTGTTTATTGGGCGAACACAGTGACACGGAGAGTCGGGTGCTGCAGGCCCACGCAGAGCGTGGGAACGATCGGGCAGGGGAGGCGGGTCAGCGCTTTTGCAGCCAGCTGAGAAAACCGCCTTTGCGGATGTCCACGGGTTTGCCCAGCAGCACCGAGCGGCTGCTTTGCTGGCGCACGGCTTGGAGCTTGTTCAGGGCGCGGCTGATTTCTGTGCGCTGGGCCATGCAACCCCGGGTCAGGGTCTTGTCCAGGCGGTAGACGATGCACGAGGTCAGGGCGGTAAAGCGCGCCTGGGACGGGGTGTCGGCGAGGATGCTCTGTTCGCCCATCACTTCACTGGGGCCCATGCGCCCGGCTTCGAGCATGCGGTTGCCTTCGGGCACGCTGGCGCTGACCACGCCAGTGGCGATCAGCAGCAGGCTGTCGGGCACTTCGTCCAGGTCGAGGATCACCTCACCCGCGGCGTACTGAATGGGGGTCATGGCCTGGGCCAGTTGCTCCCGTTCCGGGTTGTCCAGGGTGCGGAAGATCTTCACCTCGTCGAGCAAGGCCCTGGCCCGGGAAATCGGCTCGTTGTAGCCCTCGGGCTGGCGGGAAATCCCGGCCGCCTCCAGGTGCCGATGGGCCAGGTCGAACAGTTGGTTGCGCACCTGGCTCTTCTGCCCCAGTTCGGCGATAAAGCCGCTGGCCACGTATTCCGACAGGCTCTCGCCGGCCTCCTTGAGCACCACCTTGGGCGCCGGGTTGAGCAGCAGGCTGTTGCTGCCTTGCAGGGCGCGCTCCAGGGCATCCAGCACCCGCTGTGGACGGATGTGGTTGGGCACTTGGATGCTGATGGACACGCCGTGCATGTTGCTCGGCCGGCTGAGGTTGACCAGCTTGGCCTTGGCCGCCACTGAGTTGGGAATCACCGCCGTGGTGCCAGCGCTGGTCAGCAGGTGGGTAGCGCGCCAGTCGATGTCCAGGACCTTGCCTTCGACACCGTCGATCAGCACCCAATCGTCCACCTGATAGGGCTTGGTGGTGTTCAGCACGATCCCCGAGAACACGTCGCTCAGAGTGCTTTGCAAGGCCAGGCCGACAATGATCGCCATGGCTCCGGAAGTGGCGAGCAGGCCTTTGACCGGCAGCTCCATGACGTAGCCGGCGGCGGCCACCACTGCGGCAAGGAACACCAGGGCGCCGATCACGTCCTGTAGCAGCCGCCCGCTGTGACCGATGCGCCGCATCAGGATCAGGCCGATCAGTTCGGTCAGTACCCTGGCGGCGTACACCCACCAGATGATGGCCAGGGCCGTGGCCCCCAGTTGCAGCACGTTATCGTCGGCAAAGACTTGGGCCTGCAGCGGGCTGATGCCGGCGTTGATGATCAACGCGCTGTAGCTGAGGAACAGCACCAGGCGCAGGCCGACTCGGGTCAGGCGCTGAGGGAAGGGCGCCAGGTGCCAGAGCAGCACGTCCACCAGCAACAGAACGGCACTCCACAGCAGCGGGTGTTGGGTGACAAGGTTCATGGCAGTTCCTGGCGCAGGGAAAGGGGCAAGACGCGGTACAGCCGACCCGAAGGTCGGCTGTACGGTCAGTGGAGATTATCAGTTGAGGTGGGTCTTCAGCTCGGCGGCGGCTTGGCGCATGGCGGCCTGGACTTCCGGGATGCCGTTGAGCGGGTTGAGCAGGCCGAAATCGTGAATCATGCCGTTGTAGCGTACGGCGGTGACTGCCACGCCAGCGCTGTCGAGCTTGCGGGCATAGGCTTCGCCTTCATCGCGCAACGCATCGAACTCGGCGGTCTGCACCAGGGCCGGCGGCAGGCCGCGCAGCTGTTCGACGCTGGCTTGCAGGGGCGAGGCGTGGACCTCGGCGCGTTGCTGGGCGTCAGTGGTGTAGCTGTCCCAGAACCAATTCATCATGCCCTTGGTGAGGAAATGCCCCTCGGCGAATTGCTGGTAGGACGGGGTATCGAACCGGGCATTGGTCACCGGCCACAACAACAGTTGGAAACGCAGGGCCGGGGTTTTCTGTTCCTTGGCCATCAGCGCCACCACCGCCGCCATGTTGCCGCCGACGCTGTTGCCGGCCACGGCCAGGCGCTGGCCATCGACGCCGATCTCCTTGCCGTGCTCGGCCACCCAGCGGGTCGCGGCGTAGGCCTGGTTGATCGCGGTGGGGTAGTGGGCTTCCGGCGATGGCGTGTAGTTGACGTAGACCGCCACCGCGCCGGAACCCACCACCAGGTCGCGGATCAAGCGGGCGTGGGTCGGGTAGTCGCCCAGCACCCAGCCGCCACCGTGGAAGAACATGAACACCGGCAGCTCACCCTTGACCTTGGCCGGACGCACCAGGGTCAGTTGCACGTTTTGGCCGGCCACCTGGATGTTGCGCTCGCTGACGTCCACCCCCGAAAGGTCGACCTTGACCGAGGCCTGGGCGCCGGTCAGCACCGCACGGGCGTCTTTCGGGCTCAGTTGCTCCAGGGGTTGACCGCCGCCCGCAGCCAGGGCGTTGAGGAAGGCTTGGGTCTGCTGTTCCACGCCTGGGCTGCCGGCAGCGAAGGCGCTGTTCACGGAGAGGGCGAGGAGGCTGGCGGCGACAACTTTTTGCACTGGGTTCATGGTGGCGATCCTTTTCGATTAATTGAGTTTTTAGTTTCGAATTCAATGGGTTGCGCTGTGGCTTAGCGGCCTCAGCTGCAACCTGTGCTCAGATTAATCTGGTGCCTAAATGAGAAAAAGCCGCTATAAAGCGTTTGACTGTCAACTGAGGTGTGACAATGAACCCGTTTGAAGACATGCGCATTTTTTGCCAGGTGATGGAGTCCGGCAGTTTTACCCACGCGGCCGATCAACTGGGGTTGTCCAAGCAGTTTGTCAGCCGCCGCCTGATCCAGCTCGAAGAGCGCCTGGGCGTGCGGTTGCTCAATCGCTCGACCCGGCGTCTGGACGTCACGCCCCTGGGGCAGAGCTACTACGAGTCGGCCTTGCGCCTGCTGAGCGAAGTGGAGCAGGTGGAGCAGGGCATCGCCGGGCAGAACAGCGAACCCCGGGGCACCCTTCGCTTGAGCGCGCCGCTGTCGTTTGCCCTGGCGCACCTGGGCTGCCTGCTGCCGCAGTTTCTGCAGCGCTACCCGCAGGTCTCGGTGGAAGTGGACCTGAGCGACCGCCCGGTGGACCTGATCAGCGAAGGCTACGACTTGGTACTGCGTATCGGCGTGCTGGAGGATTCGACCCTGATTGCCCGGCGCATCGCCAGTATCCAGCGGGTGTACTGCGCCAGCCCTGATTACCTGGCCCGGCGCGGCGTGCCCCAGTTGCCCGAGGAAGTGAGCAGTCACGACTGCCTGCCTTACGGCCACGGGCGGCAGGTGCAATGGCGCTTTCAGGTCAAGGGCAAGCCCGTGCCGATCAATGTCAGCGGGCGCATGCGGGTGAATAACGGCGAGGTGTTGAAAGACGCGGCGATTGCCGGGCTGGGCATCACCTACCTGCCGACCTTTATTGTCGGCGAGGCGTTGCAGGACGGGCGGTTGGTGCCGGTGCTGGAAGACTTTGCCCCCGAGCCGTTGACGCTCTCGGCGGTCTACCCCCAGCACCGCCAGGGATCGCGGCCGGTGCAGGCCCTGATCGAGTTCCTGCGCGAGCGCCTGTAGACCGCCTCTCGTTCCCACGGTCGCCGTGGGAATGCCGACCGGGGCGCTCCGCGTCCCGCCTTTATGCCACGGAATCAGACGCGGAAGCGGCCCACCATGGCGTTCAGGGAGTTGGCCAGCTGCGCCAGTTCGTGGCTGGAAGCGCTGGTCTGGCTGGCCCCGGCGGACGAACGCACCGACAGGTCGCGGATGTTCACCAGGTTGCGATCCACCTCGCGGGCCACTTGGGCTTGCTCCTCGGCGGCGCTGGCGATCACCAGGTTGCGCTCGTGGATTTCATGCACCGAGGCGGTGATGGTCTGCAGCGCTTCACCAGCCCGCTCCGCCAGTTGCAAGGTCTGCGCGGTGCGGTTGGAGCTGGCCTGCATCGAGTCCAGGGCCTGGGTCGAGCCGTCGCGCATGCCCTGGACCATCTGTTCGATTTCCTGGGTGGACTGCTGGGTGCGATGGGCCAGGGCCCGTACTTCGTCGGCAACCACGGCAAAGCCGCGGCCGCTTTCCCCTGCGCGGGCGGCTTCGATGGCGGCGTTGAGGGCCAGCAGGTTGGTCTGCTCGGCGATGGCGCGGATTACCTCCAGCACTTTGCCGATGTCTTGGGACTGGTTGGCCAGGGACTGCACCAGTTCGCCGGTGTGACGCACGTCACCGGCCAGGGCACCGATGGCGTCCACGGTTTCGCTGACCCGCTCCTGGCCGGCCTGGGCCGAGGCGCTGGACTGACGGGTGGCATCGGAGGTGGACACGGCGTTGCGCGCCACTTCTTCCACGGCGCTGGTCATCTGGTTGACCGCCGTAGCCGCCTGTTCGATTTCATTGTTTTGCTGTTGCAGGCCCTGGCTGCTGTCCAGGGTCACCGCGTTCAATTCCTCGGCGGCGCTGGCCAGTTGGCTGGCGGAACCGCTGATGCCCTGCAGCGTGTCGCGCAGGGTCTGCTGCATGCTGGCCAGGGCCTTGAGCAAGCGGCTGACTTCGTCCTGGCCGTGGGTATCGATGGGTTGGGTCAGGTCGCCCTTGGCCACGCTTTCCGCGGCTTCCACGGCCTGGCCCAGGGGGCGCACGATGCTGCGGGTCAGGAGCATGGCCAGGGCCACTGTGGCCAGGGCCGCGAGGGCGATAAACAGGCTGACGATGGTCCGCGAGCGGGCATAGTGCTCGGCGGATTTCTGACTCTCGGCGGCCACTTGCTGGGCGAACAGTTGGGCCAGGTCGCCCAGTTGCTTGCCCGAGCCGTCGACCACGGTCTTCATGTCCACCAGCAGCAGTTTGCTCAACTCGTCGCGCTTGCCCTGGTCGGCCAGGGTGAAGGACTGGGCGATGCCCTGACGGTAAGCGGCGAAGGTGGTCTTGAACTGCTCATACAAGGCCCGGGCCTCGGGGGTGGTGACCAGGCGCTCGTAGGCGCTGATTTTCTCGCTCAGCTCTTTGTCCCGGGTGTCCATCTGGCTGCGGTACTGAGGAACGTTCTTCGGGTCCTGATCCAGAGCCATGCGCAGGGAGATGGTGCGAATGCGCAGCATCAGCTCGCGGATTTCGTCACCGCCACGAATGCTCGGCAACCATTGGTTTTCCACGGCGATCTCGCTGTCGCGGATGCTCGACATCTGGCCCAGGGCAAACACCCCCAGCAGGGCCACCAACACCGCAATCAAAGCGAAACCCAGGGCGGCGCGTGGGGCGATATTCAGTTGGCGAAGAAACATGCGATGGCCTTTTTTGTTCTGTGGGCAGATGAAGGAGGACCGGGTTCGGCAGCGGCCACTGGCAGGCTATCGGCTGGTTATCGGACGACTTGAGGTGGTGCGTGGCCGGTGTTCGGGGAACTCTCCGGCCGCGACCGAATCTGTTCGCAGGCACGTGCGCGGATAGGCTAAAGTCCGCGCCTTCAGGATGATCAGCTCAGGTAACAGGCTCATGATGGCGCTTTTTCTACGGCACTCCCGTTTAGGGTGGCTGGCGGTTTTTCTCGGTGCGTGGCTCACCGCGACCTTGGCCCTGGCGGACACCGCGCCGCCCCTGGGCTTGGCCAATGTGCCGTTGAACCAGCGGGTCATCGACCTGACCCAGACCCTGGATGCCGCCACCCGCGAGCGTCTGTCCCAGCAGCTCGCCGCCCTGGAACAACGCAAGGGCGCGCAGGTCGCCGTGATGCTGGTGTCCAGCACCGATGGGCAGAGCATCGAGGATTACGCCAATACCCTGTTCCGCGCCTGGCAACTGGGGCGCAAGGACATCAACGACGGCGTGTTGCTGTTGGTGGCCAAGGATGATCGCAAGATGCGCATCGAAGTCGGTTACGGCCTCGAAGGGGTGGTCACCGACCTGCTGGCCGACCGAATCATCCGTGAACACATGACCCCCGCGTTCCGCCAGGGCGACTTTGCCGGCGGCATCGAACTGGCGGTCAACGCCTTGGTGTTGCTGGTGGAGGGCGGCGAGTTGCCCGAGGTGGCCCCCGAGCCCTTGCCGAAGACCCTGTATGCGGTGATCCTGGCGATTGTCCTTGGCGCTATTGCCGGGCCGTTGCTGGCGGCGGGCAAATTGTCCTGGCGCTGGGCCCTGTTCGCGGTGTTGGCGATGACTGTCGGGTCGGTGCTGCTGGTGGGGGGCAAGGACTGGCCGGCGCTGTTGCTGCTGGTGCCGGTGTGCATGCTGGTGGGCGGCGCCACCTTTGCCGGTCTGTGGCAGGCGCCCAAACTGTTCTTCGCCGTGCTCGGCTTGCTGGCCTACATCGGCGTGCTGACCCTGATCAATCACTTTGTGGGCGGCGTGTCCTTTATCTACGGCCTGGTGCTGCCGCTGGCCGGGCTGATGCTGATCGGCGGGTACTGGTTGTTGTATCGGATCATGCGCAACACCTACGAAAACGACCGTGCCAGCTTTTTCATTCGCCTGTGGATCCTGCTCGGGGTGTACCTGGTGCTGGGCTTCTTGAGCATGTTACGCAACGGCGCGATGGCTTGGGTGGTGGTCCTGCCGTTCTGCTCCATTGTCGCGTTCTTCATCTTCCTGATGGGCAAAGGCTCCTCCGGCTCCGGCTCGGATGATTCCTCAAGCTCAGGGTCCAGCTCGGGCTCGAGTTCCAGTTCGAGCTCCAGCAGCTCTTCCGGGGGCGGCGGCTCCAGCGGTGGCGGCGGGTCTTCGGGGAGTTGGTGAGCCCGCAGCCTGTCAGCCAGCATCGGGGGCGGCCCCTTGCCGCGATTGATCGGATGAATCCCATGCCAAAACAACTGCTGTTCCTCCCGGGAGCCTCGGGTAATACCCACTTCTGGGAGCCGGTGGCCCAGCGCCTTGCACACCCTGCGGAACGCGTGCACGTCGGCTGGCCGGGGTTCGGCTCGGTGCCGGCGGAGGCAGCAGTGAACGGTATCGATGACCTGGTGGCGCGGGTGGTGGCGCAGATTGATCGGCCGACGGCATTGATCGGTCAGTCCATGGGCGGGGTGATCGCGTTGTTGGCGGCCTTGCAGCGGCCGCAGTGGGTGACGCACCTGGTGCTGACGGTGACCTCGGGCGGCCTGGATATGAGCGATCTGGCCGCCGAGGACTGGCGGGAGGGCTATCGCGCCGGCTACCCGGCGCTGCCTCACTGGTTCGCCGATTATCAGGTCGACCTCAGCGACCGCCTGGGCAGCGTGCAGGCACCGAGCCTGTTGCTCTGGGGCGACGCCGACCCCCTCAGCCCGGTGGCGGCGGGTCAGCGTCTGGCGGCCCTGTTGCCACGGGCTGAGCTGCGGGTGCTGGCCGGCGGCGATCATGATCTGGGTTGCACGCTGGCCGATGACATCGCGCCGCTGATCGACGCCCACCTGGCGCGTTAGCCGGGGCGGTTCAGCGCGGAAGGGGGAGAGGCGTGCCAGATGTGCTTAAGGTGTTGCTCGATGCAGGCCCGGGCGTCGGGGGCTGCTAGGGGACGGTCACACAGCGCACTCCAGGCCCCAGCGGGCGCTGGTCCTGGAGTCGCGTAGGGGCTGCGGTCAGACTTTTTCGCGGATCAGCGGTGCCCACTCGCCCTTGCTCAGCAGCTGCTGGGAGAACTTGCCTTCCTTGGAACCCTTGGCGTTTTCGTCGAGGTTCAAGGTCGCCAGGTTAATGGTGCTGGCGAAGTTTTCCTGGGTCAGGAAGTACTGGCGATTGAGGCTGTTGACTTCCTTGGCGTCGATTTTCACGAAGTCGATCGCCGCTTCCACGAACTGCTGGGACACATCCTTGAGGGCTTCATCGCTGTTGAGCAAAGCGGTGAGCTGTTCAGTGTCCTTGGCGCTCAGGTTGCCGGTAGGGTCGAGCACCACCAGTTCGCCCTTGGCGTCGACGCTGAAGCCGAAATCCTTGCTGGCCAGGTCGGGGTTGGTGTCTTTGAGGGTGGTCTTGAAGTTGTCGAACAAGGTCTTGAGGCGGCTGTTGACCAGCTCCAGGTTGGCTTGTTTTTCCTCGTACTCGGCCGAGGGTTCCTTGACTTCGCGGGTGTCGGTGTTGGGCACCACTTGCTCGATGACTTCCATGGCGGCCTGCTGGATAGCGGCGTCCGCGAGCTTGGTGCTTAGGGCGTTGGAAGGCTGGTTGATGGTGGTCTTGGAAGACGGGGCTACCAGGGATTCCATGGAAACTCGGTACTGGCCCGTGGTTCTAATATCCATTTCAGTGCGTCCATTTCTGTAGGGGGTACAGGTTTGTAACGGCCGCGATACGCAGAACTTGATAGCTGCCCGCACTTTGTTGGTGCGGGCGTGTCACTGGATGTTGCGAGGTGCGCGTCGAACCCCGCTAGTCAGAAGTCGATGGTGGCGCTCAGGCGTGCGCTCAACGGTGCGCCCTGGAACAGGTAGCCATCGCCCAAGTACTCGCCCACGTCCCGCCAGTAACGCTTGTCGAACAGGTTGTCCACGGTCAGCCGGAACACCGTGTCGTAGCCCTCGATTCGTGTGCTGTAGCGGCTGCCCACATTGAAGATGGCGTAGGCGCCGGTCTGCACCTCGCCCTGGCGGTTGGCGTATTTGCGGCCGCTGTATTGCACCCCGCCGAGCAAGGCCAGGCCGTCGAAGCCGGGCAGGGCGTAGTCGCCGTAGAGGCTGGCCCGCAGCTTGGGCACGTTGAGCGCCTGGTGGCCTTCATAGGCCGCGGTGCCGCTGCCGCTGACCCGGGCACGGATCGCCGCGACGCTGGCCGAGACCTGCAGGCGCTGGGTCGCCCAGCCGTTGGCCGAGAGCTCCAGCCCGGTGTTTTTCTGCTCGCCTTGCTGCACGTAAGTGAAGACCCCGGCGTCATCGGGCCTAGCGTACTGGTTGGCCTGGCGCATCTGGAACAGTGCGGCAGCCAGGCTCAGGCGTTACCAGTCGTACTTGACCCCGGCCTCGATCTGCCGCGATACCGTGGGCGCAAGCATCTGCCCCGGGTTGCTGGCAAACCACGGCGCCGTGCCGCCCAGGGACAGGCCCTTGCTGTAGCGGGTGTAGAGCGACAGGTTGGCCAGCGGCTTGTAGATCAGCGCCGCTTGCGGCAGGAACACATAGCGTTGGGTGTGGCGGTCGCTCTGGCCTTGTTCGTCGAAGGCTTCCTCGTCCAGGCGCACTTCGCGGCCGCCGATCAGGGTCTGCCACTGTTCGTTGAAGCTGATCAGGTCATTGGCGAACAGCCCGTACTGGCGGCTGTCCAGGCGCCGGTGGGAAGGGTTGAGGGCACCGCTGTAGCGGGCCAGGTCCTCGGGTTCGCTGTAGATGTTGCCGCTGCCGAGCCATTCGTTGACGTCCTTGCGCTTGTCCACCACCCGGCGCGAGGCGCTGGTGCCCAGGGTCAACTGGTGCTCCAGGGAACCGGTGCTGAAGCGTCCGTCGAGGCTGGCCTGGAGTTCGTCGTTGCGCCGGGTGTCGTCGGGGCTGCGGAAGTCGTAGATGTCGTAGTTGCCTTCAGGGCTGAAGCTGTTGCCCAGCGCACCGCCGCCGCCCCAGGCAAAGGAGCTGTAGTCGTCGATCACCACCTGGCTGCGGGCGGCGCTGAGGCTGCCTTGCCACTGTTCGTTGAAGCGGTACTGGAACAGGCCGTTGAGGTTCAGTGCATCGCTGCTCACCGGCTTGGAACCGCTCTGGTGGGCCAGGAGTTTTTTCGGCGAGGCGTGGTGCGGCAGTTCGTTGCCGCCGAGCAATTGGTAGCCCGGCACCGAGCGTTGCTCCTTGGCCTGGTACTCGGCGTCCAGTTGCAGCAGGGCGTCGGGGCTGATGTTCCAGTCCAGGGCGATGGAGGCGAAGTCCCGCTGGCCGTTGGCGTGTTCCACATAGGAATGCAGGTCTTCGTGGGCCAGGTTGACCCGCAGCCCCAGTTGCTGTTCGGCGCCGAACCAGCCGCCGACATCGGTGGCCAGGTAGCCGCTGCCGCGGTCGTCGGTGGACAGGGTCACCGAGCGCACCTCGGCCGGGCGCTTGGTCACGTAGTTGACCAGGCCGCCGGGTTCGCTGATGCCGCTTTGCATGCCCGACAAGCCCTTGAGCAGTTCCACCCGCTGCTTGTTTTCCAGGGCCACGTTCTGTTCGCCGGCGATGGTCCGGCCGTTGATCTTGTAGCTGCTGGCGGCGTTCAGGGAAAAACCGCGGACCACGAAATTCTCGTAGTAACCGACCGGCGCATAGCTGTCGCCCACCGAGGCGTCGTTTTTCAGCACCTCGCTGAGCAGGCGTGCCTGCTGGTCCTTGATCTGGGCGTCGTTGATCACCGCGATGGACGCCGGGGTGTCGAGCAGCGGCGCGTCGCCGAAACCGCTGAGCGTGGTGCTCTCGGCCCGGTAGCTGGTGGAGGTGTCGTCGCCGACCACGGCGGTGGCCGGCAGCTCCTGGGTGTCGGCCCGCAGTTCGGGGGTGGCGCCAAGCAGGGCCAGGGTCAATAGGTTGAACGCGAACCGGGGGGCGGTCCGTGCCGCCAGGGAAGTCCGGTCAAACATAGCCATGCAACGCTCCTTGAAATGCCATCCGGGTCGGGGCCGGGCCCGAGCAGGGGGCGCCGGGGGCCGCCATCATACAGAAGAGCAGGACGCCGGGTGGCAGGCGCATCGGCGCACCCGGGCCAAACCCGGGCGCGCGGGGCCGTCAGAACAGTTTGGCCAGGCGCAGGTTGAGCCGGGCCTGTTCCTTGAAGCCCTGTTCCACCTGGATGTCGCGGCCCAGCTCGACCTGCACCTGCACCGACGGCGTGAGCATCTGGGTCAGCATGCCGCGCACGTAGGTGGTGCCTAGGCGGTCGTCCTGGTCGGCGCCGGCCACCGTGCTTTGCGCGCCTTCAATGCGGCCGACGCCGACCGCCACCCGGGTCTGGGGCGAGAATTTGTAGCTCAGGTGGGCCTGGTATTCGTAGCGCGCCTGTTGCTTCTGGGTCACGCCGGCGGGGCCGAAGTCGTTGTTGTGGCTGAACCAGGACACATCCGCCGCGGTGTCCAGGGCCCAATGCTCATCGAAGTGGTGGATGTACACCGCTTGCAGCAACAGGCGCCAACGGTTTTCCCCCAGGTTCAGGGCGTCGTCACGGTCGTAGCTGCCGGTGGGCAGGTAGACAAAGGGTGCGATGGAAACCACGTCCTTGTGCGCGGTGCCCAGGGTCCACTTCACCGGCACCCCGAGGATCAGGTCACCCACGCCGGTGGTCTGGCCCAGGGCGCTGGCGTCGCCGGACGCGTGCAGGTGGCCGTACGGCAGGATGAACTGCGGTTCCACCGAGACGTTGTCGCCGACATTGAAGGCGTGGATGTAACGCAGCAGGCTGACATCGGTCTTGAGCTTGAAGCGGTCCGAGACCTTGTCGCCGTTCTGGTAGAAGTCCGAGCTTTGCGCGTGTTGCAGGTACAGCAGCAGGGCATTGGCATCCGGCGGCAGCGGTTCATAGTCCCCGGCACTGATTTCCAGGGCCTGGGCCGACGTCGCGGCGAGGCACAGGGCAATGGTGGAGCACAGGGCAACAGCGGGGGACGGGGTGCGCGACAGTCTGGGCATGGCGAAAATCCTGGCGTGGGTGAGCCGCCGGCAGGGGCCGGCGGCAAGCGGGTTTCTAGGCGCGACTCGGTAGGGTGTTCAGCGACCCAGCAGGCCGCTGTTCGGGTGGCAGTTCAGGTACTCGAAAAACTGCGCCTGGGGCGGGATCACCGCGACCTCGTGGTACAGCCGCAACTGGACCTGGAAGTTCAGGGCCTGCACGTAGCGCATGAAGCCGCCGAAGATCGCCACATGGGTCGGGTGGGTCTTTGCCCAGCGCTCCAGGTTGCCCAGCTCGTCGAAGTAGGCGAGGCCGAAGGTCTTCTCCAGCGGTGCGCCATTGAGCGGGTCCAGCACCTGCATAAAGCGGCAATTCAGGCAGCCGATCTCGGCCCCCTGATCCCGCAGGAAGTGCATGCCGGTTTCCAGCACTGGCTGGATGTCCCCCAGGTACAGCGCCCGCTCCAGGTCGGTGGTGGCGCTCCAGTCCTGGCCCGAGCGGATCAGGCACAGGTTGTCCCGGCCGCGCACGCGCCGCCGTGGGCTGTCGTGCAGCGGCTCGGGCGACGTTTCGGCTACCAGGCCACCGGCCAGGGCATCGACCTGGGCGATGGGCAAGCGGTCCCGGGCGCTGCCCCAGTAACCGTGTTCGACAATCGGTGCGCTCAGGTGGCTGGCCAGATGGCCTACGCCCTCCGGCACCCCGACGGAGGAAAACAGCGTTTCGAAGCGGTCGGCCGTGGGGCACACCACTTCAAGGAACCAGCCCAACTCGCCATGCTCGCGTTCCGGCGCCTGCCACCATTGGGCAAAACCCGAGGTCTGGCGCCATTGGTCAAAGGCCTCGACATCGGCCCAGTAGGCGATGGCGATGCAGGTGTTGTAGCCCTGCGGGTCGACGCACTGGGCGGCGTCCCAATGCACAGGGCCAGCGGTGGCGGCGAAGCGCTCGGTGATCGGCGCCAGGTCGCTCAGGGCCACGGCGCCTTGTCGTTGTACGCCGAAGTAGGCCATCACCAGTTGGCCGATCAACGGGTCGAAACGTGCGGTCCAGGCAGGGAAGGGTGGCTGGTACTGCTCGGGGGTGGCGCTGTCACGCCGGCGCGGTTGGCGCAAGGCTTCAGGGATCGCGGATTCCACGTTACACCTCGCCGATGAGGGGGCTGGTATGGGCCGGTTCGCCCGGGCTCGCCTCCAGCTCCGGCGCCGGGGTGGCGCTGGGCAGGCTGAATTCCACCAGGCAGCTGTTGGCGGTGCGATTGAGCATCAGTCGGGTCACGTCCGGGCGCGAGTAATGGCCCACCGGGTCGGCGGCGGCCTTGGCGTAGATCAGTGCCGCCGGGTCGAGGGTGGCGTACAGCAGGCCTTCTTCATGCTCCCCCAGGGGCGTGGCCAGGTCGCTGCCGTCCGGGCCGAAGATCCGTGCGTGGCCACCACCGGCCTGGAGCAGGCTGTGCTTGGCTTCGGTGTCGCACAGCAGGTCGATCATCGCCGGCGAGACCACGGCGCAAGGGGCCAAGACAAAGCACTGGCCTTCCACGGCGTAGACCCGCGAGGCGGCGATGTTCACTTCAGGGCCCAGGGCCTGGGTGGCTTGGCGGTAGGCACTGAAGCTGGGCCAGGCGGCAACGTGGATCTGCTCGTTCTGGGCATACAGGGCGTACTTGGAGAGCGGCTGCAGGTGTTCCCAGCAGCACAGCGCGCCCAATACCCCCAGGGGCGTGTCGAAGGTGCGCAGGGACGAGCCGTCGCTTTCACCGAACAGGGTGCGTTCCACATGGGTGGCCTTGAGCTTGCGCCGCACGCCCACGGTCTGGCCCTGGTCGTCGATGATCCACTGGCCGATGTACAGGCTGCCGTTGACCCGTTCACTGTGCCCCAGTACCACGTAGATACCGGCCTGGCGTGCCGCGTCGCTGATGCGCCGGGCTTCGGGGCTGTCCAGTACCAGGGAGTTCTGGTGATAACGGTGCACCAGGGGCATGTGCCAGGCCGGGGCGTCGAGCCAGAGGAACCACGGGTAGCCGGGGATCCAGGTTTCCGGGAAGGCGATCAACTGGGCGCCGTTGGCGGCGGCCTCGTCGATCAGGGCAATGGTTTTCTGCACCCCGGCTTCCAGGTCGAGGAAGGCGGGAGCGGCTTGCACACAGGCGACTTTCAACGGTTTTTGCATGGCGATGGACTCAGGCGGTTGCGGTGAGCAAAAGCCTAAGGCGCTTGTTTGCCGGGCCATTAGGACCCAGAGGAAGCGATACTTGTCCGCTAGGGCTCAGGCCTTGGGGCTGGTGCCGGAATTGCATCGAAAATCGCTGAAAGCCCCCGCCGAGCAGGTCGAGCAACATGAGCACCCAGTTTGATACCCGCAGCGTCGAGCCCCGTCATCGCCTGGATTACTGGCAGGAAGTGGTGTGCAACACCTTTGTCGAACTCGACTGCAACTTCCCCAATCGCGAGCAGTTCCATGGTCATTTGCACGCCCATGAAGTGGGCGGCCTGTCGCTGGTGGAGGTGTCTGCGTCGGAGCAGAGCGTGGTCCGCGACGCTCGGCGCATTGCCCGCGGCGACCAGGAACGGGTGCTGCTCAGCCTGGCCCATGAGGGCCGTGCACAAGTGTTGCAGGAGGACCGCCAGGCCTTGCTGGATGTGGGCGGTTTTGCCATCTACGACACCCGGCGTCCCTATGAATTGCACTTTGATGGGGCGTTCCGCCAGACCGTGGTGCAGATTCCCCGGGCCAGCCTGCACCAGCGCCTGGGTAACATCGAGTACCTGACCGCGTTACCCCTGTCACGGAACAACCCATTGGATCGGCTGGTGTTCGACTTCTTCGCCGGCCTCTCCCGGCTTGACGGGCAACTGGCTGAGGCGCAGCAATTGCGCCTGGCCGAGCAGGGCCTGGACCTGCTGGCCATGGCCTTGTGCGAGCGTGGCAAAGGCCAGGTGCAGCCCGGGTCGCGGCGCACCGCCTTGCTGTTTCGGATCAAGGACCATATCCAGGTGCGGTTGGCCGACAGTGACCTGAGCCTGGGGGGCGTCAGTGCCCATTTCGGCATCAGCTCGCGCTACACCAACAGCCTGTTCCAGCAGGAGCAGACGTCCTTCGGCCGCTACCTGCTGGCGGCGCGGTTGCAGCGCTGTGCCCGCGACCTGCGAGAGCCGGCCCTGGCTGGCGCGCAGATCAGCGAAATCGCCTACCGCTGGGGTTTCAGCGACATGGCGTACTTCAGTCGGGTGTTCAAGGCACGGTTCGACTGCTCGGCCCGCGACTACCGTCGCCGCGAGCCCGGCGGCTAAGGCGCGCCGCCGGCAGATGCCGGGCCTGAAGGGATCAGGCCCGGGCGGGGGGCTGTCTTAGAGTTTGAACTTGGCCACCAGGGCGTTGAACGACACCGCCAGGCGCGACAGGTCTTGGCTCGAGACGCTGGTCTGGTTGGCGCCCGCAGCGGTCTGGGTCGACAGGTCCTGGATGTTCAGCAGGTTGCGGTCCACTTCACGGGCCACTTGGGCCTGCTCTTCGGAGGCCGAGGCAATCACCAGATTGCGCTCGTTGATGGTCGAGACCCCGGCGTTGATCTTCTCCAGCGCCGCCCCGGCATGTTCCGCCAGGCCTTGGGTCTGGGTCGCCAGCGCCAGGCTTTTGCCCATGGCTGCCACGGCGCCGTCGGCCCCGGACTGCACGGTGCCGATCATGCCTTCGATCTCCACGGTGGATGCCTGGGTGCGATGGGCCAGGGCCCGCACTTCGTCCGCCACCACGGCAAAACCACGGCCTTGCTCACCGGCACGGGCGGCTTCGATGGCGGCGTTGAGGGCCAGCAGATTGGTCTGGTCGGCGATGCTGCGAATCACTTCCAAGACCTTGCTGATCTGCCGGATGTTGTCGGCGAGCACGGTCACCGCCTGGTTGGAACCGGTGATCTCGCTGACCATGTGGCCGATGCCCTTGACCGTTTCCTGAACTTGGGACTGGCCTTGTTGGGCGTCGTCGCTGGCGGTGCGCGAGGCTTCGGAGGTGGACACGGCGTTGCGCGCCACTTCTTCCACGGCCGCGGTCATCTGGTTGACCGCCGTGGCTGCTTGCTGGATTTCATCGTTCTGGCGGGTCAGGCCGCGGGTGCTTTCTTCGGTGACCGCGCTCAGTTCTTCGGCAGCCGAGGCCAATTGGTCCGAGGCGCTGGCGATCTGCTGAATGGTGGTCTTCAAACCGTTCTGCATGCCGGCCAAGGCATTGAGCAACTGCCCGGCTTCGTCGTGGCGGTCGCTGCTGATGTGGCGGGTCAGGTCGCCTTCGGCAATCTGTTCGGCGCAGGACACCGCCAGGGCCAGGGGACGGGTGATCATGCGGGTGATCAGGATGCCCAGGGCGATGGCCACCAGGAACGCCAGGATGATGCCCACCAACAGCGACACGGAAGCGGTCTGCTTGAGGTCGTCGGCGGCCTGGGCGCCTTCACGGATCTGTCGGTTATTGGAATCGATCATCACCCGCAACAGGCTCCGGGCCTCGCGGAAGTCGGCGATGTTGCTGCCGTTGAGCAGCACGCGGGCCTGTTCGAAGTTCTTGCTGTCGAGCAGCTCGACGATCTTCTTCGAGCTGGCGATGTAGCCCGGCCAGATGCCGTCGAGCTTGTCGCCGGCGGCGCGTTCGTCATCTTCCAGCGGTGTGGCGCGGTACGTCTTGTAGGCCTTCAACGCGTTGTTCAAGTCGCTTTCCAGGGATTCGTGCAAACGTTTGTTTTCTGTGGCGTCCAATTCGCCGCTGTGGGTGTCCACCAAGCGGTACAGGCCACGGTTGTGGGCGGTCAGGCTGCCCAGGGTCTCGGCGGTATTGGCCACCGATACCAGGTTGTTAGAGAAGGTCAGCGACAGGGCGGTTGCCAGTTTGTTGATGCCCAGCATGCCGCCGGCGCCGATCAGCAGGGTGATCAGGGCACAGAGGACAAACGCGGTGAGCAGTTTGGTGGAGAACTTGAAGCGGTTGAGAAGGGACATGGGCAACACTCAGCGGTCTGGATGGCGGCCAGATGATTGGCAGCAAAGGGGGAGTCAGGGGGTAATGATGTCATAGTGACACTGCTGCGCTGAAGCGGTTCATCTTTTCTCACCGATTTTTTCTGCTCGGGTTCACAGGTGTCGCTCGCCCCTCAGGCGGGGGCTTGAGGGGGCGAGGGGGGTCCGCCTGCCGAGCTTATTCCAACCCCTGAAGAACCTGATCCAGGGTGTCGACCAGCAGGTCGCAGTGTTCGCGTTCGAAGATCAGTTGCGGGCGGATTTTCAGGATGTTGGCGTGGGGGCCGGCGGCGCTGAGTAACACGCCGCGTTCGCGCAGGCCGTTGACCACCCGTGTCGTCTGCTCGCTGGCCGGGGTCTGGCTGGCGCGGTCGCTGACCAGTTCCACGCCGAGGAACAGGCCGGCGCCGCGCACGTCGCCGATCAGCGGGTGGCGGTGGGCCAGGGCCTCGAAGCGGCTTTTCAGGTAGGCGCCCTGGGTGGCGCAGTTGTGCAGCAGGCCTTGCTCCTGGATTACGTCCAGCACCGCGTTGGCGGCGGCGCAGGACACCGGGTTGCCGCCAAAGGTATTGAAATAGCGCGCGGTACGGCCGAACTCGGCAATCACCTCGGCACGCATCACCGCAGCGGCGATTGGCTGGCCGTTGCCCATGGGTTTGCCCAGGGTGACGATGTCCGGGGCCAGGCCGTGGCGTTCAAACCCCCACATCTGCGCGCCGGTGCGGCCGAAGCCCGATTGCACTTCGTCGGCGATGTACAGCAGGCCTTCACGGCGGGCCAGGGCCACGGCTTCGGCCATAAAGCCCGGCGGGTCGGCGAACACCCCGTCACTGGCGAAAATACCGTCCAGTAGCAGGGCGGCCGGCTGGATGCCGTGGGCCCGCAGGTCGTCGATGGCCGCTTGCACGTCCTCGGCAAAGATCCGGCTGACATTCTCTGCCCCCAGGCGATAGGCGTCGGGGGCCCTGACGGTGCGCACGTTGGTCCCCAGGGGCACGCCGGCGCCGAGGGACGGCGAGGCTGCGGCGATCTGTTCGGTGACCCCGTGGTAGGCCAGCTGGGTGACGATCAGGCCGCTGCCGCCGGTGTGGTGGCGGGCAATGCGCAGGGCCAGGTCGTTGGCCTCGCTGCCGGAGCAGGTGAACATCACGTGTTGCAGGTCGGCGGGAAAGGTCGCCAGGAGTTTTTCCGCGTAATCGAGGATGCCCTCATGCAGGTAGCGGGTGTGTGTGTTGAGCACCTGGGCCTGGGCACTCAGGGCCTGTACCACTCGGGGGTTGCAGTGGCCCACGGAGGCAACGTTGTTGTAGGCGTCCAGGTAGCGTTTGCCCTGGGCATCGTAGAGCCAGACGCCGTCACCGCGCACGATGTGCAGTGGGCGTTCGTAGAACAGCCGGTAGGCTGGGCCCAACAGGCGCTCGCGGCGTTCGATCAACGCCCGTTCGGCGGCGGGCAGGCGGTCGGCGTCGGCGGCGGTGAAACCATTGAGCATGGTCATTGCGGGGTCTCCTGTTGGCAGGCTTGACGGATCTGTTGTTGGGCCACGTCCCGGGGCAGGGCGGCGAACCCGCGCAGGCCGCGCCAGGCCGCGGGGGCATTGCGCAGAATGTAGGCGCGGTTCTCCGGGTACAGCGAGGCGCGCCAGTGGGTGATGGCCACGGTCATCACCAGGCGTGCGGCGATCAAGTCGAACAGCAGTAGCTGTTCCTGTTCTTCCAGCGGGCAGACCCGGTGATAGGCGCCGATCAATTCACAGGCCGGGGCCAGCGGGTTGTCTTCGCTGCCTAGTTGGTAGGCGGCGGCAACCGCGAGGTCGTTGATCAGCGGCGCGTGCACCATGTCGCCGAAGTCGATGATGTTGCGGATCAGTTCGTCCTGGCCCTGGTCGACTATGACGTTGTGCAGGTTCAGGTCGTTGTGGATCACCTGGGCCCGCAGGCCCTTGAGCCGGGGCTCGGCATGCTGGCGGAAGTTGTCGAAGAAGTGCTGGGCCAGGCGCTGTTCCTCGGGGTCCTGGATGTACTGCACCAGATCCCCCAGACGCCCGCAGTGCTTGATGTCCCACAGCAGTTCATGACCGGCCGCAGGGTGGAAAAAACCGCGCAAGGCCAGGCCCAGGCGGGCCAGGTGGGTGCCCAGGGCAATGCGCAGTTCGCGGCTGGGCTCGCTGACCCGGACCAGGGGCCGGCCCGGGGCAAAGGACAGCAGGCGGGCCAGGACCCGGTCGCTGCCCAGTTCGACCCAGACCTGATAGTCACCGTTGAGGGCCGGGTAAATGCGTTGCACCGGCAGGCTCGGGTCGCAGGCGAGGATGTGCAGCAGCGCGCGGTTCTGGAAGTCCGCGACCTCGGGGTCTTCCACCGGGTTGGAGAGTTTCAGCAGCCATTGGCCGCCATCGGCGTCGTGCAGGTGAAAGTTCAGGTCTCGTTCGCCGGCCAGGCGTTCGGCCCGGGCCTGCAGGCCGAAATGGCTCAGGGCCACGGCTTCGGCCTGTTGCTCGGTGGCCTCGGCGACGGCGGCACTGAGCAGTGCATCAGGGCTGGCGGGGGTAGGGCGGGTCAGGGCATTCACGGTGGCGACAACCTCATGGGAGGGCAGCGAGAACCCCGGGGCGGGCCTCAAGACGATGACGCGACCTTAGGGCAGAAATGGCCCTAGGCTTTATAGCCAGGTGTGTTTTTTTGATAAGGCCAGTTGTGGCGGTGCAAAAGGGGCTGACAACCCCGGTTGCCGGCTTTAGTCTGCGAGCCTTCCTCCTGCCACCACTGGGCGCCGCCTATGCCTTCGCTGCTCCACGACCTGCTGATCGGCACGCTTGAACGGGGCTCCGAGCTGAGCCTGCAGCGGCAGATTTGCCAGGTGATCCAGGCGTCGATCCTGCAAGGCCACTTGCCGGTGAATTACAAGATGCCCTCGACCCGGGCCCTGGCCGAGCAACTGGCGGTGTCGCGCATCACCGCGGCCCTGGCGTATGAGCGCCTGACCGACGAGGGCTACCTGTACACCCGTCCCGGCAGTGGCACCTTTGTCGCCGACACGCTGCCCCAGGGGTATGACCCGCGGCAGGCCCCTGTCGTGGCCGGTGCTGAAGCCGAGGGGGTGCTGTCCCGGCGTGGCGCGGGGATTACCGCCCGGGTCACGGCCCTGGCCCAGTCCGGCGGAGCCTTTGTGCCGGGGGTCGCGGATGCCGAGGCGTTTCCGTTCCACATCTGGCGGCGCCTGCAAAACCGCTATTACCGCAAGCACCCCAGTGCCTTGAGCGGTTACGTCGAGCAGGGTGGTTATCGCCCCTTGCGCGAGGCCCTGGCGGCGTACCTGTATGCCTCGCGGGCGGTGAAATGCACCGCGGCGCAGGTCATCGTCACCCAGGGCACCCACCAATCCATGGACCTGATCGCCCGGCTGTTGACCGACCCCGGTGACCGGGTGCTGGTGGAGACGCCGACCCATTGGGGCGCACCGGTGGTGTTCGCGGCCGCCGGCCTGCAACTGATGCCCCTGGAGGTGGATGCGGATGGCGCCTGCTTGCCCGAGGACTGCTCTGCGCCGGCGCCGCGCTTTGCCTTTATCACACCGTCGCACCAGTACCCCAGCGCCAGCATCATGAGCCTGCAGCGGCGCCGAGAGTGGCTGGCCTTGGCCGAGGCTCGCAAGCTGTGGGTGCTGGAGGACGACTACGACAGCGAGTTCCGCTACGACATCGAGCCGCTGCCCTCGCTGCAGGGCCTGGACCGCCATCAGCGGGTGATTTACCTGGGCACCTTCAGCAAGGTCACCTTCCCGGGGATGCGCCTGAGTTACCTGGTGCTGCCCGAGGCCTTGGCGACGGCGTTCAGCCAGGGCCTGACCCAGCTCTACCGCCCGGGTTTCCTGCCGATCCAGGCAGCCATGGCGGACTTTATGCGCGAGGGCCATTTCGCCCGGCATATCCGCAAGATGCGAGCGGTCTACGCGGCCCGTCGCAGCCTCTTGCAGCGCTGCCTGAAGGCCAGTTTTGGCGACGCCGTGAGTTTTTCCTCCGGGCAGGCGGGGCTGCACCTGGCGGTGACCCTGGGCACACCGGCCTGCGTGCAACGGATGATCGAACGGGCGCCGGAACACGGCCTGACCTTGCGCGGCAGCTATCACCTGGACCCGCAACGTGGCCATGACGCTCTGCTGGTGCTGGGCTACGGCGGGGTCAAGGACAGCGAGATCGAAGCGGCGGTGGGGCGCTTGAAAACCTTGTATGAGCAGGTGCGGCAGGCCGATGCCGTTGACGGATGCCCTGCATGACGCTGATCGACACACCGGGACTTTGCTTTAGGATAGGCGGCTCTTTTTTTGGCCCACAGGGAGTAATGGCTGGATGAACGACTTTGATTTTGCTCAATTGCAGGCCGACCTTGAGGTCGCGGCACGGGTGGCCCTGGCGCAGATCGCCAGTGAGCACCCTGACGAAACCCTCTGCAGCTTTGCCCTGTACAGCGATGGCGATGCGATGACCGCCTGCGTCGCTATCAATACCTTGAGCCACCTGCAGCGCCACCAGGCGGAAAACCCCGACGACCAGGCGTACTACAAGTTTTCTCCGGCGGAATGGCACTTCGAAGGCGAGGGCGCCGATCACGAGATCGAGCAGATCTGCACGCGGTTGCGGGAGCGGGTACTGGCCACCGAAGACGACCCCGATTTTGATGCGTTCCGCGAGCGCGTGTACCAGACCTGTGTCCTGGCCCTGGACAACCTGCGTAACCAGGGCGTATTCGCCCCTTGGGGCGATGACTTCCTGCTGGTGTTTGCGGTGTCCGACAGTGACCCGGAACCGGCCGAGGAACTGGCGATTATCACTCGCCTGAACTCGACCGCCACGGTGGATGAGTTCAAGGCGTGGCTGGCGACCTGGCGCGAGTAAGCGCTGCGCACCGCCGTGATCAAGGTTGGGTGGCGGGCAGCCGGGCAATGAAGCAGGTGCCGTTTTGCTCCGTCGACGTCACGCTCAAGGTGCCGTTGTGCGCCACGGCGATTTGCGCAGCGATGTACAGGCCCAGCCCCAGGCCTTCGCCTTGCTGGCCCGCTTCCGAACGGGTGAAGGGTTCGAACAGGCACGCCAGCAAAGACGGTGGGATCGGCGGGCCCTGGTTGGTGACAGAGAGGGTCAACAGGCCGTCTTCGATCAGCGCCCTGACCTGGATCGGCGTGTCTCGCGAGCCGTGGGTGACCGCGTTGCTCAGCAGGTTGGAGAACAACTGGCTGACCCGCAGCACGTCGCAATACAGGCCTGAAGGCACGTCTAGCAGGGCGTCTATCCGGGCGCTGGGGTTCGAGGCGCGGATTTCATCCAGGCTCAGTTGCAGGCTGGCTTGCAGGTCATTCACCAGGCTGGGTTGACTCGGAATACCGCTGCCCATCCGGCCCCGGGCAAAGTCCAGGATGTTTTCGATCAAGGCACCCATGCGCGCGGAGCTTTTGCGGATGGCCGAAATCAGGTTCAACGAGCGCTTATCGGCGGCTTTGCTTTCCAGCAGGTCGGTGCTCATGCGAATGGCACTGAGGGGCGTTCGCAGGTCGTGCCCCAGGACCGCGACAAACTGCTCGCGAAGCTTGCCCAGTTTGTGCGCCTCAGCCAACGCCACCTGGGTGTCTTCCAGGGTGTTCTGGCTGTCCAGGTTCATGGCGATCAGTTGGGCGAACAGGGTCAGGGTCTGGGTGATGGTTGCGTCCTGAAGCTCGGCCGGCAGCGAATCAATGGCGCACAGGGTGCCGAAAAAGGCCCCGTCGGCCCTGATGATCGGAATCGAGATATAGCTTTCGAGCCCGTAGGTCCTGGGGGTGTGATGCAGCGAGAACACCGGGTGCGCACTGGCCTGGCCGAAAATCACCGGTTGCCGGTGCTGGCGGATTTCATGGCAAATGGTCGATTCCAGCACCAGTTCGCCACCGGGTTTCAAGCCGAAGTCGATGGAGTCATCCACCGCACAGGCCACCCATTTCTGCTCGGTGACCCGCGCCACGGCGGCAAAACGCATGCCCGTGATGTTTTTGACCAGGCTGAGGATCACCGGCACGGCATCGATGCGCTGGACCGCGTCCACGTCTAAAGCAATTTCTGAATGGGGCATCGGCGTGACTTCAAACCTTGGCAAAGGGTGGGACGCTGGCGACGCTCTCCTGCTTAGAGGGGCTGCCGCCAGCCTGCATATGGACGGGAGTTTAGTGGCGAATTAAGACAGGGTCCGACATTTTAATCGGCATGCAACATGCCATGTGGGGCGGGAGACGTGCACCTGTTTTTCGCGGCCAAGCGGCGTGGCGACCGCAAAACGAACACGCCACTCGGCTGAGTGGCGTGTGAATTACGTGGCGGCAATGCCCGCGCCGGGCGTGCCGATGCCGGGGTTCAGAACAACGAAAAGGCGTAGCTGGCGATCAGGCGGTTTTCATCGATGTCGCGGCCATCATCGCTGCGGTAGGTGGCGTTGCGCAGGCGGATGGACAAACCCTTGAGCCGGTCTTGAAAGGCGTAGCTGACGTCGATGTCGCGCTCCCATTCCTTTTCTGCACCGGGTTTGTCCAGGCCGGAACCGCGGATGTAGGCGGTGAAGAAGCTCAGCCCGGGAATGCCCAAAGCCGCGAAGTTGTAGCCGTAGCGCAGTTGCCAGCTGCGTTCGCCGGCGCTGCCGAAGTCATGGTATTGCACATAGTTGGGCAGGTAGGGGTTGTTGATGTAGGGAAAACCGGTGGCGCCCTGCATGACTTGATAGGTGGCCAGCAGGCTGTGGCCGCTGTCCAGGTTGTAGCCCAGGGCGGCGGAGTAGGCGCGGTTGTCGACCTCGCCGGCCTTTGCGGCGCCGATCTCGCGACTGGAAAACGCCCGCACATCGGTGGTGATTTTGCCGCTGCCCAGGCGCGTGGCGTGAACCAGGCCGAAGAATTGCTGGCGGTACACGTCATCCAGTGCACCGTAGTAGTAGCTGGCGCTCAGGGTCGGCGTGAGCTGATAGCTGCCGCCCCCATAACGAAAGTGCTCGCCGATGCCGGTGGCGCGATAACGCCCGTCCTTGGTTGCGATGGCGATGTCCCGTTGGTCGGTGGAGTCCGGGGTGACCGTCTTATCAAACTGGGCGAGGTTCAGCGTCAGGTGTTCGATGTCGCCGGAACTGAGCTGGGTGCCCTGGAAGGTCTGGGGAAACAGGCGGCTGCCGTTGAATTGCAGCACCGGCACCTTGGGCAGTGCAATGCCATAGCTGAGGGTGGTTTTCGAAAGCCTGGCCTTGGCCGCCAGCCCGCCCTTGGCGTACTCGCCAGCCGCCTCGCCGGACGCACGCCGGGGCAGCAGGCCACTGCCGGTGCGGTCGGGGCTGGAGTCCAGCTGGAAGCCGGCATAGCCCAGGGCATCGATGCCAAACCCCAGGGTGCCCTGGGTAAACCCCGATTCGTAGTTCAGCAGGAAGCCTTGGGCCCATTCGTCTCGCTTGGAAACGCCGGCGCCGTCTCGAAAGTCGCCGTTGTAGTAGAAGTTGCGGGCTTCCAGGCTGGCCTTGCCGTCTTCGATAAAACCTTGGGCCAGCGCGCCCAGGCTGCAGCAGACGCCGGGTACGAACAGGGCGATAGACAGGGTACGGTTCATTTTTATTATGTTCCTGGCACGACGAGGCGCTGTTCGGTACAGGACCGAACAGGCACTCGATTAACGGGAAGTGAGGGGGGAGGGGGTTAAGCCTTGTTGCCCAACTCTTGGGCGAGTTTTTCGCGGTCCAGCTCTTTTTCCCAGGCGGAGACCACCAGGGTGGCGACCCCGTTGCCCACCAAGTTGGTCATGGCCAGCCCGGTGCCCATGAAACGGTGGATGCCGAGGATCAGCACCATGCCCGCGACGGGCACGATCGGCACCACCATCAGGGTGCTGGTCAGCATCACGAAGGCCGCGCCGGACACGCCACTGGCGCCCTTGGACGTCAGCATCGCCACGACCACCAGGGTCAATTGCTGGGACAGGCTGAGGTCGATGTTCAACGCCTGGGCAATGAACAGCACGGCCATGGTCAGGTAGATGTTGGTGCCGTCCAGGTTGAACGAGTAACCGGTAGGGATCACCAGGCCCACCACCGGTTTGGAGCAGCCCAGGCGCTCCATTTTGTCCATGATTTGCGGCAGCACCACTTCAGAGGAACTGGTGCCGAGTACCACCAGCAATTCCTCTTTGATGTAGCCGAGGAAGCGCAGGATGCTGAAGCCACAGAGCCGGGCGACCCCGCCGAGCACCACCACCACAAAGAACACGCAGAGCAGGTAGAAGCTGCCGATCAGCTTGAGCAGGGGCAGCAGCGATTCCACACCGTAGGTGCCGACGGTGAACGCGATGGCGCCAAAGGCACCCACGGCCGAGAGTTTGGCGATGATGTGGACGATGCGGAAGAACACCCCCGACAGGCCTTCGATGATCTCGTACACCGGCTTGCCTTTCTCGCCCATGGCCGACAGCGCGCAGCCAAACAGCACCGAGACCAGCAGGATGCACAACACATTCCCCTCGGCGAAGGCCTGGGTGAAGGTACTGGGGATGATGCCCATGAGGAAGTCGACCATGTGCAGGTGCTGGGCTTTTTCCGCGAACCCGGTCACGGCCCTGGCATCCAGGGTGTTGACGTCGACATTGAAGCCGCCGCCGGGGTTGAACAGGTGGCCGCCGATCAGGCCGATCAGCAGCGAGACCGTGGAGATGATTTCGAAATACAGCAGGGCCTTGCCGCCGACCCGGCCGACCTTTTTCAGGTCCCGCATGCCGGCGATGCCGGTCACCACCGTGCAAAAAACCACGGGGCCGATGATCATCTTGATCAACTTGATAAACGCGTCGCCCAGGGGCTTGAGGTCTGCCGCGAAGTCCGGCCAGAAGTGCCCCACCAGCACCCCGACGATGATCCCCAGCAGGACCTGGAAATACATCGCGCGGTAGAAGGGTTGCTTGGTTTTGGCGTTGGGCCGGGGCGGGGCTCCGACCTGATCAGTCACAGGGATAGGGTTCATTAGCGTTACTCACTGCCATCTTATTGTTGGAGGTGTGGCAAAGGGTCGTGCGGTCAGCGGCCGTACAGTTTCAGCGGGTTGTCCACCAGGAGCTTATGACGCAGGGCCGGGTCGCTGCAGAAGTCCAGCATCAGGTCCACCAGGCCACCGTCGTTGGGCATGTCTTGAGTGATATTCGGGTGTGGCCAGTCGGTGCCCCAGAGCACCCGGTCCGGCGCGGCCTGGATCAGGCGTTCGGCGAAGGGGATGGCGTCGGCGAAGGGCCGACGACCCACCGACACGCGCTCGGCACCGCAGACTTTGACCCAGGCCAGTGGATTTTCCATCAGGTCGAGCAGGGCCAGGAAGGACGATTGTTCAAGGCCGTCCTGTGCCTTGATCCGCCCCATGTGGTCGATGATGAACGGCACGGGGATGCGTTCCAGGCGCTCGACGTGGGTCAGGATGTCTTGCGCGTCCAGGTGCAGCACCAGGTGCCAGCCCAGCGGGGCCAGCCGCTCCACGGTGCGGTCGAAAACCTCCAGGTCGGGGCGCCCCCCAGGTGTGCGACAAAGTTGAAACGCACCCCGCGCACCCCGCCGGCGTGCATCTTGGCCAGTTGGGCGTCGGTTTCGCTGCCATCGACGATGGCCACACCGCGGTAGCGCCCGGCGCTGCGGGCAATGGCGTCGAGCATTGCGCGGTTGTCGCTGCCATGGCAGCTGGCCTGGACGATCACGGCCCGGCTGATGCCCAGATGATCGTGCAGCGCCCGCAGGGTTTCATAGGGGGCGTCGGGCGGGGTGTAGCTGCGGTCGGCCGCATAGGGGAACTGCGCGGCGGGGCCGAACACGTGGCAGTGGGCATCCCAGGCACCCGCAGGCAGGGCGTGGGTGGGCGTGCTGGGGTTGGGGTCCGGCGCCAGGCAAGTTTTCATCAGGTATCCCTTATTGGTCTGTGTTTGAAAGCGATGGCTGATGGTCAGGGTTGCCAGCGTGTCGAACAACAGAGCCTGGGTTCTAGCAGTTATGCGGTTTTTGCATGCCTGTTGTCACGGTATGCAGATTTCGCGAACCACCGCCAAGGTTTTCTCGGCCAGGCGGGTCAGCGGTCGCTGCTTGGAGGTGGCAATGAACAGGTGGGTGGGGATGGCCGGTTCGACAATCTGCGCGGCTTTCAAGCCGTCGGGCAGGCTGTCGCTGCCGGCCAGGGCCGAGCGGAACAGCACGCCGTAGCCCATGTTCAATTTGATCAACTCCAGCAGCGACGGAATGCTGTCGATTTCCAGGCACACGTCCAGCGCCAAGTCATGGCGCGAGGCCTGGGTCTCGATCAAGCGCCGCAGGGAATGGGGTTCGCTGGGAATGATCAGGGGATAGCGCCCGAGGTCGGCCATGGGCACGGTGTGCGGCAGGTCCGAAGCGCTGGCGCCGATCAGCATCAGGGGTTCGGAGTGGAGGTGCTCGTAGTGCAGTTGTGCGCTGAGAGCCGGGTTGAACAGCAGGGCGAAATCCAGGCGGCCGAGCAACAGCCATTCGCGCATCGAGTGGCTTAAACCTTCCTTGATGCCCAGGGAGCAACCGGGAAACTGCTCACGAAAGGCGGACACCAGGGCCAGGGTGTGGCAGCGGGAAATGCTCGGTGGCAGGCCGATCACCACTTTGCCGGACAAGGTGTCGCGCTGCTCGCGCAACTCTTCGCGAGCCACTTGCACCTGCCGCAAGATCCCTTTCCCGTGGTCGAACAGGCGCTGGCCCGACGCCGTCAGCAACACCCCTCGGCCATTGCGCAGCAGCAGGTGTTCTTGCAGTTCGACTTCCAGTTGCCTGACCTGGCGGCTGACCACCGATTGGGAAATGTTCAACACGGCAGCGGCCTTGGTGAAGCTGCCGAATTCGGCGACCCGTACGAAGCATTCGAGTTGTTTTAAGTCCATGAGCCGCTCGCGAGGGAAAAAAGTCATGGTACTGGTTTTTTTCTTCGTCGCTTTCGCCGGCGACACAGCCACACGCGGCCACCATTCGTCAGCAAGGCCCCTTGACCCTGCTTGACAGCCAGGCGCGCGAGGCAAATACTCGCCACAAAATTCATATAGATGACTAGATAGCAAGGTGCATAAAGTCGATGAATTCCCTCTCCAGTGATGTTCGCCTGCCCCTTTACCAACGCCTGCGTGACCACTTGGCCCAGCAGATCGCCAACAACCGCTGGCGCCCGGGAGAGGCCATCCCCACCGAGGCCGCGCTGTCGGCGGAATACCAGCTGTCCACGGGCACCGTGCGCAAGGCCGTCGATGCGCTGGTCAGTGAGGGCATCCTGGAGCGCCAGCAAGGTCGCGGGACCTTTATTCGCCGGCCTCAGTTTCAGTCGTCGCTGTTCCGGTTTTTCCGCTTTCAAACTGCGGCGGGCGAACGCCAGGTGCCCGAGAGCCGGATTTTGTCGATCGAGCCGGTGACGGCGCCGTCGGCGGTGGCCCAGGCGTTGGGGCTGCCCCTGGAGGCGCCGGTGATTCGTATCGTGCGGGTGCGTCTGCTGGAGGTTCAGCCGGTGCTCGCGGAAGAAATCTGGCTGCCGCGCAGCCGCTTTCAAGCGTTGCTGGAGATCGACCTGAATCGCCAGGGGCCGTTGCTCTATCCGATCTACGAAGAGGTCTGCGGCCAGGTGGTGGCCTATGCCGAAGAAACCCTGACCGCCGAATCGGTGAATGACCTGCATGCGCGGTTGCTGCAGGTGCCGGTCAACAGCCCGGTGGTGGTGATCGAGCGGCTGGCCCGTGACTACGCCGGTACGCCGTTGGAGTGGCGCCGTTCACGCGGGCATGCCGAGCATTTCCGCTACAGCGTGGACATTCGCTAACCCGTGCCCGGCTAGCGGCTCTCTCAGCGGCGAATCGTTCGCCGCTGTTTTTATCGTGTTGTTTCCCTGACTGGCCCAGCAGCGGTGCGGTTCGCTCTCGGCTGCCTCTCGTTTCACTTATAAGGATAAGAACCATGTTCAGTTGGTATCGCCAAGTCACTCCTCGGGAGCGCAAAACGTTTTGGGCCTGCTTCGGCGGATGGTCGCTCGATGCACTGGAAGTACAGATGTTCGGCCTGGCGATACCGGCGTTGATCGCCGCGTTCGCCTTGACCAAGGGCGATGCGGGGTTGATCAGCGGCGTCACCCTGGTCACCTCGGCCATTGGCGGCTGGGTCGGCGGAACCTTGTCCGACCGCTACGGCCGGGTGCGCACGCTGCAATGGATGATTCTGTGGTTCTCGTTCTTCACATTCTTGTCGGCCTTCGTCACCGGCTTTCACCAACTGCTGATCGTCAAGGCGTTGCAGGGCTTCGGCATTGGCGGGGAGTGGGCGGCCGGTGCGGTATTGATGGCCGAAACCATCAATCCCAAGTACCGCGGCAAGGTCATGGGCACGGTCCAGAGTGCCTGGGCGGTGGGTTGGGGCCTGGCGGTCGGGATCTTTGCGCTGATCTATTCCTTCGTGCCGCAAGACATGGCCTGGCGGGTGATGTTCATCATCGGCTTGCTGCCGTCGTTCCTGATCATCTGGGTACGGCGTAACGTTGAAGAGCCCGACAGCTTCCAGCGCCTGCAAAAAGAACAGGTCATTCCACACAGCTTCTTCAAGTCCCTGAGCGGCATCTTCCGTCCGGAGCTGATTCGCGTGACCTTGTTCGGCGGCCTGCTGGGGCTGGGCGCGCATGGCGGTTACCACGCGGTGATGACCTGGTTGCCGACCTTCCTCAAGACCGAGCGCAACCTGTCGGTGCTGAACTCCGGCGGCTACCTGGCGGTCATCATCTTTGCCTTTTGGTGCGGCTGCGTGGTCAGCGGGTTCTTGATCGACCGCATTGGCCGCCGTAAAAACATCGTGTTGTTCGCGCTGTGCTGCGTGGTCACCGTGCAGTGTTATGTGTTCCTGCCGCTGAGCAACACTCAGATGCTGTTCCTCGGGTTCCCGCTGGGCTTCTTTGCGGCGGGTATTCCGGCGAGCCTCGGGGCGCTGTTCAACGAGCTGTACCCGGCGGACGTGCGCGGGGCCGGGGTGGGCTTCTGCTACAACTTTGGCCGTGTGCTGTCGGCGGTGTTTCCGTTCCTGGTCGGGCACATGAGCGACTCCATGTCTTTGGGGTCGGCGATTGGCATCGACGCCGGGATTGCCTACGGCGTGGCCGTGATCGCCGCGCTCTGCCTGCCGGAAACCCGTGGCCGCAGCCTTGAAGCCAGCCCCCCACCAGCGTCGCCCAGCATCCATGGCGATGAACGCGCCGCGGCCTGATGACCTTTACTTTCGATAGATGAAACCCATGCCCGATACCCGTTCCACGCCGATCACCGGCATCGATGCCCATGCCCATGTGTTCAGCCGTGCGCTGAACCTGGCCGCCACCCGGCGTTACACCCCCGGCTACGACGCCATGCTTGCGCAGTACCTGACGCATCTGCAAAACCACGGCTTGAGCCATGGCGTGCTGGTGCAGCCGAGCTTCCTCGGCACCGACAACAGTTACCTGCTGGCGGCGTTGCAGCAGGCGCCGGAGCAACTGCGTGCAGTGGTGGTGTTGGAGCGCGACGTCAGCCGCAGCGTGTTGGATGACATGGCCCGACAGGGCGTGGTCGGGGTTCGCCTGAACCTGATGGGCAAAGCCTTGCCCGACCTGCTTGACCCGGCCTGGAGGGATTTCTTTGGTCACATCGCCGCCCTTGGCTGGCACATCGAGCTGCACCGCCACGTGGAGGATTTGCCCGGGCTGGTCCGCCAACTGCTGCCCTTCGGCAGCCCGCTGGTTATCGACCATTTCGGCCGCCCGGATGCGCGCCTGGGCCTGGATCAACCCGGCTTTCACCAGCTGCTGGAATTGGGGCTGGGCGGGCAACTGTGGATGAAAGTGTCCGGCATCTATCGGCTGGCAGGGACCGACCCGCAGAACCTCGACTTTGCCCGTGCGGCTCTGCCACTGCTGGTACAAAGCTTCGGCCCGCGCCGGCTGGTCTGGGGCAGCGACTGGCCCCACACCCAACACGAAGCAACCGTCGGTTTCGGCAGCGTGGTGGAGCAACTGGCGGCGCTGGGCTGCTCGGCGGCATTAAGGCACGCGCTGCTGGTGGAGGCGCCGAGCGTGTTGTTTGGTTTTGAGGGTGGGCGGGGTTAGGCGTTGAAAGGCCGCGGAGCGGGGTAGGGGCGATTACATTGGCTGGCGCTTCTTTCCACACTGACCGAGCGCTTGGAAAGGTAGTATGGCCACCCGCAAGCTCGGGTGCTAAAGGACGAAAAGTAGAGAATTATGGACAATCAACGTGATGTGCAGCGCGTAATCGTTGCGTTCTTGATCATTATCGCCAGCCTCGGCGGCATTGCTTTTGTTGGCTGCCTGGCCAGCCCTCCCGGTTTTTTCCCTGGCCTGAGAATGGTGCTGGCGATCATCGCCCTAGGGCTGACCTGCCTGCTGTGCTACCCGCTGGTGATCGCTTACTGGCTGGTCTCCGGTCGACCGACCAGCGTGCGCAACCTACTGGTTATCCATACCGTGGCATTAGGCGCATTTGCGGCGTGGTATGGGGTGATTGTTTTTGATTGAGGGGCGTGAATCGCCCCGGATTTCGTAGAGACCTCCAAGCCTTGAAATGAGGTCCATAAAAAGGTGCCATATGCGCCTGCATCATCGTCGTGCCGACGTCTTCCTCGTCCCATCCAGCGCACTGAGGAGGCTTGAGCGGCATCTGTTAGCCCCGGCAGCTTCCTCGACTGTTGCGAAGAAATAAATTGCCTCTGGCTTTCGTACTCACAAGGTGACCGCTGTTGGCTGAAAGCAGCTGCTTACAAGGGCAGAGCTCGGCCAGTTTTCCTTAAAAATGAAGAAGATGCTCATCTCAAGAGCTTGGCCGCGGTAAGGCCGATTGCCCAGTCCTCCAAAGCACATAGCTCAGCGTTGAATCCGACGCTCCAACACTCACTCTGCCCCCCGCCCCTTACGGTTTTGTCGTCCTGACTTTTGATGTCGACAGTTCCCCGTCCGATGAAATTAAGCAGTTCTCTTACACATAAAATTGCTCGTCATACATTTGTATAGTCGAACGTTCAGTGGTGTGGAATATGACGATTTTCACCTTCGTCGAACGTGCATACCCTTCGAATAGGCAGTGTCGATTACTAAAACAAAAGGAGACGAGCTATGCCTATTCAGTCAGAACACGATCCGCGCTTGAAGCGTGCACTCAAGACGCGACACATCAGCATGTTGGCCCTCGGCGGGGTCATTGGCGCAGGGTTATTCGTAGGCTCCAGCGCAGTCATCGCTTCAACCGGTCCAGGCGCTTTTATCACTTATGCCATCACCGGTCTCATCGTTGCTCTCGTGATGCGCATGCTCGGTGAAATGGCTGCTGCGCATCCTTCAAAGGGCTCGTTCGTTGACTACGCTCGCATGGCTTTTGGCCGGCCGGCGGGTTACATGACGGGTTGGCTCTACTGGTATTTTTGGGTCATCGTCGTCGCTTCGAAGCCGTTGTCGGCGGGCAGATCATCAATGGCTGGTTCCCTGATGTACCGGTCTGGGTGATTGCCCTTGGCCTGATGGTCAGCATGACCCTGCTGAATCTGATGTCGGTGCACTCGTTCGGGGAAGCCGAATACTGGTTCGCCGGCATCAAGGTCGTGGCTATCGTGGTATTCCTGGCCGTTGCGGGGGCTTATGTCTTCAACCTGTGGCCGGGATCGACCGCAAGCTTCAGCAACCTTACCGCGCACGGTGGATTCCTGCCCCACGGTGTAGCGTCGCTGTTCACCGGAGTCGTCGTGGTCATCTTCTCGATGACCGGCGTGGAAGTGGCCACCCTCGCCGCGGCCGAGTCCGAAGACCCTTCACGCAACATCCGCAAGGCTGTGAATACCGTGATGGTGCGGATTCTGGTGTTCTTCGTATTGGCGACGTTTTTCATCGTGGTTGCACAGCCTTGGACGGACATCGTTCCAGGCAAGTCCCCCTTTGTGACCACCCTTGAACGCATCGGCATTCCTGGTGCGGGCGACATGCTCACCGTGGTGATTTTGGTGGCAGTGCTGTCGGTACTGAACGCCGGGCTGTACACCTCGTCACGCCTGCTGTTTGTGCTTGCTTCTAATGATGAGGCACCGCGCTGGGTCGCTGCCGTCAGCAAAAGGGGCGTTCCGGTACGTGGCGTGCTTGCTTCGACATTGGTGGGTTATGGATGTGTGGTCATCGCGGCACTCTGGCCCGACACCGTATTCCAGTTCCTCATCAACTCCTCCGGCACGGTGTTCCTGTTCGTCTACCTGGTTATCTGCCTGTCGCAAATCAAGCTTCGCCCCAAATGGGTGGCAGAGGGGACGCTGAAGTTTGCCATGTGGGGCCATCCCTGGCTGCCGCTGTTAGTCACTGCCGCGATTATTGCCGTACTGGTCAGCATGGCCTTTGACCCGACGATGCGTATCAGCCTTGTGCAATGCCTGCTTGCGATTGCTGCAATAGCTGCCTCCTACGCTCTGTTGCGCGCGTCTCGCGCCCGTCGCAGCAACGCCACCGCCAAGGCCGACCCGGCCAGCAGTCTCTAGCGTACACAGCCGTTTCAGATGGGCCCCATGTTCAGGGTAGGAAGCCAATAAATGTCAGCGAAATTTGATTTGACCCAGTTGCCCAATCAGCCGCTTTGGTTCGAGGCTAGTGAGCATCGCGAGCGCTTGGAAAACACAGAGCAAGCCGATGTCGTCATCATCGGCGCGGGGTACACAGGACTGTGGACGGCGTATTACCTGCTCAAAAGTGATCCGTCTCTGCGCGTGGTGCTGTTGGAAAAACACCAGGTCGGCTTCGGCGCCTCCGGACGTAATGGCGGGTGGGCATCGGCGATTTTCCCGATTTCCCTGGACCGGGTGGCGCAGATGTATTCCCACCAGGCTGCGCTGAATCTGCAGTTTGCCATGAATGATACGGTCGATGAAATCGGTCGGGTGCTCAACCTCGAAGGCGTCGAGGCGGACTACGCCAAGCAGGGCTTCCTCTCGCTGGCCCGGAGTGCACCGCAGCTTGAACGGGTGCGGGCAACGGTCGACGCGTCGACGCGCTTTGGTTTACCGGACCAGTGGCAGGCTCTGGATGCGGCGCAAGCCAGCGCCAGGCTCGGCGCCCATGGTGTGTTGGGCGGGCTGTACACCGAGCATTGCGCGCTGATTCACCCTGGAAAACTGGTGCGTGGTCTGGCGAAGCTGGTCGAGCGGATGGGGGCGAAGATCTATGAAGGCTCAGCCGTCACAGAGCAAGCGCCAGGGGTGGTCCGCACGGCGCAGGGTTCGGTGAGGGCAGGGTTCACCGTGCGTGCCACAGAGGCCTTCACCTCGCAACAACCTGGCTACTCGCGTTTCGTCATCCCGCTGTACTCACTGGTACTGGCCACGGAGCCCTTACCGCGAGACCTGCTCGCCCGGTTAAACCTCAATCATCGTCTGGCCTTCAATGACATGCGTCACCTGCGCGTTTACGCACAGGTGACGGCAGAAGGGCGCCTGGTGTTCGGTGGTCGCGGTGCTCCCTATCAATGGGGCTCACGGATAACCGAGCAGGCCGATTTGGTGGACAACGTGCATAGCAAGATCCACGAGACGCTGATCGAGTTTTTCCCGGCGCTGGCGGACGCACGCATCAGCCATCGTTGGGGTGGCGCACTCGGTGTTTCTCGTGACTGGTGCCCGACGGTGAGCATGGATCGCAAGAACCGCATTGCATGGGCCGGCAACTACGTTGGCGATGGCGTCGCCACCAGCAACCTGGCTGGGCGTGTCCTGCGCAATCTGATTCTGGAACAAGACGAAGACATCAACGCATTGCCTTTCGTCAATCATCGCTCGCCATCGTGGGAGCCTGAGCCACTGCGCTGGATCGGTATCAACGGTGGCCTCGCCGCCGCCTCGCTGAGCGATTTCGAAGAGCGCATCACCCACCGTCCATCCCGTACTGCGAAGTTGCTTGAAAAGCTGACCGGTGCGCATTAACAGGAGAATGCTGTGACAACTTTCACGATTATCAAGGCTGCCGCCATCGAGTCGCTGCCGTTAAAACCTGCGGGCCAGCGTGCTGGCGCGGACAAAGGCGACCCACAGATTGCGCTCCAGCAACTGGCACCCGAGGCCGTGGGCAACCTCGGTGTCTGGGAGTGCCAGCCCGGCGGGTGGCCGGTGGTCGATCGTCCTGACACCGAATTCACTTACATCCTCTCGGGCCGCGCGGTGTTAACCGATGACTCTTCCGGTGAAGAGGTGCTGGTGACCGGCGGCGACCTGATCATCCTGCCGCCTGGCTGGACCGGACGCTGGGATGTGCTCGAGACGGTCAGGAAGGTCTATGCGATCTATTGATCTACCGGTTCCCCCGACGACGACACACGCCCCTCTGCGCATCATTCAAGATTGAGAGAAAATCCATGACCCACTCCATTACAAACTGGATCTCCGGCACTCGTACGCAAGCGACCAGCGGCCAGCAACAGCCGGTCTACAACCCCGCGACCGGTGTTGTTACCGGCACGGTCCAACTGGCCAGCCATGCCGACGTGGATTCCGCCGTCGCTAGCGCCAAGGCGGCGTTCCCGGCCTGGAGCAACCTGTCGCCGTTGCGCCGTTCACGAGTGCTCAACAAATTTCTGGCGCTGCTCAACGAACACCGTGACGACCTGGCCCGGTTGATCACCGCTGAGCACGGCAAGGTCTTCACCGACGCCCAAGGCGAAGTCATGCGCGGCATCGAGATCGTCGAGTTCGCCTGCGGCGCGCCACAATTGCTCAAGACCGACTTCACCGATCAGGTCAGTACCAACATCGACAACTGGACGCTGCGCCAACCGCTCGGTGTGGTGGCCGGTGTCACACCGTTTAACTTCCCGGTCATGGTGCCGATGTGGATGTTCCCGGTGGCATTGGCGACCGGGAACACCTTCGTGCTCAAGCCCAGCCCCATCGACCCGAGCCCGAGCCTGTTCATTGCCGAGCTGCTCAAAAAGGCCGGCCTGCCGGACGGCGTATTCAACGTTGTGCAAGGTGACAAGGAGGCAGTGAACGCGCTGCTCGAACACCCCGACGTGCAGGCGATTTCCTTCGTCGGTTCCACGCCCATTGCCAACCACATCTATGAGGTCGGCGCCCACCACGGCAAACGTGTCCAGGCGTTGGGCGGGGCCAAGAATCACTTGGTGGTGATGCCCGACGCGGATATTGACCAAGTCGTCGACGCATTGATTGGCGCGGCCTACGGGTCAGCGGGCGAGCGCTGCATGGCAATCAGCGTTGCGGTGTTCGTGGGCGACGAAACGGCCGACAAGGTCATGCCCAAACTGATCGAACGCACCCGCACGCTGAAGGTGCTTGACGGTACCAATCTGGACGCCGAGATGGGGCCGATAGTGACGCGTGCTGCCCACGAACGCATCACCGGCTATATCGAGCAGGGCATCAAGGAAGGCGCGACGCTGCTGGTCGATGGCCGGGGTTTCAACGGCGAGGCTGCTGGCGAAGGCTGCGGTGACGGCTTCTGGATGGGCGGTACGTTGTTCGATGATGTCACCCCCTCCATGCGCATATACAAGGAAGAGATCTTCGGTCCGGTGCTCGCGTGCATCCGGGTCAGGGATTTCGCTGAGGCGGTGCAACTGATCAATGACCACGAATTCGGTAATGGTGTGAGCTGCTATACCCGTGACGGCCACATCGCCCGCGAGTTCGGCCGCCGGATCCAGGTTGGTATGGTTGGCATCAATGTGCCGATCCCAGTGCCCATGGCCTGGCACGGTTTCGGCGGCTGGAAGAAAAGCCTATTCGGAGATATGCATGCGTACGGAGAGGAGGGGGTGCGTTTCTACACCCGCCAGAAGAGCATCATGCAACGCTGGCCGCAGTCGATTGCCAAGGGCGCGGAGTTCGCAATGCCGACCAGTCACTGACGCGTTGCGCTAGTTGAACGCAAACGGCCCCGCCCACGCAGGCGGGCGTTTGCATTTCAGTGATGGTCCTCGAACAGTTCGGTGCTCTTGCCGGCCTGGATCGCAATCCAGAAGCGCGCTATGCCTTGAGTGGTGGTGGGTTTGATGCCGGTCAATTGTTCCACCTGCTTGAGTCGATAGACGAGCGTTTGTCGATGCACGCCAAGATCCACGGCGGTGGCTTTCCAGTTGCCGTCGTTTTCGAGGAAGGTTATGAGCGTCTGCAACAGCGCCGCGCCCTGCACACGGTCGTGCTCAATGAGCGGACCGAGGTAGCGACCGACCAGTGCCCGGGCTTCCGCCAGGGATTTAGGCGCCATGATCAGCCCGGTCTCGGCTTCCCCATAACGCAGTGCCGTTGCGCCAAGTTCTTCAGCCTGGGTCAGTGCCAGGCGCGCTTGGCGAACGCTTTCGCGAAAGCCCGTGGCCATTGCGATGGGCCCGCTGATGCCGATCACTGTGCCTGCGCCAAGATTAACTCGCAGGGAATCGATCGCTTCGATGTCGTCCCGGCACAGGGCCAGCAGCAGACCTTTGTCCGCCAACAGCAATGGCGTTGAGTGGTGCACGGGTGGGGCCTGATGGATCTCGCTCGCAGACCAAGGGCCATTGACGTCAGGCTGGATCGCTAGGCTCACCAACGTGCCGTCAAGGCTGCGGCGTTCCAGAAGCGGACGAGCGAGCGTCAATTCCGTCTCGTTCTCCAGCAGGCTGCGCAGCAAGGCCGCGCCCTCTTCACGTTGTTGATCGCGATAGATCATCAGTCGCTCAAGCTCCACGCCGAGCAGGCCGATCAACGACCGCACCAGAATGGAGTCACCCTGTGTGCGTTTGCCAGTGTGGGCCATCCTCAAAGCTGCACGCGTGCGACCACCGATCGGGATGCGCTCGACCTGCTCTGGCGCCTGTTTTGTGGTCCATCCGGTGTCGAGTATGGTGTTGCCACTTTGTACGTCCTCAATGGCCAGCGTCAGATTGAGTGAGTTGGCAAGGATGGACAGGCGACCGGCCATGTCGGGCGCTTTGTGCAGCGCTTCGGCGTAGGTCTGGAACAGACGTTCACTGGCATTGAAGCGTTCGCGCTGGGCCTGGAGGACACTTTCAATTACGTAGTGCGAGAGCTTCACGAATTCGAGATCGAAACTGGCTTGCAGCACGGGAAACAGAAGACGATCCGCGGCCTCCAGAAACGGCTGCGAGAGTTGCGGTGCATCTGGGCGGGGAGCGACAACCAATGCGCTGGCGCTGCTCTGCACCAGTTGCTGCAGCCACGTGACCTGGTCCAGTGGCGCGGTGGGAATACCCAGCCCGGTGGTCATGACCAGGTCGCCGGGTGAAATCCAGCGCCACGGGTCGGGCAGGTCAACCGCATGGGCCCAGGTGATATGCCTGTTAACGCCGGCCAAGCCGGCGACTGGTAATAGTTTCAGCAGTTCGATATTCATCAGATCCTGAACTGTGAGCATGGTCATACCAGTGTGCGATTAGGATTCGGAATGGTACCGGGTGGGTGCGGATGGAGCCATGATCAGGAGGTAATTCCTGGGGCTGGCCTGTCTGAAGAAGGCTTTGATGGGTTTTGACGACGCACGGGTAAACGTTTCTGGCACCGTTGACTATGACTGTGTTGCCAAACCGAAGAACACTCGGAGCAAGCTAATTAGCGTCCATGTAACCGCTGCGCCCGGCATCACGCGCTAGGGAGTTTGCATCTGGGATAGTCTGCTCAATCGTATCGATCCACCGATACGCGGCACTTGTTTTGATGGCAAGGTCACATGCAACAGTCGTTTCGCTGGTACCTGGAAGGCCGCTGAAGAAAGGGTATTGAAAGGGGAGGGTTGCGCAAATGCATCGTAATGATGCGCAGACGATATAGAAATGACGCGGCAGAAATGACGAATCCCGGAAACGACAAAGCGCTGAATAATCAGGGCTTTGTCGTTTGAAATAAGGCGGAGGCGAAGATACCCGACGGCATAAAAAATTCGACACCTATAGGTAAATGAGAATGTCAGAGTCTGCAGAAAAAATAAGTGAGATATTGCAAGCTTTTCATCGTTTCGAAGATGGGTTGCTATTGTCGTTTGAGTTTAATTACCTGCCAGGTGAGAAACTCGCAGCGCAGGTTTTATTTCATGCAAGAGATCATCGAGTTGATGGCAATGTATGGAAGAGGGTTAAAGTGGTTGTTAGTGGTGTTGAAGAGTTGAGTGCGAAAGTTAGAGGGTGTCAATTTAATTCAATTTGTTCAGGGGTTCGGTTGTTAAGGTTTGACGATTATTGGTGCGTCGATATTGATGGGAATTACGCTTTGGATGCTGATCCATCATCGGTTGATGAAATACGACAAGATGGAGATCTGTATATTATTGGTCGTGATATTGAGGTTTATGAGTTTGAGGGTTGATCTGAAAAATTACGAGCTTTAAATTTCCTGAGTCAATTTAAAGTTCTTGGTGTCAAGTAGGCTCGCGATTTTTGGCAGTACCATTATTCTTGTGGTCGAGAAAAAATATTCAATTAAGCCCGATTGCAAAACTGTAAATCGCCTAATCGCGCCACAGCCTTAGGTACTGCCAGCGTCAGAAATGGGTTCGCAAAATTATTTTTGAAATGGTGCCCGGCGAGCATAATTAGTCCCCTGCGTCTGTAGAATCAATTTTTTATGGAGCTATAAGGAGATTCTATCCGCTATGTCGGCGGTTTGAGTTTTTATGCATATGCTCCAAATCCAGCAAATTGGATTGACCCGATTTGGGGTAGCAAAGTCTGGTTGTTGGGAGCCTGTTGGCAATGGTCAAATTCGAATAGACTACACCGCATGTGGGAAATGCGAACCAACAGGTTCATGCATCACTGCCGATGCAAGAAAAGAAAGTTTGAAGTTGTAGTTAGCAAGGATGGGGTTCATAGGCATGCTGCGCGGAGTAGCGTCTCTGAACCCACACGGAAAGAAAAGGAATATCTTCGGGGTCAAGGTTTCAATCTATGAAAAAACTGAATAAATTCACTGTGTACGGAACGGCTGCCGGGAGTGATAAAAATATCCGGCTGGATGAGGTTTCGATTCTTGCTGATTCACAAACGATTAGAGAGCTTGGTGTTTTTCTAATTAATGCATCATATGAAATGTCAACGAATGGCCTTGAGCATATGCACCTTCAAGATATAGTTGAAGACTTCGACTATGAAGCGAATGTGGACTTTATAGCACTCAATAGCAGCGTAGTTAAATCGTGAGCGGGTACTGAACATGCCCCCGCTGATCGAGCTTCCAGAGAGCCTACTTTCACTGTTTTTGGCCGCAGGCTGGCCTACCACCTGCACCGAACCACTGCCGGGCTTCGTCCCTCCCGCACACCCGGCCGCGGCCCTGCTTGAACAGCTCGCCGGGCTTCATGTGGGAACCTGCGGTGCAGGTGAGGAGTGCGCTACTAGCGATGTCGAATTCGGCACCTTTGAACATCTGCATGGAAGCGAGGAACTCATTGAGTGGCAGCAACGCCTGGGCAGTACTTTGGTGAGCATCGCCGAAATCCATCATGGCCACGGCGCGCTGTTGATGGACGAGCAGGGGCACTGCTACGTCTTGAGTCTTATCCATGATGGGTTCTGGATACAGGGAAAGACCTTTGTTAAAGCCATGGAAACTCTGATATTTGGGCGTAAGGCCGGTGAGTCGGTGCAACTGGCCGTACCGGGCGCGATACCGGATATTTGAGTCGTGCCGCTGCCGCGCACGAAAGCCCCGGTCTACATTGGCGATCGAAAAAATCGTTTGCCTGCGCCCGCTCAGATTCAAAAAATACCCACTTCGTGCGATCTGCAGGACGCCGGAGATGGGTGAGAGCTGGTCGTTTAAATGGATTTATGAGGGCGAGTTGCGGAAATTGCCAAAAAGAAGCGGAAGCGATGTGCAAAGGCGGGAGTAGAAATCTCAAAAGCCAGAAACGACAAAGCCCTGAATAATCAGGGCTTTGTCGTTTGAAATATGGCGGAGGCGTAGAGATTCGAACTCTAGGACCTGTTACAGTCGGCGGTTTTCAAGACCGCTGCCTTAAACCACTCGGCCACACCTCCACTTGCATTGCGGGCGCCATAATACCCGAATGAAACACACTGTCAAACTCTCTGCATCGCGTCTTGCAGAGCGTCTGCTATGATCCCGCCACTGAATGTTTCAACCCAATAGGAGTGTCGCCATGCGCGAACAGGATTACGCAGTTAATAACGGCGTGCAGGCTGAGCAGCTAGAGGTTAGCCGCGTCCTGCGCAACACTTACGGTTTGCTCGCTCTCACCCTGGCGTTCAGCGGTGTCATGGCATTTGTAGCTCAGCAGATGCGCGTGGGTTACCCGAACATTTTCGTGGTGCTGATCGGTTTCTACGGTCTGTTCTTCCTCACCAACAAACTTCGTGATTCGGCCTGGGGCCTGGTGTCGGCGTTTGCCCTGACCGGTTTCATGGGCTTCCTGCTGGGCCCGATCCTCAACCGCTACCTGGGTATGCAGGGCGGCGCTGAAGTGGTCAGCTCGGCGTTTGCCATGACGGCCCTGGTATTCGGTGGCCTGTCGGCTTACGTGCTGATCACCCGCAAGGACATGAGCTTCCTGGGTGGCTTCATCACCGCCGGCTTCTTCGTGTTGATGGGTGCGGTGCTGGCTAGCTTCTTCTTCCAGATCAGCGGCCTGCAGTTGGCGATCAGCGCCGGTTTCGTGCTGTTCTCCTCGGTCTGCATCCTGTTCCAGACCAGCGCCATCATCCACGGCGGCGAGCGCAACTACATCATGGCCACCATCAGCCTGTATGTATCGATCTACAACCTGTTCGTCAGCTTGTTGCAGCTGTTCGGCATCATGAGCCGGGACGACTGATCTCAGCGTTGAGCCCATAAAAAAGCCCGCTTCGGCGGGCTTTTTGCTGTCTGGGTTTCCTGTCGAGGGTCAAGGGGTCTGCACTTGCAAGCGTGCGCTGGCCACGGCGTCCTGGTTGACCTCGATGGAAAACGATTGCACCTGGACTTGTTGCTGTTCCAATTGGTCGATCCAACTGATCAGGCTACTCAAGGGGCCTTCCAGGGCCAGGTTGATCTGGCCCGGGGCGTCATGGTCCATGCGTTCCAGGTTGAGGCCGGCCTGGCTGCTGGAGCGGGCCAGCAGGCCGGGCAGGGCCTCGGCGGTAATAGCAGGTGTGGCGTGAACCGGGAGGGTGGCGGGCAGTTGTTGAAGCTGTTGATGCAAGTCGGTGACCTCGATAAAGCGTTGCTCTGCTCGCAGCAGGGCTTGCTGTTGTGGCTGCCAGAGCAGCAGATAAAACAGGGTCGCGCCGCTGAACAGGGCCAGCCCCTGAAGGGCCCGTTGCTCCCGTTTGGCCAGGCGCCGCCAGTGCCCTAGGACGTGCTGGCGCAGGCGGGGCAGGGGCGATGTATTCCGTGCGGTTCGGGGCATGTTCACTCCTTGATCTGCAATTGCGCGCTGACCCCTTGGGCGTTGCGCACGGAGGATTCAGTACGGGCGTCCAGGCCCTGTGCAATCAGGCCCTCGCGCAGTTGTTGCAGGTCGGAGAAGGCCGGCGCGCTGATATGCAGGCTCCAGCCTTCGCCAGCCTGGTAATCGAGGCGATGGACCCGCGCCAGGGCACCGTGGCTGGCACTCCAGTGTTCAGCCAACCGCGACAGCTGGCCGGCGCTGCCGGTGATTTTCGCCACCTGCGGTTGTTGCTTGGCGCGGATTTGCGCGGCCAGGTCGCTGACCGGGCCCTCGCTGGGAAACCGCTGTTGCCACAGCGCCTGGCTTTGCGCCTGCTGTTGGTCGCTCTGGCGATCCAGGTACTCGCGCTGGCCGATGCTTTGCAGCAGGTGCGCGCTCCCCACAATCACCGCCATCAGCAAGGCCAGACGCCAGGCCGGCGTCTGCGGGGCATGTAACCGGAACTCACCCTGACGCAGGTTGATGGCCTGTGGCGTGCCCTGGCTCAGGCAGTCCCATGGGCGCTCATCGGCGTGCCAGCCTTGGACGTCAATGCCGGGGAGGGCCGGGGCGCAAGGCCCTTGCCAGTGCAGGTCTGTGGGCAGCAACGGCGCCAGCGCCCGCAACTCGGTGTCTCCCAGGGCCTGGCGCAGGGGCGCGCTGCCCCCCAGCAGCCAGCGGCTGTCCCAGGCCAGGGCCCGGGGTTGATCCTGGGGCAGGCAGTCGGCGTCGATATGAATGCGTGAAGGCCGTAACCCGAACCGAGCCAATTGTGCCAGGCAGTGGCTCAGGCGCTCGCGATTGACCGCCAGCACCGGGCAATGGCGTTTGCCTTTGAGCGGTCCATGGGCCAGGTGCAGGCTGTCCAGCTCATCGATCAGTTGCTCTTCCAGGGCGCTGTGCAGCGCCTGGCGCAGCCAGCGACCGCTGCGTGCGGGCACGCTGACCTGATGATGGCTGGCCATTTCCATGGGCAGCAGCAGGGTCAAACGCTGCAGGTTCAGGTCCGCTGCGGCCTGCTCCAGGTTGCCCTGATGCAGGGGGCCGTCGGCCTGCCACCAGAAACAGCGCCATGGCGTCGCCCCGGTGGCGTGGGGTGAAAGGTAAAGCCACTGGCTCATGTCGATTTACTCGGTCTTCGATTGATCGGGAGGTGGGCTGGGCAGCAGCGTGCGCTGCTGAACCCGCACGTTCTCGGCATCCACCACCCGCAGGTCGCTGACCAGCCGCAGCCGGCGCTGGCCCTGTTCGACGTCGATGGTGGCGCGAAACTGCCGACTGCCGACCCCCAGCCCCTGGGGGCTGATATCGCGGCCCTGGAGCATCGGGTTGGCGAGAAACGCCGCCACGTCGGGGTAGCCCTTGCTCGGGCGCGAGTTGGCCAGGGTGCGAGCCGTCGGCAGGTCGATGCCTTCGATACTGGCCAGAACCTCGGCGCGGGTGGTGTTGACGTTGATCGCGCTGTTGTCGAAGGCACCGACCCAGGGTTCGAGCAGTTGCAGCACCTGGCTGTCCACCTGGGGCAGTTGCCGAAGTTCGGTGAGGTCGCTCAAGGGCAGCGGTGCACCGTCGCGATGAGTCCGGCCCATCAGCAGCGCCGGGTCATGGGCGCGGATGCCTTGCTGGGCCAGCAAGCGCTGGTAGCGGGCTCGCAGGTTCAGGTCATTGCCCTGGCGCAGGCTGTTGAGGTTGAGCCGGGCACTCAGGTCTTCCAGTTGAATGTGAATGCGCCCGCCGTCGATCTCGAACAGCGGCGCCGGTTGCGCCCAGCGCTGGCCACGGTGGGTCACCCGCAGGCCGCCTTCACTGCGGGCGTCTTCCAGCAGTTGCTGGCGGGCCCAGCTTTCACCGCTCAAGGCCAGATTCCACAGCTGTTGCTGTTGCAGCAGGTTGCTACTGCTGTGTAGGTTCAGTCGCTGCCGGGCCAGCATATTGCTCACCACCAGGGTCACCAGGGCGGTGATCAGCAACACGCTAAGCAGGGCCACGCCCCGTTGCCCGGCCGGGCTAGTCATGGCCGGGCTCCGCGTCAGTATCGAGGCCACCGGGCAGCAGGATCACCCGGCGTACCTGGGGATAGCCCGGCGCATCCAGTTCAATCTCCAGCGCCGCCGGCAGGCTCAGGCTTTCGCTGCCCACCGGCCAGTGCTCATGGGCCTGGCCAAGGCTGTCGATGTAGCGCAGGTACTTGAGTTGCACGCCGCTGAGCAGTTGCTGTTGTTGGCTGCTGGGGCCTGCGGGGCGTTGCTGGGCGCCGGGGACCGCCATGGGTTGCGACAGGGCGCGGGTTTCCCGCAGCCACACGCCGTCCTGCCAGCGATGGCTGACCTGCAACAGATTGCTCCGGGCATGCTCCAGCGGGTTGCTCCAGCCGCCACGCACCAGGCGGAGGCCGTCGGGCTGGCTGAGCAATGCCTGGCTGTGGCTGGGATCGTCCACCAGGGGCTGGCGGCGAGCTTGCACCAGGTCCCGCTCGAACAGGCTCATGGCCCGTTGCAGGTCCCGCAGTTGCTGCTCATGCAGGCCGATGCGCTGGTCGCTGCGCATTACCCGGTCGAGCAATTGATAGCTGGCCAGGCCCAGCAGACTGAACAGGGCGATGGCCACGACCACCTCCAGCAGGGTGAAACCCTGTTGCTTCATGGTCGGACCTCGATGTAGCCGAGCAGCCGTGCGCGGCTGTACTGGCGGGCGCGTTGCGGGTTGGCTTCGGCGGAGACCCGCAGTTCGATCTTCAACAAGCGGGCGTCGGGTGCGGCCTCGACATCGCTGAACAGCCACCAGCTGCGGCCGCCGAACGCCACGCGCTCTTGTGTGTGGCGCGTGTGTACGGGGTGCATGCCGGCCCGCAGTTCATTCATGCGGTTGTCGGCGATCCACAAGGCCTGGGTGCGTTCGGCCAGGTTGGCGCTGTTCACGGCGATGTGTTGCACCGCGCTGAACAGGGCGATGGACAGGGTGGCGAAAATCGCCAGGGCCACCATCACTTCCAGCAGGGTGAAGCCTGAGTCAGTCCTGGGTTGCAAGTTGCACATCCTGTATGCCGTCGCTGGAAAGACTCAGCAGCGCCTGATGGCGGTACTCGATCCACACGGTGTAGGCGCTGGTTTCATCGCTGGAGAGCACCAGCAGTTGGGGCAAGCCTGGGCGGCCAGGGGTGCGGCCCAGGCTCGGCCCGGCTTCGGGCACTTCCAGGCGCAGGCGCAAGGAGTCGGGCAGGCGATGGGCACGAAACTCCGCCGCCGCCTGCCAGTGCCCCCGGTCATCCAGGCGCTGCACCGCGTAGCCGTCAGGTTCGATGCGCAGGCCGTAGTCCTGGTAGCCCAGCACCGCTTCCTGGCGCAGCAACTGCAGCAGGGCTTGCAGGCGCTGGGCTTCCTGGCGTGCCTGGCGCGGTCCGGAGTCGGGATTGACCAGACCCACCAGGCCGGCCGTCAGGGCGATCAGCAGGATCACCACCAGCAACTCCAGGAGGGTGAAGCCCTGGGCGTGGCGCCTGTGCACCGCTCAACGGTCCCAGTTGCCGATCTCGGCGTTCAGGCCGTCGCCGCCGATCTTGCCGTCGGCGCCGAAGGAAAACAGATCGTAGGCGCCGCCCCGAGTGCCCGGTACCCGGTACTGGTAGTGGGTGCCCCAAGGGTCGATGGGCAAGCGCTTGAGGTAGCCGTCGGGGTTCCAGTTACGGGCCGCCGGGGTGCCGCCCGGCTTACTGACCAAGGCTTGCAGGCCTTGCTGGCTGCTGGGGTACTGGTGGTTGTCGAGCTTGTAGATGTCCAGGGCCATGGCGATGGCCTTGATGTCGCTTTGCGCCGCGGAGGCCTTGGCCTGGTCGGGACGGCTCATGATCTGCGGCACCACCAGGGCGGCGAGGACGCCGAGGATCACGACCACCACCATGATTTCGATCAGGGTGAAACCGCGTTGTTTTTTAGCTGCGTACACGTTGGGGGCTTTCCAGGTTCAGGTAATCAATTGGTTCAGGCTGAGGATCGGCATCAGGATCGCCAGCACGATGACCAGCACCGAGGCGCCCATGAACACCAGCATCGCCGGTTCGAACAGGCCCACCAGCAAGGCAATGCGGTTGGCCAGTTGTTGTTCCTGCTGCTGGGCGGCGCGTTCGAGCATGCTGTCCAGCTCGCCGGAGCGTTCACCGCTGGCGATCATGTAGAGCATCATCGGCGGGAAACTGCCGTTGAGTTCCAGCGCTCGGGTCAGGCTGATACCTTCGCGCACGCCCCGGACGATGTCTTTCAGACCGGTACGAATTTTCTGGTTGGCCACCACTTCACTGGCAATCGCCAGGGCGTCCAGCAGCGGCACGCCACTGCGTCCGAGAATCGCCAGGGTGCTGACAAAGCGCGTGCAGTTGCTGGCCCTGACCAGGCCGCCGATCAGCGGCAGGCGCAGCACCAGGGCGTGCCAGCGCTCCCGGTTGCCCGGCTTGCCCAAGGCCACTCGGGCAGCCGTGAAACCGAGGCCCCCCAGGATCAGCATCAGCAGGCCGTAATCCCGCAGCACGGCGCTGCTGGCGATCAGGCCGCGGGTCAACAGCGGCAGCTCCTGGCCGCTGTCGATAAACACCTTGATCACGTCCGGCACCACGAAGCCCAGGAGAAAGCCGACGATGCTGATGGCCGCCACCATGAGGATGCTGGGGTAGAGCATGGCCAGCTGGATCTGCTGGCGCGCGGCCTGGCTGGCTTCGGTGTAGTCGGCGAGGTTCATCAGCACCTGATCCAGGTGCCCGGAACGTTCGCCCGCAGCCACCGTGGCCCGGTACAGGTCGGGAAAGGCCTTGGGGTAACCGCCCAGGGCCACGGCCAGGCTGTAGCCCTCCAGGACTCGGGCACGGATCGCCAGTAGCATGCTTTTCAGGCGCTGCTTTTCACACTGCGCGGCCACGGCAGCCAGCACTTCCTCCAGCGGCAGCGAGGCCTGCACCAGGGTCGCCAATTGACGGGTCATCAGGGCCAGCTCGGCGCTGCTCAATCCGCCGCTGCTGGTGTTTGTGGGCCCGGCAGCGCCTCGACGCTTGCCTTGGGTCGCGGTGATTTTCAGGGCGATCAATTGCCGCTCCCGCAGCAGTTGCCGGGCCTGGCGCGGGCTGTCGGCTTCCAGCACGCCGCTGGATTTTTTCCCGGCGGCGCACATGGCCAGGTATTCGTAGGCGGCCATCTTCAGTCCCTCTGGGTCACCCGCAACAACTCTTCCAGGCTGGTCAGCCCCTGCAACACCATGGCCTGGCCGTCGTCGAACAGGCTGGGGCTGTGCTGGCGGGCGTGGTTCACCAGGTCATATTCACCGGCGCCGGTGTGGATCAACTGGCGCAGGGTGTCGTCGAACAGCACCAGTTCGTAGATTCCCCGGCGGCCGCTATAGCCCGACTGCTGGCAGCTCGGGCAACCCACTGGCCTATACAAGGTCGGCGCGCGTTCAACCCTCAGGCCCAGGCGCTCGCAGGCCGCCGGGTCGGCGGCATGGGGCGCCTTGCACTCGGGGCACAGCAGGCGCACCAGGCGCTGGGCCAGCACCCCCAGCAACGAGGTGCAAAGCATGAACGGTGCGATGCCCATGTCCACCAGCCGGGTCACCGCGCCGATGGCACTGTTGGTGTGCAGGGTCGAGAGCACCAGGTGCCCGGTGAGGGAGGCTTGGACGGCAATTTCTGCGGTCTCGCGATCGCGGATCTCACCCACCATTACCACGTCCGGGTCTTGGCGCAGGATGGCCCGCAGGCCCCGGGCAAAGGTCATGTCGACCTTGGCGTTGACCTGGGTCTGGCCGATGCCGGTGAGGTGGTATTCCACCGGGTCCTCGATGGTCAGGATGTTGCGCTCCAGGCTGTTGAGACTGGCCAGCCCGGCGTACAGGGTGGTGGTCTTGCCCGAGCCGGTGGGGCCGGTGACCAGAAGGATGCCGTGGGGTTTGTGCAGGGCGTGTTCCAGGCGCTGGCGCACCTGCGGGTTCATGCCCAGGTGGCCCAAGTCGAGGCGCCCGGCCTGTTTGTCCAGCAGGCGCATCACCACCCGTTCACCGTGGCTGGAGGGCAGGGTCGAGACCCGCACATCCACCTCGTGGCCGGCAATGCGCAGGGCAATGCGGCCGTCCTGGGGGATGCGTTTTTCGGCGATGTCGAGCTTGGCCATGACCTTGATCCGCGACACCAGCAGGGTCGCCAGCTCGCGCCGGGGCCGCAGTACTTCGCGCAGCAGGCCATCGACCCGCAGGCGCACCGACAGGTGTTCCTCGAAGGCCTCCAGGTGCACATCGGAAGCCTTGCTTTTCACCGCCTCGCTGAGGATCGCGTTGATCAGGCGGATGATCGGCGCGTCGTCCTCCTGCTCCATCAGGTCAGTGGTTTTAGGCAACTGGTCGGCCAGGCTGCACAGGTCGAACTCTTCGTCGAACTGCTCCCCCAACCCGTCGGCCACCTGCTTGGCGCCATCCTGGCCGTCACGATAGTGGGTCGCCAGGCGCTGGGCGAAGGCCTGTTCGTCGAGCACTTCACTGCGCAACGGTGCGCCGTTGAAGCGGCGTACTTCGGCGATTACTGACCAGGGCGTATTGGCCCTGCAATAGAGCACGGCGCCCTGGGCCTGATGTTCTAGGACCACGCCATGGCGGCGGGCGTAGGCAAAGGCCAGGCGCGGGCTTTCGATGGGCGTGATCATGGCTGTTGCGCCGCGTCGGTGGCGCGCATGTCGATCAGGCCCTGATCGCCGTCACTGTTGGCGTCGAACAACTGGTGCGGGTTCTGCGGCAACTGGCCCCGGGTCTTGCCGTCCAGGGTGCGCAGGGAGCGCAGGTTGTTGTACTTCTGGGTGCTGAGCTTGTCGGCGTGGCCGCTGCTGCGCAGCAGGGTCGGGCGCAGGAACACCATCAGGTTGGTCTTCTCGTTGACCTCTTTGCTGCTGCTGAACAGCCGGCGACCCAGGGGATATCCCCCAGCAACGGCACTTTGCTGACCTGGACCTTGACGTTGTCCTTGATCAGGCCGCCGAGGACGATGATCTGCCCGTCATTGGCCAGGATGGTGCTCTTGACCGAGCGCTTGTTGGTGATCACGTCGCTGGTGCTGATGCCCGGCGGGGCGGCGGCCAGCTCGGAGCTTTCCTGTTCGACTTTCAGGCGCAGGAAGTTGCCTTCATTGATGTGTGGGGTGACCTTCAAGGTGATCCCCACATCCTTGCGCTCCACGGTGGTGAAGGGGTTGCTGGCCCCGGCGGTATCGGTGGTGTAAGAGCCGGTCTGGAATGGCACGTTCTGGCCGACAAGGATTTCCGCCTGCTCGTTGTCCAGGGTCAGCAGGCTTGGGGTGGACAGCAGGTTGTTGTTGGAGTCGCTGGACAGGGCGGTGATCAGCGCACCGAAGTTGCTGCTGCCCAGGCCAATCACCGCGCCGTCCGGCAAAGTCGGGCTCTTGCCGCTTTCCAGGTTGCCCAAGAGGGTGCCGATGGTCATACCGGCGCTGTTGAAGTTGCTGGCCGCGCCCCAGTTGCCACGGCCGGCGGCCCACTGCACGCCCAACGCCCGGTTGATGTCGCCGCTGACTTCGACGATGGCCGCTTCCACCAGCACCTGGGCGCGGGGCTGGTCGAGTTCGTCGATGATGGTTTCGAAGGTCGCCAGTTGCCCCGGCGAGGCCATCAGCACCAGGGCATTCTGGCTTTCGTCGGCGCTCACCAGCACTGGGTTGTCCTGCTTCTGACCGTCACCGCGGCCGCCGGATTCCAGGCGCTTGCCGATGCCGCTGAGCAGCTCTTCGAGTTTTTTCGCATCGCTGTGGTTGAGGCGTCGTACCCGGGCGTTTTCACCGGCATTGTTCGGTACGTCGAGGCTCTGGGCCAGGCGTTGCATCTGTTGGCGAATGGGCGCCGGGCCCACCAGGATCAGGCGGTTGCTGCGGGCATCGCCAATCGCCTTGGCGCTGGTCTGGGCCCCGTTGCTGTCGGTCAGGCTGTCACTCAGGGTCTTGGCCACATCGCCGGCCCAGGCGTGCTTGAGCTGGAGGATGTTGAACTGGCGGCCACCGGCGTTATCCAGTTCTTCCACCACTTGGCGCACCCGCTGCACATTGTTGGCGCTGTCGGAAACGATCAGCGCGTTGGAGGTGGTGGACGGTGCCATGTAGGCATCCACAGCCACCAGCGGGCGCATGGCGGCGGCCACTTCACTGGCATTGGCGTTGTGCAGCTCGATGACCTGGGTCACGAACTCTTCACTGGCTCCGCTGGCTTTGACATGGGCCTTGGTCTTGGCTTCGGCCACCGGCAGGATCAGCACCCGATCGCCCTGGTCCATGGCCACGTAACCTTGGCTGCGCAGGGCGGTGAGAAACAGCGAATAGATGCCTTTCTGGTCCATGGCGGTGCTCGATTGCACTGTCACCTTGCCGCTCAGGCGCGGGTCGAGAATCATCGTCTTGCCGGTGATCTGCCCGACTTCGTTGACCAGGTCGTGCAGTTCCGCGTCTTTCATGTTCAGGGTCCACTGCTGCGCCAGGGGCAGTTTTTCAGTGGCGTGAAGGGGGCCGATCAGCGTGCCGAGGGCCAGCAGGGAACCTGCGATAAATGCTCGTTTCATGATGTCTTGGGGCGTCACAAGGAAGGTGGGACAGGGCTGCTGTGCTCGGCCTGCATGGCGTTGCTTGAAGGCCGGTCGTCGGTGGCAGGCAATGGAATCAGCAAAGGGCTGGCAGGGCTGCTCAGTGACAGGGCCTGCTCCTCGCCATAGCGCTGGATACGCACCTGGGTGGTGCCGATCTCACGCAGGCTGCCGCCCCCGGGCAAGGGCTCGCCGAGGCGGTAGAAACGGCTGCCTTCAGGCGATTCGATCAACGCCCGGGACAGTTCCGAGCGGCTTTCCACCAGGCTTGCCAACAGGGTCAGGGGCACCGCAGGCGGGTCGCCGCCGGCCTCCTGGGCTTGCACTCCGAACAAGCGGGCGATGGCCGCCGTGTCTGGCGGCTGATGGGCAGGCGCCGAGGGTTGGACGGTTGCCGGGTTGCCGCGGCTGTCCAGGGTCTGCAACCACCGCCAGCTGTCATGGGCGAGCCAGGCCAGCCAGCTCAGCAGCAACAGCCACGCGCCGGCCCGTAGGGCGCTGCGCGGGCAAAGGCGCAAGGCGTTCACAGGGCCATGCGCCGCAGGCGTTTTTCAGCGCGCCAGTGGTGCAGCGCGACGGCGGCCACGTGCCCGGCACCGAGCAGGGCCAGGGCCACGCAGGCGTGCTGGTGCACGACGTTGAAAAAACGCGTGAGCAGCGGTTCCTGCAGCGGCTGGTACAGCGACAGCAGGCCAAACAGGTTGATCGGTCGCTCCATCATCAGCACACCGCTGAGCAGGACCACGCCGGTCGTGAGGTAGAGCGCCAGGTGGCCGGCCTTGGCCAGCCAGCGCAGCGCCCGGTGGGTGTGCGCCGGTGGTTGACGGTCCAGGGCACAGAGGATTTTCAGGCCAAGCAGAGGAATCAGCATGAAGGTCAACGACACGTTGATAAAGCTGATGCCGTCGGCGAGGGCCGTGGGCAGGTCGAGTACGGCGCTGCCGAACCCGCTCGCTGTCGCCCAGAGGATGATGGCGGCGAAGGTCCAGTGCAGCAGCACCTGGGGTCTTGAGTCATTGCAAGTAGGCATAGGGGGCATGACAGGCAAAAGGCAGCGTGGCGCCGGGGCGCCACGCTGGAGTTGACGAAGGTGTGACTTACTGGCGAGTCCAGGCCGATTGCCAGTTGGCGCCTACGCCCGGCTCGAACGCCGTGGCACCGCTGTTCCACTGAATGCAGTAGCCGCTGTACGGGAATGGGTTGCACTTGTAGGTCTTGCCGTCTTTAGGCTGCAGGACCAGGGTGCCGGCTTTGTAGGTGCTCAGGCCCTGAGGGAACACGTGGTCGTACTTGCCACCGTTCTCGCCGCCGTCTTCAACGCCACCGCTGCTCTGTTCCTGCTTGAGGGTGAAGCTGGCGGTCTGTTGCAGCAGGTCGCCCTTCTTCGAGGTGGCCACCACGATCAGGTCGTACTTGCCCGGGCTCTGGCCGGTGAGGGCCATGGAGAAGTGCGGGGTGTTGCCGGCCGGGGCCTGCTGGAACGCCACGCTTTCCTGCTTGGCGTTGTACACCGTGGCTTTCACGGTGTAGTCACCGCCCTTGGCGATGGCGTTGAAGTGCAGGTCGACCTTGCCGTCCTTCAGGGTGTACTCGGGCTGCATGCCGGTGATGGCCAGTTCGCCCGGTTTGGCGGCCTGTTCCTTGTCGATCATCACGTTGACGATGTCGCTGCCTTGCTTGACCAGGATGTCGTTCTTGCCGAAGTTCGGCACCACTTCGTCCTTGTCGTTGAGCAGGCCCATCTGGTAGCCCTGCTTGGCGGCGTTGACCTTCTTCGCCAGTTCGCGCGGCCACACGTCG
>NZ_JALQCX010000019.1:0-119675 GCF_023241665.1 Pseudomonas morbosilactucae | reverse complement strand
CGATTCATCTGGCTGCTCTCCGACAAAGCCTCCTATTCCACCGGCAGCTTTATCGACCTCGGCCGGTGGCCGCTAACCCACCCGCACTCGCCACCTTGTAGGAGCCGGCTCGCCGGCGATGAGGCCCTGAGCCCGGCGCCGATCTTGCGACCGCAATCGCTGGCAAGCCAGCTCCTACAACCTGCCAGGTTCACCGCGCCCCTTTGTAGGGAGCCGGCTTGCCGGCGATTGGGCCCTTGAGGCTTGCAGCTTGCGGCGCTGTTGCTCCTACAGCCCTATCTTGCTGTGCGCCGACGCGGGGTCAGCAGCAGGCCCAGCAACACCCCCAGCAAACAAACGGCAATGTCCGATGCCAGACTCAGCACATAGTCCGCAGCCCGATCCGGGCTTATGCAGGTGTAGTTGTAACCGTAGCCTTGCTCATCCTGGGTGACGCCCGGCGCATTGCTCAGGTCCACCTTGACCGGTGGCGGCACTACCGCGTACGGATTGCCGATGTTCGAGTGGCTGTCCATCTGGCGTGAGAGTGTGTCGATGGCCGCCAGTTGGTCAGCGTTACAGCGGTTCTGTGCCCAGCCGCCCAGCACCATCAGGCTGAACACCAGGGCCAGCAATGGCAGCACGTAATATTTTCGCTCCGTCAACAGGCGTGCCGCCAACAGACCGACGAGTACACCGGCGATGACGCCATTGGCCCAGAACAGCCAACTGCCGCTCCAACTCGGCGGCAGCCACTGCATGACGACGGACAACACCGGTGGCAGCAAACGCACCAGCAGCATGCTCAAGGCGGCAGCCAATACGGCGACCAGAAGGGGTTTGATCAGGGATTTCATGGGTGTTTACAACCTGTTAAATGGCAGCTGAAAGGGGATGTCAGTGCTGGTCGATGGACGCAGGGATCAGCGGCGGGGTGAAGCGCCGGGCGTATTCGAGCATTTCCCGGGGGAAGATCATGTGGCGCACGGCGCTGTCGTCCAGGCCGTACAGGTAGGCGACCGCCGCGGCCTCGAAGGCCCAGTAGCCGAAGTAGCAACCGTCGTCGTCATCCAGGTGGCTGTCGTGCCATGAGGCGTGTTCGAAGGCCAGGTACCACTGGTTGCAATACTCCACCAGCAGCTCCCGGGCGTCGTTCGGGTCTTCGCTGTAGATGGCCTTGACCAGCGGCGTGTAGACGTCGTGGTACCACTCATCAATGTCCAGGCGATCCGGCAGGTAGGCCTTGAGCAGGTCTTCGACCAGGGTGTCTTCGCCGTGGTAGCCGGCGCGGTCCTGCAACCGCGCCAGGCGCGGCAGCAGGTCGCTGCGTTGCAGCAGGATGCACAGGCTGATGACCTGCACGTATTCCTCGTAGTCGTGGGGGTAATCCTCGAGGTTGATCGGCGCGATGTCGGGCATTTCCTCATAGCGCGCCAACGTGCGCTGGTAGTCCTCGTAGCTCTCGATCACCCCGTCCAGGGCCTGGGCCAGTTCCTCCATGGGCGCACCGCCGGTGTAGCTCAGGATCAGGTGGTGCAGGCGTGCCTGCTGGACCTGCCAAGCCTTGAGGGACGCTTCCTGCAAAGGGCAGTCGGCCATCATGGAGTGGGTTTGCCAGTGGGCCTCTTCGCCGGCCAGGCTTTCGAGGTGGCGGTGGTATTGGCTGTGGCTGAGAAACACTTGTCTGCGGTTCATGTCGGTGCCCAGGCTCAGTAAACGGGGATCAGGGTGAAGGGCGCTTTGCGCTGGGAGGTTTCCAGCAGCAGGGTTGCCAGGTCGACGTCGGCCGGCTCCAGCTCCAACGCCTCCAACTCTTCTTCCAGTTGCTGCGGGTCGACCGCCAGCGCGCGGATCGGCAGGCGCTGGTAGGGCCGCGGGTCTTCGCCGTAATACACCTTGGCCGGGCCCGGCGGGATGCCTTCCAGGCGGGCATAGCCTTCTTCGTCGAGACGGCCTTCGGCTTGCGAACCGTCGCTGAAGATCACCCGGTAGGCAGCGCCGGACACCGGTTCCAGATTGGGGTAATGCAGGTTCAGCTCCAGCCAGTGGCCGTCGCCGGTGAGGTGTTCCAGGCCTTGGTCAATGTCCCGGGTGATGCGGGCGGCGTCGCGGGCCTCGGGCGCTGGGGCGCTGGCGAGCGGGTCGAGGCTCGATTGCGGCTTGGGCAGCAGGGCCGGGCCGCGGCTGTGGGCCGCCGCTGAGTTGTTGCGCTGCACGGCGATCCAGGGGGCGATGCGGTCGCGCACGGTTCCATAAGAAATTCGCTGTGTTCCCGGGCTTCGTCGAGGTTGTGCATCACCAGGCGCTGTTGCTGGGGCGTGAGGCCATTGAAGGTGGAGGAGGCGCGTACGCCGTTGACGATTTCGGGCAGCTCCTCGGCCAGGCGCTGGGCGTCCAGGCACTTTTCCAGCAGTTGTTCAGGGCTGGTTTTCAGGCGGCAGGCCATGAGGCTGTGGCGGATCAGGTCGAAGAGTTTTTCGTCGTGGCGCTGGGGCGCACGGTTGATGGCGCGCAGGATCAGTTTGAGGTCTTGGCCGGGGCCAGGGATCCAGCCGATCAGGGCTAGGGCCAGGTCGAAGAAGGCGTCTTCTTCGTCTTGGGGGTTGTTGATGGCGTCCAGTTCGAAAATGGCCTGGATGCAGTCGTAGGCGTTGAGTTCCTGGGTCAGGAGGGGGAGCGGCCGCGGTGGATGGCCTTGATGAAGTCGTCTTTGGCCTCGGGATAGTCGTCGTAATACAGGTCTTCGACCATGGAGGGCTCCTTCCCTGGAAAATTGAGCGGGGCATGCTGCATGAAGTGGGAGTGGGGGGCAAGGGGGCTGGGGGCATATCCGTTGCTGCGGTACTGGCTGATCACGGTTCCGCTCTTACCGCGGGTGACTTTGCAGCCCGGCATCCCTGCCGGGGTTACCCGCGGATTTTTGCGTTTCTGTAGGAGCCGGCTTGCCGGCGATGGGGCCTTGAAGCTTGCCGCGCTCTTAAAACCGCCATCGCTGGCAAGCCAGCTCCTACCATCAACACTTTTCGGCAGATGTCGCTCAGAAGGAGCGGATGATTCGTCCGAGGGTTTCCATGGCTTTTTCGGCGGTTTCGTTCCAGGGGGTGCCGTAGTTCAGGCGGATGCAGTTGCGGAAGCGTTGGGTCGGGGAAAAGATTGGTCCGGGGGCGATGCTGATGCCTTGGGCCAGGGCCATTTGGAAGAGTTTCAGGGAGTCCATCTGTGCGGGCAGCTCCAGCCACAGGAAGTAGCCGCCAGCGGGTTGGCTGACTCGGGTCTGGGGTGGGAAATAGCGGGCAATGGCGGCGAGCATGGCGCTTTGCTGTTCTTCCAGGGCATAGCGCAGTTTGCGCAGGTGGCGGTCGTAGCCGCCGTGTTGCAGGTAGTCGGCAATGGCTGCCTGGGCGGGCATTGAGGCGCAGAGGGAGGTCATCAGTTTCAGGCGCTCGATTTTCTGCGCGTAGCGTCCGGCGGCGACCCAGCCGATGCGGTAGCCAGGGGCCAGGCTTTTGGCGAAGGAGCCGCAGTGCATCACCAGACCTTCGGTGTCGAAGGCCTTGGCCGGTTTCGGCGCTTGCTGGCCGTAATACAGTTCGGCGTAAACGTCGTCTTCGATCAGCGGCACCTGGTGTTGGCGCAGCAGTTCCACCAGTTCCTGTTTCTTGGCCTCAGGCATGCTCGCGCCCATGGGGTTCTGGAAGCTGGTCATGCACCAGCAGGCCTTGATCGGGTGGCGTTCCAGGGTTTGGGCCAACACCCCCAGGTCGATGCCGTCCCGAGGGTGCACGGGGATTTCCACAGCCTTGAGCTTGAGTCGCTCCAGCACTTGCAGGCTGGCATAGAAGGCCGGGGCTTCGATGGCCACCAGGTCGCCGGGCTCGGTCACGGCTTGCAGGCACAGGTTCAGCGCTTCCAGGGCGCCATTGGTGATCAGCAATTCCTCCATGGGCAGCATCAGCCCGGCCACCATGTAGCGCAGAGCGATCTGCCGGCGCAGTTGCGGGTTGCCCGGGGACATGTCGGTGACCACCATGCGCGGGTCCATTTCCCGCGCGGCGCTGGCCAGGGAGCGGGACAGACGTTGCAGGGGGAACAGGGTCGGACTTGGGAAGGCCGAGCCGAAGGGCACGGTGCTTGGGTCCTTGATCGAATCCAGCACCGAGAACACCAGTTCGCTGACGTCGACTTCGGTGGACTCGTTGACCTGGCTGCTGATCACCGGCTCGGAGAACGGGCTGGGCGCGTGGGTGTTGACGAAATAGCCGGAGCGCGGCCGGGCACGGATCAGGCCGCGGCGTTCCAGCAGGTAATAGGCCTGGAACACCGTGGACGGGCTGACCCCGTAGGTCTGGCTGGCGTAGCGCACCGAAGGCACGCGCTGGCCGGGGCCGAGGACTCCGGACCGGATCAGTTCGGCGATGTCGTCGGCGAATTTTTCGTAGCGTTTCATTGAACGGCTCGCGTCTGGGGGGTGGCGCTGGGCTAGACAGTGGAGGGCGCAGACGGCCGCCACGCGGCCGTCAATATAAGGCAATCAGCGGTTCATGGGCGCAACAAAGCGGCTTTCGGCCACGCTGCGCACGGCGGGGTCGTCACGGTCGCTGACCTTGAAGGCGATGGTTTGCGAGCTTTGCGCCGGGCGCTCGTCAAGCATCGCCACCGACACCGGCAGGTCGACGATCTCGCCGGGGGCCAGGCTCAGCTCGGTCTTGCCCTGGAGCTGGAAGCCGTCGCCGTCCACCAGGCTCAGTTGGTAATCCTGGCGCTCCTGGGTCTTGTTGATGATCTTCAGGCTGTAGATGTTCTCGATCTGCCCCTGGCTGTTTTCGCGGAACAGGCCACGGTCCTTGCTCACGTCCAGGGACACCATCGGCCGTTCGACCAGGGCCACCACCAGGGCGCCGATCATCACCAGCAGCACGGCGCTGTAGCCCAGCAGGCGCGGGCGCAGCAGGTGGGTCTTGCCCCCTTGCAACTGGTGCTCCGAGGTGTAGCTCACCAGGCCGCGGGCGTAGCCCATCTTGTCCATGATCGAGTCGCAGGCGTCGATGCACGCCGCGCAGCCGATGCATTCCATTTGCAGGCCATCGCGGATATCGATGCCGGTAGGGCAGACCTGGACGCACAACTGGCAGTCGATGCAGTCACCGAGGCCAACATCGGCAGGCTTCACCTCCCGTTTACGGGCGCCGCGACTTTCGCCCCGGGCGGCGTCGTACGAAATGGTCAGGGTGTCTTTGTCGAACATCACGCTCTGGAAGCGTGCATAGGGGCACATGTGCATGCACACGGCTTCGCGCAGCCAGCCGGCGTTGAGGTAGGTGGCGCCGGTGAAAAACAGCACCCAGAACAGGCTGACGCCGCCGATCTGCAGGGTCAGCAGTTCTTCGGCCAGCGGCCGGATCGGGGTGAAATAGCCGACGAAGGTCAGGCCGGTAAGCAGGCTGATGGCCAGCCACAGGCTGTGTTTGGCCGAGCGCCGCAGCAGTTTGTTCAGGCCCCAGGGCGCGGCTTGCAGCTTGATCCGCTGGTTGCGCTCGCCCTCGGTGAGTTTTTCGCACCACATAAACAGCCAGGTCCAGGAGCTCTGGGGGCAGGTGTAGCCGCACCAGACCCGGCCGGCGAACACGGTGATGGCGAACAGGCCGAAGGCGCAGATGATCAACAGCGCCGAGAGCAGGATGAAATCCTGGGGCCAGAAGGTCGCGCCGAAGATGTGGAATTTGCTTTCCGCCAGGTCCCAGAGCACGGCCTGGCGGCCGCCCCAGTTCAACCACACGGTGCCGAAGAACAGCAGGAACAGAAACCCCGCACCGCTCATGCGCAAGGTGCGGAACAGGCCGCTGAAGCTGCGGGTGTGGATCAGGTTGTCGCTGGATTTGGCCTTCATCCGGGGCGGTGAAGGCTCGAAGTTTTCTACTAATCGGACGGGGATATGTTCGCTCATGGTCGTTCGCTCATCAGCCTCCATCAGGCCGGGGCACTATGAGCGTCGATCTGTTTGCATAACAGACTCAGGTATTGGATTAAAAAGCGGATCAGATAGGCCCTGGATCAACCCGTGCGACAACTTGCCTCAGCCGCCCCGGGCCCCGGGGCCGGCCTCTGCAGCCCTCTGGCACAGGCCTCGTGCCGCGGCCTTGATATGCATCAGTCAAATCACCGAATCACTGTCGCTGGCCTTGAGGTGCTTACGCCCGTCTGTGGCACCGGCCACGGTCAGGGCGTCGGCTTCGGCCTCGGTGATGTAGATGCGCTGGCCTCGCAGTTCCACCGCCGACATGGCTTTTTCGCTGTCGGTGATCACGGTCAGAGCGCTGGCGGGCAGGCGTTCGCTCAGCTCGTCGGTCTCGAAATAGCACAGTTGTTGTTCGATGCGCAGGCTCATGGCGAGCTCCTTTTTTTGGCGGGGCGATACAGGTTAGGGCGCTGCTGGCGGCCAGGGTTCGCGGCAACCGATTAATGGTCATGGCGATGGGCTGCACCTTTGTGCCTGGCGCGCTGTCCACCCTTTGGCAGCGTCCGTTGGCCGACGCCTGCCCCCTCAACAGGAACCCACCCGCGGGTTGGCACAGGAGCCGAGCATGAACGCCTGGTGGCATGAAGTCTGGGTCACGCTACAAACGGAGTTTGCCGACATCGGCGACGCCAAGCAGGTCACGCAGATCACCGTGCGCTTGCTGATTGCCGCGATGCTGGGGGGCATCCTGGGGTTTGAGCGCGAGCACAAGGGCAAGGCCGCCGGAGTGCGCACCCATATGCTGGTGGCCATGGGGGCGGCCCTGTTTGTGCTGGTGCCGCAAATGTCCGGGGCTCAGGCCGATGCCATGAGCCGGGTGCTGCAAGGGGTGATCGCCGGCATCGGTTTCTTGGGCGCTGGGACCATTCTCAAAGGCCGAGAAGAAGAGACCGAGCAACACGTCAAAGGCCTGACCACCGCTGCCGGGCTGTGGATGACCGCCGCCATCGGCGTGGCGGCCGGCATGGGGCGCGAGGCCACGGCCGTGCTCAGTACCTTGCTGGCGCTGGGCGTGTTCAGCCTGATGCCGCGCATCGTGCGCCTGCTGGAAAAAGACTGAGCCCATGCACCGCACCACCCATCAACACACAGGCCCTTCCATGGGAAGGGCCTTGTCTATGCTTCAGGGCTTGGGTGTCTCGGCGGGGTTCAGCGCAGGCTGCTGACCACCACCGGGGGCTGGGTGCTGGGCGGGTCGCCCTTGGGCGGCGGGGTGCTGCCGGGAGGGTCCTGTTCCGGGACCGGCTGCGGTTCGCTGGGGGGCAGGGTCGGTTGATCGATATTGGGATCGGGTGTCTCTGCTGGAATCGGAATACTCATGCTAGGTGGCCTCCTTTGTGCTTGGGCTTTGCCCAGGCTCTTGAGGTGGACCTGCGTCAGGCCGATTTGATTCCCATGGGTTGCTCGACGGCCAATTTGTCTGAACTTTCTCGGACGGCATGGGCTCGGAACATGAGTGTCTCGGAACATGAGTGTCTTGGAACAAGAGCGTCCACGGGGCGTAAAGGGGTGATGCTCGATGACTGCTGATAAACCGACTGACCTGCACTACAACCCGCACTTGCCACTGTCCCAAGCGTTGCTGCTACCGCGCATCGCCATCGAGAACACCCGCCCGGTGCTCGACGGCGGCCAGTTTGCGGTCAAGGCCCTGGAAGGCCAGACCGTCGAGGTCGCCAGCAAGGTGTTCGCCGACGGCCATGACGTGTTGGCGGTGCGCATCCGCTGGCGTGGCGGTGCCGACCTGGACTGGCACAGCGAGGTCATGCAGGACGTAGGCAACAACGGCTGGGAAGGGCACTTCACGGTGACCACCCCGGGGCGCTACCTGTATTGCATCGAGGCCTGGATCGATCAGTTCGCCAGTTTCTGCTACGAACTGGGGAAAAAACACCGGGCCGCAGTGCCTGTCAGCCTGGAACTGCAGGAAGGCCGGACCCAGGTGCAGCAGGCTGCCGAGCGCAGCGACGGCGAACTCAAGCAGCAGTTGCTGGACCTGCATCAGCGACTCTCGGGCTTGCTGGAGGCGGAGCAGGTGGCGCTGTTTCTCAGTGACGAGAGTGCCCGGTTGATGGCCCTGGCCGACCACCGGCCCTACCTCAGCCTGAGCCCTGAATACCCCTTGGACGTGGAACGCGAACGCGCCGGCTTTGCCAGCTGGTACGAGCTGTTTCCGCGCTCGATCACCGATGATCCGGCCCGTCACGGCACCTTTAACGACGTGCATTCTCGCCTGGGCATGATCCATGACATGGGCTTTGACGTGCTGTATTTCCCGCCGATCCACCCCATCGGCCGCAGCCATCGCAAGGGCCGCAACAATGCCCTGACCGCCGGCCCCGATGACCCGGGCAGCCCCTACGCCATCGGCAGTGAAGACGGCGGCCACGAGGCCATCCACCCGCAGCTCGGCAGCCGCGACGACTTCCGGCGCCTGGTGGCGGCCGCGGCCGATCATGGCCTGGAAATCGCCCTGGATTTCGCCATCCAGTGCTCCCAGGATCACCCCTGGCTCAAGCAGCACCCGGGCTGGTTCAACTGGCGCCCGGACGGCACCATCAAATACGCCGAGAACCCGCCGAAGAAATACCAGGACATCGTCAACGTCGATTTCTATGCCGCCGACGCCATCCCCAGCCTCTGGCTGGAACTGCGGGATGTGGTGCTGGGTTGGGTCGAGGAGGGGGTCAAGACCTTCCGCGTCGACAACCCCCACACCAAGCCGCTGCCGTTCTGGCAATGGCTGATCGGCGATGTGCGCGAGCGTCACCCGGAGGTGATTTTCCTGGCGGAGGCTTTCACCACCCCGGCAATGATGGCGCGCCTGGGCAAGGTCGGTTACTCCCAGAGCTACACCTACTTCACCTGGCGCAACACCAAGAGCGAGCTGGCGACCTACTTCAGCGAGCTGAACCAGGCGCCGTGGCGCGACTGTTACCGGCCGAATTTCTTCGTCAACACCCCGGACATCAACCCGGCCTTCCTGCATGAGTCGGGGCGCCCGGGGTTTCTGATCCGGGCGGTGCTGGCGACCATGGGCTCCGGGCTGTGGGGCATGTATTCGGGCTTCGAACTGTGCGAGGCGGCGCCGGTGCCAGGCAAGGAGGAGTACCTGGATTCGGAGAAGTACGAAATCCGCCCACGGGACTTTGGCGCGCCGGGCAACATCATTGCCGAAATCGCCCAGCTCAACCGCATCCGCCGGCAGAACCCGGCGCTGCACAGCCACCTGGGGCTCAAGCTGTACAACGCCTGGAACGACCAGATCCTGTACTTCGGCAAGCGCAGCGCCGACGGAGACAACTTTGTGCTGGTGGCGGTCAACCTCGACCCGTTCAACGCCCAGGAGGCGCATTTCGAGTTGCCGCTGTGGGAGTTGGGCCTGCCGGACGATGCCCAGACCCAGGGCGAAGACCTGATGAGCGGCCACCGCTGGACCTGGTACGGCAAGACTCAATTCATGCGCCTGGACCCGGCTCAGCCCTTCGGCATCTGGCGCATCACTACCTCGTAGGCGCCGGCTTGCCGGCGATGGCGATGGGGATTGGGCCTCGCGCGAATTCATTTTTTTCAGGAGTCAAACATGGCCAAGAAAGCCCGCTCAGCCACCTTTATCCAAGACCCGCTCTGGTACAAGGACGCGGTGATTTACCAAGTGCATGTGAAGTCTTATTTCGACTCCAACAACGACGGCATCGGTGACTTTCCCGGGCTGATCGCCAAGCTCGACTACATCAAGGACCTGGGGGTCAACACCATCTGGCTGTTGCCGTTCTACCCCTCGCCACGCCGCGACGACGGTTACGACATTGCCGAATACCGCGGCGTGCACAGCGACTACGGGACCATGGCCGATGCCAAGCGCTTTATTGCCGAGGCCCACAAACGCGGCTTGCGGGTCATCACCGAACTGGTGATCAACCACACCTCCGACCAGCACCCCTGGTTCCAGCGGGCGCGCAAGGCCAAGCCCGGCTCGGCGGCGCGGGACTTCTACGTGTGGTCCGATGACGATCAGAAATACGACGGCACACGGATCATCTTTCTCGACACCGAGAAGTCCAACTGGACCTGGGACCCGGTCGCTGGCCAGTACTTCTGGCACCGCTTTTATTCCCACCAGCCGGACCTCAACTTCGACAACCCCCAGGTGATGAAGGCGGTGCTGTCGGTGATGCGTTACTGGCTGGACATGGGCATCGATGGCCTGCGCCTGGACGCCATTCCCTACCTGATCGAGCGCGACGGCACCAACAACGAGAACCTCCCGGAAACCCACGATGTGCTCAAGCAGATCCGGGCCGAGATCGACGCCAACTACCCGGACCGCATGCTCCTGGCCGAGGCAACCAGTGGCCGGAAGACACCCAGCTGTACTTCGGCGACAAGAAGGGCGACAACGGCGACGAGTGCCACATGGCCTTTCACTTCCCGCTGATGCCACGCATGTACATGGCCCTGGCCCAGGAAGACCGCTTCCCGATCACCGACATCCTGCGCCAGACCCCGGAAATCCCCGCCAACTGCCAATGGGCGATCTTCCTGCGCAACCACGATGAGCTGACCCTGGAGATGGTCACCGACAAGGAGCGCGACTACCTGTGGAACTACTACGCCGCCGACCGTCGGGCGCGGATCAACCTGGGGATTCGTCGGCGCCTGGCGCCCCTGATGGAGCGTGACCGCCGCCGCATCGAATTGCTCAACAGCCTGCTGCTGTCCATGCCCGGCACCCCGACCCTGTATTACGGCGACGAAATCGGCATGGGCGACAACATCTACCTCGGCGACCGCGACGGCGTGCGCACGCCGATGCAGTGGTCCATCGACCGCAACGGCGGTTTCTCCCGGGCCGACCCGGCAAGCCTGGTGCTGCCGCCGATCATGGACCCGCTCTACGGCTACCCCTCGGTCAACGTCGAGACCCAGGCCGGCGACCCCCATTCGCTGCTTAACTGGACCCGGCGCATGCTCGCCACCCGCCAGCAGTCCAAGGCCTTCGGGCGCGGCACGCTGAAGATGCTGTCGCCGAGCAACCGCCGGATTCTGGCCTACACCCGGGAATACACCGGGCCCGATGGCAAGCACGAGATCATTCTCTGCGTGGCCAACGTGTCGCGCAGTGCCCAGGCCGCGGAACTGGACCTGTCGGCGTTCGCCGGCATGGTGCCGGTGGAGATGCTCGGTGGGAACGCCTTTCCGCCCATTGGCCAGTTGAATTTCCTCCTGACCCTGGCGCCCTACGGCTTCTACTGGTTTGTCCTGGCGGCGGAAAACCAGATGCCCAGCTGGCACGTGGAGCCGGCGCAAAGCCTGCCGGACTTCACCACCCTGGTGCTGAAAAAACGCCTTGAAGAGCTGCTCGAAGAGCCGGCGCGCACCAGCCTGGAGCAGGGCGCACTGCCTACTTGGCTGGCCAACCGGCGCTGGTTCGCCGGCAAGGGCGCGGCCATCGACCAGGTGCGCATTGCCTACGGTGTGCGCATCGGTGACCCGCAGCACCCGGTGCTGCTCAGCGAACTGGAAGTCACCAGCGGCGGCCAGACCAGCCGTTACCAATTGCCGTTCGGCCTGCTGGGTGAAGAGCAGATCGGTGCCGCCTTGCCCCAGCAACTGGCCCTGGCCCGAGTACGCCGTGGACGCCAAGTGGGCTTGATCACCGATGCCTTTGCCCTGGAGAGTTTTGTCACCACGGTGCTGCAGGCGATCCAGGCCGGGACGGTGCTTGCCAGCAGCGACGGCGAGATCCGCTTCGAGGCCACTCCAGAGCTGGCCAAGCTGGGCCTGGGTGCCGACGCCGAGGTGCGCTACCTGTCGGCCGAGCAGTCCAATAGCTCGGTGGTGGTGGGCGGCAGCCTGGTGCTCAAGCTGATTCGCAAAGTGGCTTCGGGGGTTCACCCCGAGCTGGAAATGGGCGCCTACCTGACCCGCGCCGGCTTCGCCCACATTTCGCCGTTGCTCGGCTCGGTGATCCGCCGTGATGCCCAGGGCGAGGACAACCTGCTGATGATCGCCCAGGGTTACCTGAGCAATCAGGGGGATGCCTGGGAGTGGACCCAGAACAACCTGGAACGCGCGCTGCGCGACGAAATGGCCGAGGCCATGTCCGAGCAGGAACAGCACTACAACGCCCTGGGCGAGCTGCGGGACTTTGCCGGCATGCTTGGCCAGCGCCTCGGGGAAATGCACCAGATTCTGGCAGCCGCCGACGCCGATACGGATTTCTGCCCGGAACCGAGCACGGCCAAGGACACTCAAGCCTGGGGCAAGCAGATTGGCGCGCAACTGGAGCACAGCCTGCAATTGCTCAAGGCCCATCAAGGGCAGCTGTCGGCGTCCGATCAGCGTCGGGTCGCACACTTGCTGCAACACAAAAAAGCCATCCTCGAACACGTCCGCGCCCTGGCCGGTCAGCTCCAGGGCGGCTTGCGCATCCGCGTGCATGGCGACCTGCACCTGGGCCAGGTGCTGGTGATCAAGGGTGATGCCTATTTGATCGACTTCGAAGGCGAGCCGGCCCGGCCGCTGCACGAACGGCGCGGCAAGCACAGCCCGTACAAGGACGTCAGCGGCGTGCTGCGTTCCTTCGACTACGCCGCAGCGATGGCGCTGAATATGCAAGGTGTGGATGGCTCGGCCGAGGCTCAGGCGGCCCGGCAGCGGGTGGCCACGCGGTACTTGGAGGAGGCCAGTGAAGCCTTTATCCAGGCATATCGGCTGGCGACGGCTAGTCTTGCCCATGGCTGGCAGCAACCGGGCGCGCAGGATGCCGCCCTGGCGCTGTTCAGCCTGGAGAAGGCCGCTTATGAAGTGGCCTATGAAGCAGAAAACCGTCCTGCCTGGCTGCCCGTGCCATTACGTGGCCTGGTGGGGCTGTTGAACGAACTGAAACCCTTTTCCGATATTGAGAGTGGTGGAGCGCAGTCATGAGTTTCTCGAACAAGGAACAGGGAAAAAACCAACCGACATTGCTCCCCGCCGCCCAGGACATCGAGGCGTTGGTACGGGCCGAGCATCAAGATCCGTTTGCCATTCTCGGGCCCCACGGCGACCTGGCCGGCGGCCAGTTTATCCGTGCGTTCCTGCCGGGTGCCCTGAGTGCCCAGGTGTTGGCGCGGGGTGATGAGCAGGTGCTGGGCAGCCTGGAAGCCAGCTCGGTGCCGGGCTTGTTTGTCGGCCATTTCAACGACACCCGGCCGTACCTGTTACGCATCCAGTGGGCCGGTGGCGAGCAGATCAGCGAAGACCCTTACAGTTTTGGCCCGTTGCTCGGAGAGATGGACCTCTACCTGTTTGCCGAAGGCAATCACCGCGACCTCAGCGCGTGCCTTGGGGCCCAGTTGACCAGCGTCGAGGGCATCGACGGTGTGCGCTTTGCGGTCTGGGCGCCGAACGCCCGACGGGTCTCGGTGGTGGGAGATTTCAACGTCTGGGACGGTCGTCGTCACCCTATGCGCCTGCGTCATCCGTCCGGGGTCTGGGAGTTGTTCATTCCACGCCTCAAGGCCGGTGAGGCCTACAAGTACGAGATTCTCGGCGCCGACGGCATCCTGCCGCTCAAGGCCGACCCCATGGCCCTGGCCACCCAGTTGCCGCCGGACACCGCGTCGAAAGTCGCCGAGCCGTTGCGCATCGACTGGCAGGACCAGGCCTGGATGCAGGACCGGGGCGAGGCCCATCGGCCCAGCGCGCCGCTGTCAATCTACGAGCTGCACGCCGGCTCCTGGCAGTGCGAGGAAAACGACCTGGGCGAGGTGGAGCGCTTCTACAACTGGCACGAACTGGCCGAGCGCCTGATCCCCTACGTCAAAGACCTGGGCTTCACCCACATCGAGCTGATGCCGATCATGGAGCACCCGTTTGGCGGCTCCTGGGGCTACCAGCCGCTGTCACAGTTCGCGCCCAGTGCACGCTACGGTTCGCCGGCGGATTTCGCCGCCTTTGTTGACGCCTGCCACCAGGCCGGGATCGGTGTGATCCTCGACTGGGTGCCGGCGCATTTCCCCACCGATACCCACGGCCTGGCCCAGTTCGACGGCACCGCGCTGTATGAATACGGCAACCCCCTGGAAGGTTTTCACCAGGATTGGGACACCCTGATCTACAACCTGGGGCGCACCGAGGTCCACGGGTTCATGCTGGCGTCGGCCCTGCACTGGCTCAAGCACTTCCACATCGATGGCCTGCGGGTGGATGCGGTGGCCTCGATGCTCTACCGCGACTATTCGCGCAAGGCCGGAGAGTGGGTGCCCAACCGCCACGGCGGGCGCGAGAACCTGGAGGCCATCGACTTCCTGCGCCACCTCAACGACGTGGTGGCCCTGGAAGCCCCCGGGGCCCTGGTGATCGCCGAGGAGTCCACCGCCTGGCCGGGGGTCAGCCAGAGCACCCAGCAGGGCGGCCTGGGCTTTGCCTACAAATGGAACATGGGCTGGATGCACGACTCCCTGCACTACATCCAGCAGGACCCGGTGTACCGCGCTCACCATCACAACGAACTGAGTTTCGGCCTGGTGTATGCCTGGTCCGAGCGTTTCATCCTGCCGATCTCCCACGACGAAGTGGTGCACGGCAAGCACTCGCTGATCGACAAGATGCCCGGCGATCGCTGGCAGAAATTCGCCAACCTGCGTTCCTACCTGAGCTTTATGTGGGCCCACCCGGGTAAGAAGCTGCTGTTCATGGGCTGTGAGTTCGGCCAGTGGCGCGAGTGGAACCACGACCAGCAACTGGACTGGTACCTGCTGCAATACCCCGAGCACCGGGGCGTGCAGAAGCTGGTGAGCGACCTTAACCGCCTGTACCGCGAAGAGCCGGCGCTGCATGAGCAGGACGACGCGCCCCAGGGCTTCCAGTGGCTGATTGGCGACGACGCGATCAACAGCGTCTACGCCTGGCTGCGTTGGAGCAAGGACGGCAAGCCCTTGCTGGTGGTGGCCAATTTCACCCCGGTGCCGCGCCAGGGTTACCGGGTCGGCGTGCCGGTGGCGGGGCGCTGGAGCGAGCTGCTCAACAGCGACTCGCAACTCTACGCCGGTTCCAACTATGGCAACGGCGGCGAAGCCTTCACTGAAGAGCAGCCCAGCCACGGCCAGGCCCTGTCCTTGATGCTCAACCTGCCGCCGTTGGCGGTGTTGATCCTGCGTCCCGAAGGTTGACGGTGTGCCGGTGCGGGGCCCCCCAAGGCCCTGCGCCGGACTCGTCGCACCACCAACGCCCACCAGCGACGGCTTCACCGACCGTCGCGGCGCGGCGCTTACCAACGCATGCGGATGCCCAGGCTGCCGATCAGGCCGTTGAGGTCGTTGTCGTCCACGTCGCTGCTGTAGTCGGCGCTGACGTACAGGCTCACCGCCGGGGTTACCCGTGCCACCAGGCCCAGGCCCACTTCCACGGTGGAGGCGTTGCGGCTGCTGCTGATCTTGTCCACCTGATCCAGGCTGATGGTGTCGCCGCTGTAGACGGTGTGCCAGAGGTTGGTGCGCACATAGGGTTCCACCGGCAGGCCGCTGATGTCGTAGCGGCCTTGCAAGCGTGCGCCGACCCGGCCGCTCCAACTGCTCAGGTCGCTGCCGGAGTCGGCGCCGACATGGGCGGTGTCGAGGCTGATGCGCTGGTTGATCAATTGTGCCTGGGGTTCGATCACCCAGTTGTCCCCCAGGCCAATGGCGATCCCGCCTTGCACCGACAAGGTCACGGCGCTGCCTTCGCTGATTTGCCGCTGCCCCTGCTGATCACGACTCAAGCCGCTGACCCGGGCACCGCTGGCCGACAGGTCCAGGTGCCAGCCCTGGGCGCCGCTCAGGCTCCAGAAGGCGCCGAGGCCGTTGCCCTGCAGATTGTCGACGCTGAGTGTGCGAGGGTCGTTGAAGCCGCCCGGTACGGCGGCGCCCTGGGCCTGGACCACGTTGCGTCCGCCGATCAGGCCGATGCGCTGGGTGGCGCCGCCGCTGTGCTGGATGCTGTAAAGCACGGGGCCCTGGCGCAACTCGTTGCTGCTGCCGGGAAGGCGTGATCCCAGGTAGCCGACTTCCAGCACTGGGTCAGCCAGGCGTGAGGCTTGCAGGGCGGAAGGGCTGGGCTCGCGGGTGGGGTCGGGCAGTACGGTGTCGAGGGGCGTCTGGGCAAACTGCAGGCTGCTCAGGCTCGGCTCCTGGCGATACCAGGCGTTGTCGGCGTCCGTGGCGGGGGCCGCCAGGACCTCAAGGGAAGAACACAGCAGTACCGATGCGGACAGGCTGCAGAGGGTCAGTTGAATCTCGTGTGAGGTGAGGGAGGTATTCATGGGGGTCTACCTTGCAATCGCATGCTTTATCTCGTCTGCGCCACTCCTACCGCCGATTGAGAGGCAGCCGAATTTAATGAGGCGAGGCCGCTCGACCCGCTTTAAAGCAGGGGTTTGCGGCCTCGCCCCAGGTCGTAATACCGGGGGTAGTAATCTGTAGCTAAGGAGAGCGAAGGGGCAGCGTCAAGAAAAGTACCGACCAAAGGCAGGCTTATTTCAGGGCGTTCAAGTCGCTGAAATCACGGGTTTATCTAAGTGATTGTTTGTGCGCAACATCGACCGCCAGAGGGGCTGGAAAGGTTTTTATATAGCCTGCTACGCAACCTTTCCAGCGCGCCGAAAACCGCCCTACAAATGCACTTCCACGGCCAGTGGCAGGTGGTCCGACAGGTGCGTCCAAGGCTTGTTGCCAAGGATCCGTGGTTCATGGCTGCTGGCGTTGCGCAGGTAGACCCGGTCCAGGCGCAGCAGCGGCCAGCGCGCCGGGTAGGTTTTTGCCGGGCGCCCGGTGTGCCGCTCGAAGGCTTCGTGCAGGTAGTCGCGGCGGGCGAGGGTGGCATTGCCGTGCAACTGCCAGTCGTTGAAGTCCCCGGCGATGATCACCGGCGCGTCCTCAGGCAAGGATTCGAGCAACTGGCACAGCAACTCCAACTGCAATTGGCGATGGCTTTCCAGCAGGCTCAGGTGCACACAGATGGCGTGCACTTCGGCGTGCCCGGGCACTTCCAGCACGCAATGCAGCAGCCCACGGCGTTCGGGGCCGGTGATGGAAACGTCGAGGTTGCGGTACTGGCGGATCGGGTATTTGGACAGCAGGGCGTTGCCGTGATGGCCGTCGGGGTACACCGCGTTGCGGCCGTAGGCGAAGTCGCTCCACATGCTGTCGGCGAGGAATTCGTACTGGGATTGCTGCGGCCAATTGTCGAAGCGCGAGGCATGGCGGTCATGCTCGCCCAGCACTTCCTGGAGAAACACCAAGTCGGCCGCCGTGCTGCGTACCGCTTCGCGCAGTTCGGGCAGGATGAAACGTCGGTTCAGGGCGGTGAAGCCCTTGTGGGTGTTGACCGTCAGAATCCGCAGTCGGTGGATGTTGCCCACCTCTTGCGTCGTCGCGGTGGGGGAATCGCTGCTCACGTTCGCTCCTCTGTGGCCGGGCCTGTCTGGGGCCGGGATCAAACCGGTTACCAGATGCGACCTGCCGCCGGGGCCGTCGGTTCCGGTTTTTTACATCAGGATGATTTCGTAGGGGCTGCGCAGGCGTTCCAGCAGCACCGGCGACAGCGGCGCCTGCAGGCCAATCTGCGGGTCGCCTTGCAACTGGCTGGCGTAGGCATGGGTGGCGTGGCGCTTGCGAGCCACGGTCCAGGTGTCCAGGCGCAGTTTGCGCGCGCGGTGCCAGGGAATGTGTTGCTCATCGCGCTGCGGCCAGTGCCAGGCCCACACCGGCAGTTCATGGAACTGCGCCCCGACCTGGGCGGCGGCGTGGGCACTGGCGCGGCCCACGGCCTGGTGGTCGGCGTTGTCGTCCTTGCTCCAGGTGCTGAACACCACATCGTCGGGGCGCAGGTAGCGGCTGATGAAGTGGCTGATCTGTTGTTCGCGCTCGGCCAGGAAGCGGTCACTGAACCCGCCGCGAATCCACTTCAGGCTGTGCAGGGGCAGGCCCAGGCGGCGCAGGGCTTCGGCGCTTTCCTGGGGGCGGAAGACACTCAGCCGGCGTTGCGACCACAAGGCCGAGCCGGGGTGGCTGGCGCTGCCGTCGGTAATGGAGATCAATTGCAGGGGGTAGCCGTGGTGGGCCAGGACTTGCAGCAGGCCGCCGCTGGCCACGACTTCGTCGCCGGGGTGGGCGGCAATCATCACGGCCCGGGAGCCCGCGGGCACCAGGGTGGCGATGTTCACCGTGGCCAGGCCGGGCAAGGCACGAGCACTGTTCCAGATCTGGCTGGGCCAGGGGCTATCTACAACGCGTATGGGTTTCATCGAGTGTCACATCCCTGTTGCCAGTCGGTCTGCGGCGATGGCCTCAAGTCTCGGGGGCCGTGCTGCATCCTGGGTTTACCCGCACGCCCGTGAGGCAGCCTGCGTGGAAGGCGCTCCATACCTTGGATTGCCGATTTACCGGGGGCCAATCATACACAGCCGCGACGGGCCAGACAGGCCGGCCGTGGCTTTTTTTCCGGTGTTGATAATGGATCTTGAGGGTAGTTGGCAAAACCCATAGGCGCCATCATCCTGCCTGCATCGATCAAAGCCGGTGTGCCGCGCGGGCTCCCGCGTCGGCAAACCGGCCTTCATCGCTGCCTGAGCGGGTCAGTCTTCCTCTTCGCGCTGCAATTCAAAGAACAGCAGCGAGCGACCGGTGACCGAGTATTCATGGCCGAACTCGAAGCGCTCCTGGCCTCGCACCGCCGGTTGGTTGGTGTCGATCATGCAGGTCCAGAACTCACCCTCGGGTACTTCCGGCAGGCGGAAGTTGACGATGTCGTGGTGGGCATTGACCACCAGCAGCACCGTGGCGTCGGCCCCCGGGCGACGGATGCCGGTTTCCTGGGCACGGCCGTCCAACAGCATGCCCAGGCAGCGGCCGTGGGCGTCCTGCCAGTGGTCGGTGGTCATCTCCACGCCATCCGGCGCCAGCCAGGTGACGTCCTTGACCCCGATGTCTTCGTTGTAATTGCCCACCAGGAAGCGCCCGCGCCGCAGGATCGGGTAGGCCTGGCGCAATTTGATCAGGCGCTTGACGAACTTGAGCAGGGCCTTGCCGTCGGCGTCCAGGTTCCAGTTGACCCAGCCGATGTCGCTGTCCTGGCAATAGGCGTTGTTGTTGCCGTGCTGGGTGCGGGCGAACTCGTCGCCGGCCACCAGCATCGGCGTGCCCTGGGCCAGCAGCAGGGTGGCGAAGAAATTGCGCATCTGGCGCAGGCGCAGGGCGCGGATTTCCGGGTCGTCGGTGGGGCCTTCGACGCCATGGTTCCAGGACAGGTTGTTGTTGCTGCCGTCCTGGTTGTTCTCGTCGTTGGCTTCGTTGTGCTTGTCGTTGTAGGACACCAGGTCGTGCAGGGTAAAACCGTCGTGGGCGGTGATGAAGTTCACCGAGGCGTAAGGGCGGCGCCCGCGCTCGTTGAACATTTCGCCCGAGGCGGTCATGCGCCCGGCAAAGTCGGCCAGTTGCCCGTCATCGCCTTTCCAGAAGGCCCGCGCGGTGTCGCGGAACTTGTCGTTCCACTCCACCCAGCCCGGCGGGAAACGCCCCACCTGGTAGCCGCCGGGGCCACAGTCCCAGGGCTCGGCGATCAGTTTCACCTGGCGCAGCACCGGGTCCTGGCGGCAGGCCACGAGGAAGCTGTGGCGCTCGTCGAAACCGTCGTGGTAGCGCCCGAGGATGGTCGCCAGGTCGAAACGGAAGCCATCCACGTGCATTTCCGTGGCCCAGTAGCGCAGGGAGTCGGTGACCATTTGCAGCACGCAGGGGTGGCTCAGGTCGAGGGTGTTGCCGGTGCCGGAATCGTTGATGTAGAAGCGCTTGTCGTCGGGCATCAGCCGGTAGTAGGAGGCGTTGTCGATGCCGCGCATGGACAGTGTCGGCCCTTGCTCGTTGCCCTCGGCGGTGTGGTTGTAGACCACGTCGAGGATCACCTCCAGGTTGGCCTCGTGCAGGTGGGCGACCATCTCCTTGAACTCGGCGATCTTGCCGCTGGCCAGGTAGCGCGGGTCCGGGGCGAAGAAGGCGATGCTGTTGTAGCCCCAGTAGTTGGTCATGCCTTTTTGCAGCAGGTGCTGGTCGTTGACGAACGCATGGATCGGCAGCAGCTCCACCGAAGACACGCCGAGCTTGCGTATGTGCTCCAGCACGTCGTCCACCATCAGCCCGGCGCAGGTGCCGCGCACCGCCTCCGGCACGCTCGGGTGGGCCATGGTGAAGCCGCGCAGGTGGGTTTCGTAGATGATGGTCTTGTCCCAGGGCACGCTGACGCGTTGGTCGTTACCCCAGGTGTGGGCGGGGTCGATGACCTTGCTCTTGGGCACGAACGGCGCGCTGTCGCGCTCATCGAAACTCAGGTCGGCATCGGGGTGACCGATGGTGTAGCCGAACAGTGCCTCGGACCATTTCAGTTCGCCCACCAACTGTTTGGCGTAGGGGTCGATCAGCAACTTGTGGTGGTTGAAACGATGGCCGTTGGCCGGGTCGTAGGGCCCGTACACGCGGTAGCCATAGATCAGCCCCGGGTGCGCATCGGGCAGGTAGCCGTGGTAGATCTCGTCGGTGTATTCCGGCAGCTCGATGCGCTCCAGCTCGACCTCGCCGCTGGCATCGAACAGGCACAGTTCGACTTTTGTGGCATTGGCCGAGAACAACGCGAAGTTGACCCCCAGGCCGTCCCAGGTGGCGCCGAGGGGGAACGGCAGGCCCTCACGAATGCGTGACGCCTCGAACTCAGCGGTGGCTTTTTTTGGCGTGGTCATAGGTGCTCCTGCAATGGTCGATTAGGGCGGCAAAAAAAATCTCGGGCGCACAGGCTCCTTGTGGCGTTCAGGCACGCCACAGTGTCAATCGAAGGGGGAGGCCGCGGGTCGTCAGTTGGCCGGCGGCTTACGCGGCGCTCGCGGTTTTTTCACGGGGGCGGCTTTCTCGCCCGGTGGCACCACCAGCGCAGCGGCCGCGGACGGCTTGGCCTTGGGCTTGGCGGGCGGCTTGGTTTTCGCCGCCTTGGCCGGCTTGCTCGGCGCCAGGGCTTCGGCCTCGGCCAGCTTGCGGGCCATTTCCCAATGTCGAGCTTCATGGCCTTCAGGCTTACCTTCTGATTCCCAGATCTGATAGGCGAACTCGCGGATACGTTTGTCGTCGGTACTCATCGCAATGCTCCTGAACTGAACTCAAGTGAGGATGAAGAGGTTGACCGGAAAGTCCTCCAGCGCAGCACTGATCAGCAGCTCCTTGGTGTCTGTGACTGCCTGGGTGGAAAAAAGTCCCTTCAGGTTTTGTTGCGAGGCGGTGAACGGTAAAACCACCCGCGTATCGCCCCAATCCGGCGCGCAAACCCAGGGTATTGCACGCTCTTTCAGCAGGGGCGTCGCCAGCCTGGGAACGATCACCAAGGCCCGCTGGCCCTGGTGTTCGCGCACAAAGGCGAGCACCCGATGCGCTTGCTTGCCGATGACCTGCACCGGCTGATAAACACCCCGGCCAAACAGCGCCGGGTACTCGGCCCGACGGGCCAGCACCTGAGCGATCAGTTGCTGTTTGACTCGCCCGTCGCGCCAATGCTCTAGCCACTCCTGCGGGTTTTCGGCGGTGCCCAAGGCCTGTTGCCGGGCCTGGAAATCCACCGCTCGACGGTTGTCCGGGTCCACCAGGCTGAAGTCCCAGAACTCATTGCCCTGGTACAGGTCCGGCACCCCCGGCACGCTCATGCGCAGCAAGGATTGCGCCAGGCTGTTCAGGGCGCCGGCCGGGGCGATGGCATTGACGGCGGCGCACAGGGCGCTGCGCAGAGGCAAACCTTCGGGCGTCAGCAACAGGGCCTCGATGAACGCCTTTACGCCCCGTTCGACGCTGTCATTGGGGGCGGCCCAACTGCTTTGCAGCTTGGCTTCGCGCAGGGCCTTTTCCTGCCATTGCCAGAGGCGGCGGGCGTACTCGGCCAAGCCGTCGGCGTCGTCGGCGTCCAGCTCCAGGGGCCAACTGCCGAGCAGCGCCTGGTACAGAATCAACTCGTCGGCAGCGCTGGGGGCTTCGGGGTCGTGGCGCAGGGGCTGGGCCAACTGGCGCCAGTGGGCGACCTGTTCGGCGTACCAGGCGGCGCGTTCGCTGAGCACCGCCAGGCGCGCGCGGCTGTCTTCGCCACGCTTGTGGTCGTGGGTGGCCGTGGTCAGCAAGTTGTCGGGGAAGGCTTCCTGGCGCCGCAGGCACACGGCATGAAAGTCCGCGGGCGGGGCGCTGAACTGCTCGGTGGAAAAGCCCACGTCATTGCGCGACAGCAGCACTGCCGAACGGTAGAACGCGGTGTCTTCCACGGCCTTGGCGGCGGCGGGCGAGGTCAGTTGCTGGAAGCGCACGCAGGCATGTTTGAGCAGTTTGCGTTCCCGGCCGCGAGGGCGTTGGCGCCAGCCTTGGCCGCCAAGCCAGCGCGCCAGGTAATCTAGCACCGGCCAGTCGGCCTCGCCCAGGGTACCCCGGGCGCCGTCCAGGGCCTGTTGGAAAAACACCTCATCGCTGGCCGGGCGTCCGCAGGCACTGAGGTAGGTGCGATACACCGGGAAGTGCACGATCAGCTCCTGCAAGGCGCGGCGGATGGCACCCAGGGTCAGGTCGCGGCTCATCACGTCCAGGCGTGCCACTTGCAACAGGGCCTGGGCCACGCTTTCGAAGTCGCCGGCCAGGGAACCGTTGAGGATCTGCTGGCGGGCCAGCCGAGCCTCTTCAGCGAACTCGGCGGGGCGCCCACTGTGTTCATGCCAGAGCTCGGCCAAGGGCGCCAGGCCCTCGGGGTCGTGTTGCAGCAAAGACAGCTGGTTCATGAATTCGTAGCCGGTGCTGCCGTCCACGCACCAGTCGCGGTGCAGGGTTTCGCCCTGGCCGAGGATTTTCTCGACGAAGATCGGCAGGTGCCGCCCGGGTGCCAGGGCGTCCACCCGGCGTCGCAGTTTGCGGCAGTAGCCCCGAGGGTCGGCCAGGCCGTCGATGTGGTCGATGCGCAGGCCGTCCACCAGCCCGGCGTCGATCAGTTCGAAGATCTTGCCGTGGGTGGCTTCGAACACCGCCGGGCGCTCGACCCGCAGCCCGCCCAGTTCGTTGACGTCGAAGAAGCGCCGCCAGTTGATGTCATCGGCGGCGGTGCGCCAACTGGCCAGGCGGTAGCTCTGTTGTTCCAGCAAGGCGTGCAGGCGGGCAAAACCAGCCTCCTGGCGCGAGTCGTAGAACGCCAGGTTGCGCTCGATGGCCGCGCGGATTCCCGGTTCAGCCACCAGGCGCGCCAAGGCCTCGGCCAGGGGCACGGCCTGGGCATGGGCGTCGTTCTGGTAGCGCAGGGCGCTGAAGGCGTCGGCCAGGGCCTTGAGCTCCGTGGCTGCCGGGCCGTCGAGGGCATCGTCGGGCCGGAGCAACTCGCCGTAGTCACCGGGGCAGATGGGGAAGTGATGCTCGTAATGCTCGACGTGGAAGGCGCCGTGTTCGGCGTCCAGGTGCAGCGTCAGGGTGCCGTCTTGCAGGGCCACGCCGTAGTCGCTGCCGAGGAACGGCAGCAACAGTTGGCCTTCCATCAACGGGTCGGGGGAGTGCCACTGGATATCGAAGAATTCGCCGTAGGGGCTTAGCCGGCCCCAGCGCAGCAGGTCCAGCCACCAGGGGTTGTCGGCACCGCCCACGGCCATGTGGTTGGACACGATGTCCAGTATCAGGCCCATGCCGTGGGCACGCAGGGCCGCCACCAGACGCTTGAGCGCAGCTTCACCGCCCAGCTCCGGATTGACCCGGGTCGGGTCCACCACGTCGTAGCCGTGCATGGAACCGGCCCGGGCGCAAAGCAGGGGCGAGGCGTACACATGGCTGATGCCCAGGCGGGCGAAATAACCCACCAGCGGCACCGCATCATCCAGGCTGAAGCCCTTGTGGAATTGCAGGCGCAGGGTGGCGCGCAAGGCCGTCTCGATCGGCGCGTTCATCGGTCACGCTCAAAGGCCTGTTGCCGGGCACAGGCCAGCAATTCCAGGCGTCGTGCCGCGTCTTCGTCGTCCAGCAACTCGCTGCTGGGCCGGGCCAGGCGCCGCCGCCAATTGGGGTGGCTGTCGATGGTGCCGGGCAGGTTGGGCTGTTCATCCACGCCAAGGGCGTCTTCCAGGGGCAGCAGCACCAAGGGCGCCCGGGTGTGGCCGAGGAAACGCACGCTGGCGTCCAGCACCTGGTCGGTTTCAGTGGCCTGGGTGCTGAAGTTCTGCGGGTCCTGGTCCAGCGCCTGGCGCAGGCCGTCGCGTTCGCGCTGGCGGTGTTCGCGCCACTGGGCGGCGCCGGGTTCGTCCACCAGGCCCAGGCGCTGGTTCCACTCGATGTCACGGCCGTGCCACCAACCATTGAGGGTCGGCAGGTCGTGGGTGCTGGTGGTGGCCAGGGCGTTGTCCGGCCAGTCGAGGATGGGCCGGAAGCGGGTGCCGTGGTCCTGTTCGAACAGCAGCACACGCATGCCGAGCATGGCTCGGGCGCTGAGCTTTTCCCGCAGGCCGTCGGGCACCGTGCCCAGGTCTTCGCCGAGGACAATGGCCTGGTGCCGATGGGACTCCAGCGTCAGCAGGCGCAACAGGTCGTCCACCGGGTAATACAGGTAGGCGCCGTCACAGGGCGGCGCGTCCAGGGGAATCACCCACAGCCGTTGCAGGCCCATCACATGGTCGATGCGCAAGCCGCCGGCGTGGGCGAAGTTGGCCCGGAGCATTTCGATAAAGGCATGGAAACCGTTGCGTATCAGGCCCTCGGGGGAGAACGCGGAGATGCCCCAGCCCTGGCCCTGGCGATTGAGAATGTCGGGCGGCGCGCCCACGGTCAGCTCTGCCAACAGTTCGTCCTGGCGACTCCAGGCCTGGCTGCCGCCGCCGTCGGCGCCCACCGCCAGGTCGGCGATCAGACCGATGCCCATGCCGCTGCTGCGGGCGGCGTTTTGCGCCCGTTGCAGGCTGCGGTCGATCAGCCATTGGCAGAAGGCGTAGTAACCGATCTCGCCGGCATGCTCTTCGGCAAAACGGGCCAGGGCCGGGCTGCGTGGGGTGCGCCAGGCCTCGGGCCAGTGGCGCCAGTCGAGGGATTCGCCGCGGGCCGCGCGTTCGGCCTGGATGGCTTCGAAGCGGCAGTGGTTTTCCAGGGCCTCGCCGCCGGCATGGCGAAAGCTGGCGAAGTCCTCGTGCAGCGGATGGGCGCCGTGGCAGAACCCTTCATAGAGCGCCCGCAGCACCTGCTGCTTGGCCTGGGCCGCTTCGGGCCAGTCGATCAGGGGTTGCTGCTCCAGCTCATTGAGCCGGGCACCGAGGCCTGCGGCATCGATTGCACTGCGCCAGGCGCGCTCACCGAGAATGGCCCCGGGGGCGGCGTACAGGCTGTTGAGAAACAGCCGGCTGGAGGGCGAGTAGGGGCTGTAGCGCTGGGTGTCGCTGCTGAACATGGCGTGCAAGGGGCTGATGGCCAGGGCATCGGCACCTCGTTCGCCGGCCCGCCGCGCCAGTTCTTCCAAGGCCAGGGTGTCGCCGAAGCCGCCGTCGCCGGCGCGGCGCAGGGCATAGAGTTGCACGCTCAGGCCCCAGGCCCGGGCGGTGCACTGGTCCACGGCGTCGGCGACGCTGAAGCAGCGCTCCGGGGCCACGGCCAGGGTGAAGTGTTGGTCGGCGATGCTCACGGCCTGGTAACCCACGGGGATCAACCCGGGCAGTACGCCTTCGGCGTCCAGCTTGAGGTTGAGGATGGCGCCGTCTTCCAGGTGGATTTCGCAGGGCGACAGCGGCTCGAAGTAGCGCGCCAGGTCCAGGCCCTGGCCGACGTCCACGGTGAGCAGGGGCGGCAGCTCCTTGGTCTGTTGCACCAGTTGCAATTGCAGCAGGCTGGTCTCGATGTCCTGGGCGCTTTCGGCAGGGTGGCCGAGGCCGGCCAGCACGGCCCGCAGGACCCGTGGCTCGACCTTTTGCGGGCGGCCGTTGGCGTCGATCCAGTCCACGGCCAGGCCGGCGCGGCTGGCGAGGATTTCCAGTTGTGCATCGCTCATGGGCGCTCTCCTTCAGGGGTGGGGGTGGCCGCGCTGAGGCGGACCACTGCGCTGTAGGCGGGGAGACTGCCCTGTTGCATCAGAGCCGCGGCTTGCGCCGGGGTTTCAAATAAAAGTTCGCCATCGTCGGGTGCGTCCAGCGCCACCTTGTGGGCGCTGAGGTTGAGGTCAATGCGCAGCAGGCTGCCGTCCCCCAGGCACCAGCGGGCGCTGACCGCGCCTTCGGCCAGGACCTCGGCGCCCAGGGAACGGGCACCGGGCAGGCGCGGCACCAGGACCTGCCGACGTATCGCCAGCAGGTTGCGGTACAGGGCGCGGGTGGCGCCAGTGGGGTCTTCGCTGGCCCGGGGGCGCGAGGCTTGGAAGGTGGCCAGGGCGTTGGGGTCGGGAATGCGCCCGCGTTGCTCCGGGTCGGCAAAGGCATCGAAGGCGGCGAACTCGTTGCGTCGACCTTCACGCACGGCTTCGGCCAACTCGCCGTGGTGGCTGGTGAAAAACAGAAAGGGTTCCACCGCGCCGTCTTCGTCGCCCATGAACAGCAAGGGGATCATCGGCGACAACAACAGCAGTGCGGTTGCCGCACGCAGGGCCTGGGGCGGCGCCAGCTGGTTGAGGCGCTCGCCAAAGGCGCGGTTGCCGATCTGGTCATGGTTTTGCAGGAACAGCACGAACGCCGTGGGCGGCAGGTGGCCGCTGGGTTCACCCCGGGCGACGCCGTGGCGGTTGGGGTGGCCCTGGTAGACGAAGCCCTGGCTCAGGCAGCGGGCCAGCTTATCGCTGGTGTCTTCGGAAAAGTCGGCGTAATAGGCTTCGCTCTCGCCGGTGAGCAGCACGTGCAGGGCGTTGTGCCCGTCATCGTTCCACTGCGCGTCGAAGCCGCGCTGCAACAGGCTGGCCTGGTTCAGCTCGTTTTCCAGGTTGAGCCACACGTGGCGCTGCGCTGGGATCTGCTGGCGGACCCGCTGGGCCAGCTCTTCGAGGAAGTCCGGGTCGTCGATGGCGTGCACAGCATCCAGGCGCAGGCCGTCGAAGCGGTAGTCCTGGAGCCACATCAGGGCGTTGTCGATAAAGAAGTCGCGCACCGCACGCTGGCGAAAGTCGATGGCGGCGCCCCAGGGCGTGTGCAGGTCCTCGCGAAAGAAGCTCGGCGCGTAAGCGTGCAGGTAGTTGCCGTCGGGGCCGAAGTGGTTGTAGACCACGTCCAGCACCACACACAGGCCCAGGCCGTGGGCGGTGTCGATCAGTTGCTTGAGGTCGTCGGGGGAGCCGTAGGAGGCTTCCGGAGCATAGGGCAGCACACCGTCGTAGCCCCAATTGCGGCTGCCGGGGAATTCCGCCAGGGGCATCAGTTCGATGGCCGTGACCCCCAGTTCCACCAGGCGCGGCAGCTCCTTGGCCACGGCGGCATACCCCCCCAGCACGCCCACGTGCAGCTCGTAGATCACCGCGCTGTGCCAGGGGCGGCCGGCCCAGCCTGGGTGTTGCCAGGCATAGGCGCCGGGGTCCACCACCACGCTGGGTGAGTGCACGTCGCTGGCTTGGGCCCGGGACGCGGGGTCGGGGACTTCGAGGTCGCCGTCGATCTTGAAACGGTAGGCCGTGCCGGCGCCGCAGGGTGCCTGGATCATGAACCAGCCCTGACCCTGGGGGTGCATGGGCAGTGACTGCCCTTCGCCCAGTTCCAGGCTGACGTGCCGGGCACTGGGCGCCCACAGGGTGAAGCGGGTGTGCTGCGCGTCGAGCAAGACCGCGCCATGGGAAAAACCTGATGGAGTCCTTGTCGGCATCTATTGCCCCTTAAATAGCCCCTTACTGTTTTGCCGATTTCCCCAGGGACTTCGCCACCAATTGTTCGTAGAGCTCTGCGTAGGGTTCCACCGCCTTGCACCAGTTGAACGGCGCGGCCATGGCCCGGCAGCGCATGGCGTTGAGCAGGGCCGGGTAGGCGAACACTTTGAAGGCTCGGCTCAGGGCCGCTTCGTAGCTGGCCACGGTGGACTCGTCGAAGAGGAAGCCGGTGACGCCGTCCTCGATGGTGTCGGCCAGGCCGCCCGTGTTGCGGGCCACCGGCAGCGAGCCGAAGCGTTGGGCGTACATCTGGCTCAGGCCGCAAGGCTCGTAGCGCGAGGGCATGAGTAAAAAGTCGCTGCCGGCGAACATCTGCCGGGCGTCGGTTTCATTGAAACCGATGTTCACCCCGATGCGCCCCGGGAAGCGCTGGGCGAGGATGCGCATGGACTGTTCTTCTTCCGGCTCGCCGCGGCCGATAATGGCGATCTGGCCGCCGGCGTTGACGATGAATTCAGACACGGCTTCGGTGAGGTCCAGGCCCTTCTGGTAGACCAGGCGCGAGACCACGGCGAACAGCGGGCCGGTGGATGGGTCGAGGCCGAACATTTCCCGGACGTGGCGGGCGTTGGCGGCCTTGCCTTCCCAGTCGCCGATGGCGAAGGGCGTGGACAGGTGCGGGTCGGTGGCCGCGTCCCAGCTTTCATCGATGCCATTGGGGATGCCGCTGAGCAGGCCCTGCTGGGTTTTGCTGGCGAGGAAGCCGTCCAGCCCGCAGCCAAACGCCGGGGTGGTGATTTCCTGAGCGTAGGTGGCGCTCACGGTGGTGATGTGGCTGGCGTAGGCCATGCCGGCCTTGAGGAATGACAACTTGCCGTAGAACTCCATGCCTTCCTGTTGCAGGGCATGCTCGGGAATCCCCAGCTCGGGGCAGGAGGCCAGGCTGACCACGCCCTGATAGGCCAGGTTGTGGATGGTGAACAGGGTCGGTGTGCGCTGCCCACGCCAGTGCATATAAGCCGGGGCCAGGCCGGCGGGCCAGTCATGGGCGTGCACCAGATCCGGGCACCAGTGGATCTGGGCCAGGTTCGCCGCGATGTCGGCGGCGGCGAGCCCCAGGCGGGCAAAACGGATGTGGTTGTCGGGCCAGTCGCGACCGTTGTTGGCGCCGTAGGGCGAGCCATCGCGCTCATAGAGTTCGGGGCAGATCAGCACATAAATGACCAGGCCGTCGGGCATGTCCATGCGCCCGATCTTGCAGGCGGGCAAGGCGGCGTGGCCGCCCAGCTCGCCGATGATGTGGATTGGGTTCTCGCTGTTGAGCACCTGACGGTAGCCGGGGATCAGCACCCTGACATCGTGCAGTTGCGCCATGGCGCGAGGCAGGGCCGCGGAGACGTCGCCCAGGCCGCCGGTTTTCACCAGGTCAGCGATTTCCGAGGTCACGAACAGTACCCGCTTGCGATTGGGGTTCTGCCGAGCGACCGGTAGTGCCATTTTGCCACCGGGCACGGGGGTCGACTTGAGGGCCGATTCACCGGTCTGCGGCTGCGAATGCTCTCCCTGAGTTTCCAATACGGCACTGATCATAGGTCTCTCCCGTCTTATTGATCTGTTCCTGGCATCGCACCAGCGGTGTCATGGCCAATTCCTTCGGCCGGCGCAAACGCGCAACGCAACGGGGGCAAGCGCGCCCGATGCGGCGAGGCAGAAAGGCTGAAAGGGGTGTTGCAAGGATTGCACCAGTCGTGGCGACCCTCCCTTTAACCTGACCTGACGCGTGCGCCGAAAGTTTCGACTTTTTTTTGTGAAAAAGTGACTGGTGGGTCACTTCGCGAAAATCAGTCTAGGACAGAAGTTAGAGCGGGGCAGGCGAGATGGGGCAATTCATTTGAGGGAGACCGGTGACGGTGGAAATCCATCCGACGAAAGGTCAAGCCTGCACCGCTCAGGGGCGAGGCTGTGCAGTCGGTAGCGCGAAAACGGTGAGGGCACGCAAGGTCTGGGTGCAGAGGGAAAAAGCCTGCGCTCAAACATGGTGCAGGCTTTTTTCGCCGCCGCCCTATCATCAACACTGGCGTTACGGGCGGCGAACGTCAGGGGTCAGTTGAGCAGGCGCAACGCTTGCCCGGCGGCCCAGGCTTGCAGGTCTTCGATCATCTGGCCGTAGAACTGCTGATAGTTCTGCCGGCTGACATAGCCGACATGGGGTGTGGCCAGCACATTGGGCAGGCGCCGGAAGGGGTGGTCGGCGGGCAGCGGTTCCTCGGCGAACACGTCGAGGGCCGCGCCGCCCAGGCGACCATTTTGCAGGGCATCGATCAGCGCCGCCTCATCGACGATCGGCCCACGGGCGGTGTTCACCAGCAGCGCCTCGGGCTTCATCCAGCCCAGGGCCTGGGCGTCCACCAGGCCGCGGCTGCGCTCACTGAGCACCAGGTGCACCGAGAGCACGTCGGCCTGCTGGAACAGCTGCTGCTTGCTGACATAAGTCACCCCGGCCTCGGCGGCGCGCTCGGGCGTGAGGTGTTCACTCCAGGCGATGACCGGCATGCCGAACACCTGGCCAAACTGCGCCACACGCTTGCCGATGTTGCCCAGGCCGAGGATGCCCAGGGTCTTGCCATGCAGGTCGCCGCCCAGGCCTTGCTGCCAGCCGCCGTTGCGCAGGGCGTTGGCCTCGTGCAGCAGGTTGCGGGTCAGGGCCATCAGCAGCGCCCAGGTCAGCTCCGGTGCGGCGTGCTTGTAGCTGTCGGTGCCGCGCACCTGGATCCCCAGCTCGGCGGCGGTTGCCAGGTCGATGGCGGCGTTGCGCATGCCGCCGGTGAGCAGCAGCTTGAGGCGCGGCAGGCCGCGCAGCAGGGCGGCGTCGAAGGGGGTGCGTTCGCGCATCAGGCAGATGACTTCAAAGGCCTGCAGGCGCTGGATCAGGGTCGCGGTGTCGGCGGGGTAGTCATGCAGGAAGCTGACCTGGCCAATGCTCTGCAGCGCTGACCAGTCCACCACGTCCTCGGCCACCTGCTGCCAATCATCGATTACTGCAATCTGCACACTCATGGAGGCTCCTGGTTTGGCGGGCGTTGTCTGGGGCGGCAGGGCGCTGCGCAGCGCCGCTGCGGGTTGCCGGCGAATACTGCGACAGGGCGCCCAGGCGCCGCAAGGGCGAGTGGCGGTTCAGCCCAACCAGCCCAGGGTCATCCAGGCCAGCACGGCGTAGCGGGCACCCTTGGCCAGGGTGACGATCAGCAGGAAGCGTTTCAGCGGTTCGCCCATCACACCCGCCACCAGGGTCAGGGGGTCGCCAATGATTGGCAGCCAGCTGAGCAGCAACGACCAGTGGCCGTAGCGCTGGTAATGCCGGCGGGCGGTGTCTAGGTGCCGGGGGCTGACCGGGAACCAGCGCCGGTCCTTGAAGTGTTCCAGGCGCTGGCCCAGCCACCAGTTGACCAGCGAGCCCAGCACATTGCCCAGGGTCGCCACCAGCAGCAGGAGCCACGGCAGGTAGCTGCCATTGAGCAGCAGGCCCACCAGCACCGCTTCCGATTGCAGCGGCAGCAGGGTGGCGGCGCCGAAGGCCGCCAGGAACAGGCCGAAGTAAGCGCCGAAGATCAACGGGCCGGGTAGTCCGCGACCACCACGTCCTGGCCGTCGCGGGTCAGGCCGATGACTTGGTAGGCGTCGGCGCCCATGCCGTCCATCTCCATGCCCGGCGAGCCCATGGGCATGCCCGGTGCGGCCACGCCCAGCAGGTCATCGCGCTTGCTCAGGGCCAGCACCTGGTCGGCGGGCACATGGCCCTCGACGAATTTGCCGTTGATCACGGCGGTGTGGCACGAGGCCAGGCGCGGTGCCACGCCCAGGCGCTGCTTGACCGCACTCATGTTGCTTTCGACGTGGTCGTTGACCTGGAAACCGTTGGCCTCCAGGTGTTTGACCCACTGCTTGCAGCAGCCGCAGTTGGCGTCACGGTGGACGTCGATGGGGATCAACTCGGCGGCCTGGACCAGGGAGCTGAGGAACAGGGCAGACAAGGCTGCCAGACGCAGTGCGGGTTTCATCAGGGTGGCTCTCGTGGTGGGGGTTCGATGATGCACAACAATGGCGCAGACCAGTCGACCTGGGGCCAGCGCTGGGGCCGGGCGCGGGGTATTTTGCCTGTTTTTTCCGCCGCGTCAGGCCCTGTGTATTGCAAAGTGATGCTGCTGCCTGCCCAAGGTTAATTTGCCCTGGCTGTCAGTTGGCTGAGGGCCGGATGACAGTTTTGTCAGCTATCGGGGTGTTCCAGGCGTTGCTTGAGGTTGCTCAGGGCGCGTTCGGACAGCAGCACCATGCGCGGGCGCAGGCCGCCCAGGTTGAGGTCGGTGTAATAGTGCAGGGTGCGGCGGAACAAGGTGCCGTCGCCTTCACGGCGCAATTGGTAGTGGATCGAGCCGTCCACCGGTGCGGAGCTGAACAGGGTCTTGAACTCTTTGGGAAACACCGCCACCAGCACGCGGTAGCTCAGGTCGATCTGCAGGCCCAGCAGGTCGATGACCTCGCTGAAGCGGTGGCCGGCGGGCAGGGAGCCGCCGTGGCCGGTGTCGGCGCGCAACGAGGAGGGGTGCCATTCGTGCCAGCGATCCGGCTGGGTCACGTAGTAGTAGACCGTATCGATGCTGGCGCCGATGTACAGCTCATTGACGATGCGCTCGTCCATCAGATGCGGTTGGCGTTGGCCCATGATGCACCTCCTTGTGACCGGAGCATGCAATATAGCTCCACTCCCGCAGGGCGGCGGGCGTGGAGCTGACCGTTCAGCGGACCTTGAAGCGACGCATTAGCGTACTGACCCGGTTGTTGGCCTGGAGCAGGCTCTGGGTGTTGTCCTGGCTGGCCTGGCCGGTCTGCACCAGGGCGTCGACCATCTGCCGGATGTTGACCATGCTGCGGTTGATTTCCTCGGTCACCGCGCTCTGTTGCTCGGCGGCCGTGGCGATTTGGGTGCTCAGGCTGTTGATCTGGCTCACCGAACCGGCCATTTCATCAAGGCCGCTGTTGACCCGTGCTGTGGCATCCGCCGCCGACTGGCAGCTGGCCTGGGTGTTTTCCATGGCGCTGACTGAAGAACTGACGCCCAGGGTCAGGCGGTTGAGCATCTCGTTGATTTCCGAGGTGCTGGCCTGGGTGCGGGCGGCCAGGGCCCTGACTTCGTCCGCTACCACGGCAAACCCGCGGCCTTGTTCCCCGGCCCGCGCGGCTTCAATGGCGGCGTTGAGGGCCAGCAGGTTGGTCTGCCCGGCGATGGCGCCGATCACCCCGAGGATTTCCGTGATGCGCTGGGCGTCTTGCTGCATGGCCTCGACCTTGTGGGTGGCGCTGGCCACTTCATCGATCAGGGCCACCACGCTGCCGGACGCCTCGCCCACCACCACCCGCGAACGCTCGGCGTGTTCGTTGGCGCGTTGGGTAAAGGCCGCGGTCTGCGCCGCATTGGCCGCCACGCTGTCGGCGGTGGCGCTCATCTGGGTGATGGCGGTGACGGTCTGATCGGTTTCCGAGGCGTGGCGCACCAGGATCTGCTGGCTCTGCTGCGAGGTCTGTTGCAACTGCTCCAGGCTGCCGGCCATGGCCTCGGTGGCCTGGGTCACTTCACCGATCATGTTTTGCAGGTAGACGATGAAGTGGTTGACCGAGTGGCCGATGGCCCCCAGTTCGTCCTCGGCGCGGATGGTGATGCGCCGGGTCAGGTCGGCGTCGCCGGTGGCCAGGGCATCGATGTTGCCTTTCAGCGCCTTCATGCGCTGTACCAGTTGGCGGATCGCATAGACCTGCAGCAGCACCAGCAGCACGATCATCGGGATCTGCAACAGGCTCAGGGTGCTCAGCACATCGTCGCGCTGGGCGGTGATCAACTGGGTCGGCAGGGCGGTGGCGAGGAACCAGGGCGAGCCCTCGATGGGCCGCATGAAGAAGGTGCTGGCCACTCCGGCGTTATCGAACTCGACGCGCTGGTGGCCGCTGTCACGGCGCTCCAGGGCGGCCTTGATCTGGGCGACAAAGGGCGAGCCGGCGGCCAGTTCGCTGATGTTTTTCAACACCACCGGGCCGTTGATCCGCGAGCTGTTGCTGATGATCTTGCCGTCCGCCTCGACGATCAGCATCTCGGCTTGCAGGTCTTTTTCCTGGCGGGCCACCAGTTCGTTGAAGAAGCCCAGGGTCACGTCGATGGTGGCCACGCCGTAGGGCGCGCCGTCGCGGCTGATGGCCATGGCGCAGTTGGTGCGTGGCTCGGCGCTGGCGTCGTCTTTATAGGCGGCAGCCCAAGCGCATTGGCCGCGAGGGCTTTGCAGGCCGCCCTTGTACCAGGACTGGTCGTAATAGTTGGGCGCCGCGTCGCTGTTCCAGAAGGTGTTGACCACCAGCTTGCCGGCGGCGTCGCGGTGCCAGAAGGTGCTGTGCTTGTTGCGCCCCGGGGTGCGTTGGTCGGGCAGGGGCCAGATGCCGCCACCGAAGACTTTCAGCTCGCCGTACTGGTCCACCAGGCCGGGCAGCACCCGGTCGATGCTGTCGCTGTCGAGCAGCGCAATGGTCTGGGTGATGCTGCGCTGCTGGGCCTGGACCTTGTTCAGCTCGCCCTGGATCCGTTGCGCCACTTCGGCGATGCGGTTGAGGGCCACCTGTTCTTCGGTGTGACGCAGCTTGGGGGCGACCAATTGGCTGATGCCGACCACCGTCAGCACCAGCATCAAGAGCACGAACAGGACCAGAAAGAGGGTGTAGCGGGCTTGAATGGAGCGAAATGCGGGCATGGGACCTGTCCTTACCGAGCGTTTTTATTGTTCGAGGCGCGGAGCCTTGTCAGGGCTGCAACAGGTTGTCGGCGTGGCGGCAGGCGACTTTAGTACGATCGTGCAAGAAAGTGCTCAAGGGCTTAGTCCTTGCGGGCGCAGCGTATCGGCGCCCGCAAGGGTTGGCTCAGATGTCCAGCAGGGCCATCACTTCCTTGGGGTAACGCTGGCCGGCGGTGGTCTGCGGGGTAAAAATCTGCTCCAGGCTGCGCAGCTCATCAGGGCTGAGGCTGACGTCCAGGGCGGCGACGTTTTCTTCCAGGTATTTGCGTTGCTTGGTGCCGGGGATCGGAATCAGGTGCTCACCCTGGGCCAGCACCCAGGCCAGGGCCAGTTGCCCGGCGGTGATGCCTTTGTCGGCCGCCAGCTTTTGCACCTGCTGCACCAGCAACAGGTTCTTGTGGAAGTTTTCGCCCTGGAAGCGCGGGCTGAAACGCCGGTAATCATCGTCGGCAAAGTCCTCCGGGCGTTGCAGGGCGCCGGTCAGGAAGCCGCGCCCCAGTGGGCTGTAGGGCACAAAGGCGATGCCCAGACGGCGGCAGGTGGCCAGGCAGCCGTTGTCTTCCTGATCGCGGCTCCACAGCGAATATTCACTTTGCAAGGCGCTGATGGGGTGCACCCGGTGGGCCCGTTCCAGGGTGGCCGCCGAGGCTTCGCTGAGGCCCAGGTAGCGCACCTTGCCGGCCTGCACCAGTTCGGCCATGGCGCCGACGGTCTCCTCGATGGCCACCTCCGGGTCGATGCGGTGCTGGTAGTAGAGGTCCAGGGTTTCTACGCCCAGGCGGAGCAGGGTGCCATCGATGGAGGCGCGCACGTATTCCGGGCGGCCGTTGACGCCCCGGGCCGCGACATCAGTGGTGTCGCGGACAATGCCGAACTTGCTGGCCAGGAACACTTGGTCGCGCTTGCCGCGAATCGCCTGGCCGATCAGTTCTTCGTTGCTGTGGGGGCCGTACATGTCGGCGGTGTCCAGCAGGTTGATGCCCAGTTCCAGGGCCCGGTGCAGGGTCGCGGTGGCTTCCCGGGTGTCGCCGCCGGTGGTGTAGAAATCGCTCATGCCCATGCAGCCAAGGCCGATGGCGGAAACGCGGGGGCCGTTCTTGCCGAGTGTGCGGGTGTGCATTGTGTGAACTCCGGGGGGTTAAGGTGAGCCCATTGTTCTACTCGACAAAAACAAGATAAACCGGCTAAAAGCAGTATCACTGTTCGTCATTTCTAAATAATCCCAAGGCCAGCCGTTATGGACCGCTTCAACGCCATGCGCGTGTTCACCCGGATCGTCGAGCTGGGCGGCTTTGCCCGGGCCGCCGACAGCCTGCAAATGCCCCGTGCTTCGGTGAGCATCCTGATCAAGCAACTGGAGGCGCACCTGGGGGTGCAACTCTTGCTGCGCACCACCCGCCAAGTGAGCCTGACTCTGGACGGCGACGCTTATTACCAGCGCTGCGTGCGCCTGCTGGCGGACCTGGAAGAAACCGAAGCGGCGTTTTCCGTGGCCCGGCACAACCCCCGTGGCACCTTGCGCGTGGACATGCCGGCGGGCATCGGCCGGTTGCTGGTGATTCCGGCACTGCCGGCGTTTTCTGCCCGCTACCCGCTGATCGAGCTGGAAATCGGTTTGAACGATCGGCCTGTGGAGCTGATTCGCGAAGGGGTGGATTGTGTGCTGCGGGCCGGCCCGCCCCTGGATGATTCATTGGTCGCCCGGCCCCTGGCGCTGATGCAGCAGGTGACCTGTGCCAGCCCGGCCTACCTGGCGCGCCACGGCACGCCGCAGCACCTGGACGAGTTGGCCGGGCATCAGATCGTGGAGTTCTTCTCCAGCGTCACCGGCAAGCGCTACGGGCTGGAATTCATGGTGGACGGCGAGGTGTGCGAGATGCCGCTGCCCAAGGGCTTGGCGGTCAACAGCGCGGATGCCTACCTGGCCGCCAGCGAGGCGGGTTATGGGCTGGTGCAGGCGCCTTATTACCACGTCGCCCGGGCGCTGCGTGACGGCCTGCTGTGCGAGGTGCTGGAGCGGGTGCAGGCACCGCCTCTGGCGCTGAGCGCCTTGTATCCGCCGCACCGGCACCTGTCGACCCGGGTGCGGGTGTTCATCGATTGGCTGGTGGAACTGTTTGCCCGGGCGGACACGCCGATGCAGCGACCATTGGGCTAAGGCCCGAGGATATGTTTATCGCCCACAGCAAAACGCCCGCAAGGTGCGGGCGTGGTAAGCGTGGTGCCGATTAGCCTGGTCATGAAGGAAGGAGAGGGCCCCAGGCGGGCGCTCACTCAGCGCCGGTAGTCACCCCGGCCGCCACCGTTGTAATAACCTGGGCCACCGCCGTTGTAATAGCCCGGGCCGCCGCCGTCATAGTAACGATGGCCGCCGTGCCCGCCACCGTGGGGAAAAATAATGCAGCCGGACAGGGACAGCATGACCAATACGGGAATCAGCAGTGTGATTCGACGGAACATTTCTCAATCCTCAAAGACTCGGGGGTTACTGCAGGTCGCGATGCAGCGAAAAGTCGTTCGCGCCTGTACCATGTGACCCCGTTTGCCCCGGCTCATCCCCGAATCTCGGTAAGTGCTTGGCATCGTTCTTGATACAAAGCGGATACAATTTCAGGTCCAGGAACCCCGTAATGACCCAGTCACAACGCTTGAAATACTCGATTCTGATCTCCCTGCTGGTGCTGGGGATCATGCTTGGCCTTTCTTACTTGCAGAACCACGGCGTCATCAGCGAACAGCTCTTCCAGTACATCGCCATCGGCGTGGCGGTGGTCGTGGTGGTGATCAATGGCGTGATGCGCCGCAAGGTCAAGCCCTGAGCTGACCCTCGGCGGCCTCAGGCGCGGCCGTCGAGTACGGCTGCGGCCTGTTGATGCAGGCTGTAGCTCTTGTCGGAGTTGAGGGTGATCACGCCCTCGCTGCACAGGCGCTTCAAGACTTCGCGCACGCTCAGGAACGACAGCGGGATATCCAGTTCCAGCAATTGGCTGTGGATGCCGCGTACTCCCAGGGAGCGTTCGCCTTGTTCGGCCGTGAGCAGGGCGTCGATGACTTTCAGGCGGATCAGGCTGGTGCGCAGGCCGAAGCTCTTGAGCAAATGCTTGATCCGTTCGTTGCTGGCGCGCTCGGCAGTCTTGCCGAAGACGCTGGAACCGTTGTTCAAGGAGGGCGTGGATTGCACGCCTTGGCCATCCGATGGCAGTTGCTGGTTGTACATGCAAAAACTCCTTTTCAGAGCCTGATCAGGAAAATGATGATGGGTGCTCTAGTTATTAGACGAACGAGCACGCCAAATCATGAAGCCGCCGATGTAGAAATTTTGTCGGTTTGATGTCATTGGCAGGTCAGGGCCAAGTTTTTCAGGGCCCATGGGCGCTAATTTTTTTTCGTTCAGTTCGTCTCTTTGTGCAGGCACGCCCTGGATGAAGCCAGGTGCGACCGCTTCTCCAGACTGGCGGTAGCGCCCCCCTTGGTCTTCGCCAGTCCTGGTTCGATTTTTTTCATCAGGAGTCGGCGTGATTATTTCCAGACCATTACCGTATTTTTGCTGCGCAGCGCTGTGGCTGGGCCTGAGCCTGGGTGCCCAGGCCCGCGAGTCGGCCGAGCAGCCCCGGGCCGAGATCCGTCGCACCACCTTTGGTGTGCCCCATATCCGGGCCACGGATGAGCGCGGCCTGGGCTACGGCATCGGTTACGCCTACGCCCAGGACAACCTGTGCCTGATGGCCAACGAGGTGCTGACCGTCAACGGCGAGCGCTCCAAGTACCTGGGGGCGACCGAACAGACCCTGGAACGGCGCTCGAACCTGGACAGCGACCTGTTTTTCACTTGGCTCAACACGCCCCAGGCGGTCGCAGGCTTCTGGCAGGCGCAAAGCCCCGAAGTGCAAGCGCTGATCACGGGCTACGTTGCCGGTTACAACCGCCAACTGGCGGAGCGCCAGGCCAGTGGCCTGCCGGCCCAGTGCGACGCGGCCTGGGTGCGGCCGATCAGCGCCGAGGACCTGGTCAAGGTCACCCGGCGATTGCTGGTGGAAGGCGGCTCCGGCCAATTCGTCGAGGCCCTGGTGGGCGCGACGCCACCGACCCTCGGCGCGCAAGCGTCGGTCAATTCCCAGGCCCTGCAACTGGCCGAGGCACGCCAACAGCGCTTTGCCCTGGACCGGGGCAGCAATGCCGTGGCCATCGGCCGCGACCGTTCCTTTAATGGCCGTGGTCTGTTGCTGGCCAACCCGCACTTCCCTTGGGTCGGCGGCATGCGCTTCTACCAGATGCACCTGACCATCCCTGGGCGCCTGGACGTGATGGGCGCCGCCTTGCCCGGCCTGCCGCTGATCAATATCGGTTTCAACCAGCACCTGGCCTGGACCCACACCGTCGACACCTCCAAGCACTTCACCCTGTATCGCCTGCAACTGGACCCCAAGGACCCGACGCGCTACTTGCTCGACGGCCAGTCGCGACCGCTGGAAAAACAGACCCTGAGCGTGCAAGTCAAAGGCGCCGACGGCCAATTGCAGACCCAGACCCGCACCCAGTACAGCTCGGTGTTCGGCCCGATCGTGCAATGGCCCGGCAAGCTCGACTGGAACCAGCAGTTCGCCTACAGCCTGCGTGATGCCAACCTGGACAACGATCGCGTGCTGCAACAGTGGTACTCGATGAACCAGGCCACCAGCCTCGACGCTTTGCAGGCTTCGGTGCATCGCATCCAGGGCATTCCCTGGGTCAACACCCTGGCGGCGGACGACCAGGGCCGGACCCTGTACATGAACCAGTCGGTGGTGCCCAACGTCAGTGCCGCCAAGCTGGCTTTGTGCAGCGATCCACGGGCCGGTACCCAGCTGATCTTGCTGGACGGCTCGCGCAGCGCTTGTGCCTGGGACATCGACCCTTCGGCGGCGCAGAAAGGCATTGTCGCGGCAGACAAGCTGCCGCAACTGTCGCGCACCGATTACCTGCAGAACTCCAACGACTCGGCCTGGATGGTCAACCCGGCGGCGCCTCTGGAGGGTTTCTCGCCGGTCATCAGCCAGCAGGACGTGCCGCTCAAGGCCCGGGCGCGATTTGCCCTGGAGCGCCTGAACCGCAACGACGCCGCGCTGGGCGTGGCGGATTTGCAGCACATGGTGATGGATGACCAGGTGTACATGGCCGGCCAGGTGATGCCTGACCTGCTGCAATTCTGTGCCGGTGACCTGGGCGCCGACGGAGCGCAACTGGCACCGTTGTGCGCCAGCCTCAAGACCTGGGACCGTAGCGCCAACTTGAACGCCGGGATCGGCTTCGTGCACTTCCAGAATGTCATGGCCCAACTGCAACAGAACCCGGCGGTCTGGCGCGTGGCCTTTGATCCCAAGGACCCTCAGCACACCCCACGCGGTTTGGCGCTGGACCGCGCCGAAGTACGCGAGGCGTTGCACCAGGCGATGCTGGCGTCGGTGGCCGGCGTGGCCAAGGCCGGGCTCGGCGCTGAACCGGTGTGGGGCGATATCCAGGTGGTCAGCAGCGGTGGCCAGCAAACGCCGATTCATGGCGGCCCGGAAAGCCTGGGGGTGTACAACGCCATCCAGAGCGTGCCGGCGGCCGATGGCAAGCGTGAGGTGGTCAGTGGCACCAGCTATCTGCAAGTGGTCAGCTTCGACGAGCACGGGCCACGTGCCCAAGGGTTGCTGGCGTTCTCCCTGTCCAGCGATCCGCAGTCCGCGTACTCCCGCGACCAGACCGAAGCCTTTTCGCAGAAGCGCTGGAGCCTGTTGCCCTTTACCGAAGCGCAGATCAAGGCCGATCCGCAGTATCAGGTGAAGGTGATCGACGCCGCGTCGTCGGTGCTGGTCAAGCAGCCGTAAGCGCAACCAAGCCGGCACCCTGGGGTGCCGGCTTGTCGGTGAGGGTGCTTTATCGGGAAGGGTATTGGCCTGAAGCGCATCGCCGGCAAGCCGGCGTCTACCGAGGGGGCGTCAGCCTTTGGCCGGTTTCTGCGGGATGGAGTTGATCACCGGGTTGCCGTCCTTGTTGCGGGTCAGGTACACCGGCAACACCTTGGGCAGCGAGGCAATCAGGCTGCTGACATCCTGGGTGTTGTAGATCCCGCCTACCTTGATGCTGCCGGTGGCGTTGTCCGCCAACATGACCGGCGCTTGCAGGTAACGGTTGATCAGCGGCAGAGCCTCGCTCAGGGGCAGGTTGTCGAGGATCAGCTTGCCGTTGCGCCAGGCCAGGGAGCTGTCATTGCTGTAGACATCGCTGACCTGGGGCGTCTCGTCGCCGGCCTTGTAGCGGGCCTGCATGCCTGGGTCCAGGCGCCAGCCTTCACTGGGCTGTGCACGGTTGCTGTTCACCAGCACCGAACCTTCCAGCAGGGTCACGCGAACCTGGTCTTCATACATCCACACATTGAACTGGGTGCCGGTCACGGTGATCTGGCCATCGGCTGCCTTGACCACAAAGGGGTGGCTGCGGTCGTGGCTGACTTTGAAGAAGGCTTCGCCCTTGTTCAGGGTGACCCGGCGCTGATCCTTGTAGTTGCTGTAGGTCAGTTCGCTGTTGAGGTTCAACTCCACCTGGCTGCCATCGGCCAGGGTCAACTGGCGCACGCCGTTGCCGGTTTCGTAGTGTTGGTAGGAGGAGGGCACCCAGCCCAGGTGCCAGCCGCCGTATGCCAACAGGGGCAGGGCGACGGCGGCCAGGGCGGCGGCGCTGGCGTAGCGGCGCCACGCTGGCGGGGTCATGGCGCGGGGGATTTGCACCGGCGCAGCCGCTTGGGGCAGGTGGTCGGCGACCTCCCAGATTTCGCGCATCGCCTCGTATTCGAAGGCGTGCAAGGGGTTGGCATCATGCCAGTGCTGAAAGGCCAAGCGCTCGGCGGCGGTGCAATCCGGCGCGTGCAGACGCATGCACCACTCGGCCGCAGCTTCGGTGATGGCATCGTATTCGGCTTCTGAGAGGGTGTTTTCGCTCATTGACGCTCCTGATTTCGCGCATTCTACCCTTGGCGCGGAGCCTTGTAGAACAGCCGTCATGGCTATTGCCCATCAAAGTGGAACTTATTTTTTCTGTTGCGGCCCTAAAAACAGGACTTGTGTACACCAGTATCCACAAATGGAGTGAAAAAATGATCAAAAAAACCCTCACCGCCGTACTCGCCTCCTGCACCCTGTTGGGTGCTGGGGCCGCCCTCGCTGACCGTCCGGGCGCGGGCTGGATCACTATCGAAAAAGCCATCGAGACGGCCAAGAGCAAAGCCGGTTATGTAGAAGTCTACAAGGTCGAAGCGGACAACGACGGCTACTGGGAAGGTGAAGGCCGCAAGGCCGACGGCATTGTCTATGAGTTCCGCATCGACGGCGCCTCGGGCAATGTGCTGCGCGACCAGAAAGACTGATACCCCTCGGCACCGGCGCTCTGCCGGTGCCTTTGCGCTACCTTGTGGTCGCCCATGCGGCCACAACCCCTTCGCCAGCCGGCCCCGGTTTGGCACCCTCTGTGCAGACAAACGCGACGGTTGACAGGTCGCGGGCAAAGCGTTGTTAAATCGGCGGTCGGACCTTCGTACGCTGTTGCCCCCTCCAATAATTACTCTGGAGCTTCAGATGTCTGCATCGCCTCTGGTTGAAACATCTTGTGAGCACCTGTCCCTGACGGAACTGGTGAGCCTGTTGGAAAGCATTTTCCTACGTCACGGCACCAGCGCCACGGTGGCCCGTTGCCTGGCCGAGAACTGCGCCAGCGCCGAACGCGATGGTGCCCACAGCCACGGTGTGTTCCGTATTCCCGGTTACCTCTCGACCCTGGCCAGCGGCTGGGTCAACGGTCAGGCGCAGCCCTTGGTGGAGGACGTGGCATCGGGCTTCGTGCGGGTGGACGCCGGCAACGGCTTTGCCCAGCCGGCCCTGGCAGCGGCCCGAGCCTTGTTGGTGGACAAGGCTCGGGCGGCCGGGATTGCGGTGTTGGCAATTCGCAACTCCCATCACTTCGCTGCGCTCTGGCCCGACGTCGAACCCTTTGCCCACGAAGGCCTGGTGGCCTTGAGCGTGGTCAACAGCATGACCTGCGTGGTGCCCCACGGCGCCGACCGGCCCCTGTTCGGCACCAACCCGATCGCCTTTGCTGCACCCCGGGCCGATGGCGAGCCGATTGTCTTCGACCTGGCCACCAGCGCCATTGCCCATGGTGATGTGCAGATTGCCGCGCGCAAGGGTGAGCGCCTGCCATTGGGCATCGGCGTCGACAGCCTGGGCCAGCCGACCCAGGACCCCAAGGCGATCCTCGAAGGCGGGGCCTTGCTGCCCTTTGGCGGGCACAAGGGCTCGGCGCTGTCGATGATGGTCGAGCTGCTCGCGGCGGCATTGACGGGGGGTAATTTTTCCTTTGAGTTCGACTGGTCCAATCACCCGGGGGCCAAGACGCCATGGACCGGGCAATTGCTGATCGTCATCGACCCGAGCAAGGCCGCCGGGCAGAGCTTCGCCGAGCGCAGCAAGGAACTGGTGCGGCAGATGCACAGTGTGGGGCTCAAGCGTTTGCCGGGGGATCGTCGGCATATCCAGCGGTTGAAGTCGGAACGTGACGGCATTGCCATCGACGCCGCCGAACTGCGCCAGTTGCGGGAGTGGGCGGGGCTGTAGGTGGTTTGCGGGGGGAGCTTGCAGGGAAAAAACACGATCTATCAAAGAAATCAGGCGCGCCGGGCGGCTCGCCTGATTCAGTCGCGTCCAACAGGGCTTAGGAACGGCGCCCCAGCAACAGGCCGACCACCAGGCCGAAGCCGGCAGAAATGGCCACGGTCTGCCACGGATGGCCACCGATGTACTGCTCGGTGGCGTCTACCACCGGCTTGCTGCGCTCACGCACATGGGTCACCGACTCCAGGGCCTGCTTGAGCTTGATGCCGACTTGCTGGCGCAGGTTCTCGCCTTCCTCGCCCACCAGCGAGGCACTGCCCTTGAGCAGTTTCTCCGACTCTTCGATCAGCGCCTGAAGCTCGCTGAATGCTTGGTCCTTGATTTGTTCTTCGGCCGCCTGGGCGGCAGTTTTACGGGCCATTGAGTGACTCCTTGCAGGTCAGTTGTGCGATGAACAATGGAGTGGGGGCCGAGGCAAAAAGTTGCAGCTAATTTCTTCTTGCTCGTCAGGCCGAGGGGAAAACCCCAGCGCCTACAGTGTAAGATGTCGCCTATTTTACGCAGCAGGAAATTCCCATGAGCTTCAATCTGGCCAACAAGCCCCTGACCGAGCGGGCCGCCATCGAAGATGAAAAGTCCCGGCTGTTCGACCTCTGGCAGAGCAACCTGGGCAAGGCCAAAGGCGAGGCCGCGCGCCTGTTTGGCGAGCGCGGCAAGCGCAAGGGCAAGTGGGCCGAATGGGTCCGCTCTGAACTGGACGGCATGTCGCCGCCGGAATACGCCAACATGGTGCGCAGTGAAGTCAATCGCCTGATGGCGGCGAACAAGTAAGCGCAAAGCTTTCGATAATCGCCTCACGCACCTTCAGCACCACCGGGTCGATCTGCGCGCTGGTGCGCCAGCCCAGTTCGATGGGGTAGCGCGGCAGCTCCAGGGGGCAGGGCAGCAGCGCCAGCCCGGTCAGGCGTGCAATGCCCTCGGCGGCGTGGGCCGGAATGGTCGCCACCGCCTGGCTGCCCTTGAGCAAGTAGGGCAAGGCGGCAAAGTGCGTGGTCGAGGCGCACACCTGGCGACTCAAGCCCTTGGCCGCCAATCCCTCGTCGGTGATCCCGATAAACCCCTGTGACGACACCAGCACATGCTCGCGACGGATGAACTCGTCGAGGTCGATCTGCTGTTGGCCCGGTTGCAGGCTGGCCGGGTCCACCAGGCACAGGTAAGCACCTTCCCCCAGCACCTGGCGGCTGAGCATGCGCTCGGCAAAACCGCCGGCGGTGATCGCCAGGTCAATGCTGCGCTGCAACAGCGCCTCGGCGACGATCTGGCTGTGGGTCTGGCGGAAAATCAGCCGCAACTTCGGCGCACGCCGCGCCACCGCCTCGATCAAGCGCCGGCCATAGGCAATCTCGAAATCATCCGACAAGCCCACGGCCACCGAGCGGCCCTGATAGTCGCCGGCGTTGGGGTCGACCATGGCCAGGCTTTGCCGGCATTTGTTCAGCGCGTCACTGATCACCGGCTTGAGTTGGTTGGCCTTCAAGGTCGGCGCCAGGCCGCGCCCGGTGCGCACGAACAGCGGGTCACCATAGAGCTCGCGCAAGCGCCGCAGGGCTGCGCTCATGGCCGATTGGGTGACGCCCAGGCGCAGGGCGGCGCGGCTGGCGCTGGACTCGTCATGCAGGGCTTCGAAGGCTTTGAGCAGGTTGAGGTCGACGCTGGCGATATTCATCTGGTTCATATCATTAAGCACTGAGCTGGGGTTTATTGATGATCCATGAGGGCCGGACAATGGGCAACACCTCAGCTTTCAAGGAGTACTCAGATGCCCAAGTCCATTGTTGCCGCCCTGCAGATCGGATCCTTGCCGGGAGGCAAGGCCGAAACCCTGGAGCAGATCCTGTCCTACGAGTCGGCCATCATCGACAGCGGCGCGCAGTTGGTGGTCATGCCCGAAGCCTTGCTGGGCGGTTACCCCAAAGGCGAGGGGTTCGGCACCCAGTTGGGCTATCGGCTGGCGGAAGGCCGTGAAGCCTTTGCCCGCTACTTTGCCAATGCCATTGAGGTGCCCGGTGTTGAAACCCAAGCCCTGGCCGGCTTGTCGGCGCGCACTGGGGCCAACCTGGTGCTGGGGGTGATCGAGCGCAGCGGCAGCACCCTGTATTGCACCGCGCTGTATTTCGACCCGCAGCAGGGTCTGCTGGGCAAGCACCGCAAGTTGATGCCCACCGGTACTGAACGCCTGATCTGGGGCCAGGGCGACGGCTCCACCTTGCCGGTGCTGGACACTCCGGTCGGCCGTCTGGGTGCGGTGATCTGCTGGGAAAACATGATGCCTCTGCTGCGCACGGCGATGTACGCCAAGGGCGTGGAAGTCTGGTGCGCGCCCACGGTGGATGAACGCGAGATGTGGCAAGTGAGCATGCGTCATATCGCCCACGAAGGCCGCTGCTTTGTGGTCAGCGCCTGCCAGGTGCAGGACTCGCCCCAGGCCCTGGGCCTGGAGATCGCCAACTGGCCGGCAGAGCGGCCGTTGATCGCCGGTGGCAGCGTGATTGTCGGGCCCATGGGGGATGTACTGGCCGGGCCGCTGGTGGGGCGCGCCGGCTTGATCAGCGCGAGCATCGACACCGACGACCTGGTGCGCGCCCGTTATGACTACGACGTGGTCGGGCACTATGCGCGCCCTGATGTGTTTGAACTCAGCGTCGATCAGCGGGCCAAGCCCGGTGTGCGTTTTACCTGAGGCGCAACCATTCTTCGCGGGTGATTTCCCAGATGTCCACGGGGAAGGGGCCGCTGACGAATTGACCCGCTTCGGAACGGATCAAACGCATCCCGCTGCGTTCCGACAGGCGCCGCGACGCCAGGTTCGGCGCCGCCTTGGGCACCCGCAGCAGTGGCCGCTGCAACACCTCGAACCAGTACTCGGTCACCGCTGCGCTGGCTTCCCCCATGTAACCCTGGCCCTGCCAGGCCGGCGCCAGCCAGAAGCCGCGATGGTTGTCGGTCTGGTCCATCAGGCTGACGCTGCCGATCACCTGCTGCGGTGCGCTGTTCAGGCGCAGGGTCCAGTGCCATTCCTCACCCCGGGCCATGGCCGGCAAGGCGATGTCGCGCAGGTAGCTCAGGGCGCCATCGTCCGGGTACGGCCAGGGCACCTGGGCGTTGAGGTAGCGCACCACCTCCCATTGCGCAAACAGCGGCTGGATCGCCGGAGCGTCGGCCAGCTCCAGGGGTTGCAGGATCAGGCGTGGGGTCAGCAGGGTGGGGATTTTCGGGGGCATGTTCCGGCGTCGTCCTGACAAAAAATACCCGGCCATCTTCTGCGCAGGGCCGGGCTTGAATCAAGCCGTCGATAGATTTGACGCGCCTCGGGCGCTGCCGTTGAATAGCGCCCTCGGTTCACCCCTGGCCACTGTTGAGAAACGCCTGTGCTTAGAAACGTCACCGACATGGACCTGCGCCTGCTGCGGATTTTCGCCGTGGTGGTGAAGTGTGGCGGCTTCACCGCTGCCCAGGCCGAACTGAACATGGGCCAGTCGAACATCAGCACGCACATTTCCAGCCTTGAGAAACGCCTGGGCTACCGCCTGTGTGAGCGTGGCAAGGGCGGCTTTCGCCTGACGGAAAAGGGCCAGCGCATTCTCCAGGCGGCCCATTCGCTGTTCGGTGCCGTGGAGCTGTTTCGTGACGAGGCCCAGGCCCTCTCCGGGCGTTTGGTGGGCGACCTGTACCTGGGCCTGGCCGACAACATTGCCACGTTGCCGGCGGCGCGGATCGACGCGGCCATCGCCCGTTTCTACCGGCGCGACCACGACCTGCACCTGCATGTGTTCGTCAACTCACCCACCGAGCTTGAGCGCGAAGTCATTGACGGCCAACTGGACCTGGCGATCTCCTATTTCAGCCGCAGCTTGCCGACCCTGGCCTACCAGCCCCTGTACAGCGAAGCGATCCAGCTGTTTTGCGGCGCCGAGCATCCATTGTTCAACGTGACGCAGCCGGACCTGGAGCAGATCAAGGCCAGCGACTGGATCCAGCACGGGTTTCTCCCGGCCAACCAAGTGTTGCCGGTGACGCCGGCCCGGGCCTCCGCCACTGCCTACCACATGGAAGCCGTGGTTCATGGGGTGCTGGCCGGCACCCACCTGGGTTACCTGCCCAGCCATTACGCCCAGCCCTGGCTGCACAGCGGACAGATGCGTGCCCTGCACCCCGAGACCCTGTGCTACGAGGTGCAGCACAGCATGATCACCCACGTCGGCCATCCCCACAGCGAAGCGCTGCGGGCCTTTATCGACGATCTGCTGACCGAGCACCGGGGCTGAGCCCGGCCCTCAGCCCGCAGTTCTCAGCCCAGGCAACGGGTCACGTGCTTCACCGATTGATAGGCCGCCAGCCCCCAGGGCCCCAGCTCACGGCCGATGCCGCTGGCCTTGGTGCCGCCCCATGAGGTTTCGACGAACACCGCCTGCAAGGAGTTGATCCAGACGTGGCCGACGTCCAGGGCTGCGGCGACTTCTTGCGCCCGCTGCAGGTCTTGGCTGATGACTGTCGCCACCAGGCCGAAGGCACTGGCGTTGGCCTGTGCCAGGGCTTGCTCGCGGCTGTTGAAGCGCTGAGCGCAGAGCACCGGGCCGAAGATTTCCTCGTTCCACAACCGGCTGCTGGAGGGCACGTCGGCGTACAGGGTCGGGCTGACAAACCACCCCGGCCCGGGCAAGGCCTGGCCGCCGCTGAGGCAGTGCAGGCCTTCTTCGCGGGCCACGGCGAAGTACTCCTGGACCTTGTGCCACTGCGCCGCGCTGGTCAGCGGGCCCATGTCCACCTCCTGCTGCGCCGGGTTGCCGACGCGCAGATCGGCCAGGGCTGCGGCCAGCCGCGCCAGCAAGGGCTCGGCGATGCTGTCCTCCACCAGCAGGCGCGAGGTGGCGGAGCACATCTGCCCGGCATTCCAGCAGATGCCACCGATGATCCATTGCACCGCCTGCTCCAGGTCGGCATCGGCAAACACGATGATCGGCGACTTGCCGCCCAGCTCCAGGGTCAGCGGCCGGCAGTACGCGGCGGAGCTGTTCATCACCCGCTGGCCGATGGCGTTACTGCCGGTGAACGACAGCTTGTCCAGGCCCGGGTGGGCGCTCAACGCTGCGCCGGTCTGGCTGCTCCCGGCCACGATGTTCAGCACACCCGGCGGCAGCCCCAGAGTGCTGGCGATCTCGCCGTAGACCTGCTCGATCAGCGGCGTGACTTCCGAGGGTTTGAGCACCAGGGTGCAGCCGGCGGCGAGGGCCGGGGCCAGCTTCCACGCGCTGGTGACCAGGGGGAAGTTCCACGGCACGATCAGCCCGACCACGCCCAGGGCCTCGAAGCGCAATTGTGCGCTGAAACCCTCGGCCCGCAGGGGCACGTTCTGTTCCTGGCGAGCATCCAGTTGCCGGGCCAGCCCCGCGTAATAGTCGAAGGTGGCGATGGCGTCGTCGAGGTCGACCTCAGCCTCGTGCCGAGGCTTGCCGTTATTGCGCATTTGCAGGGCAATCAGGCTGTCGCGCCGCAGTTGCAGTTGGCGGGCAAAACCGTCGAGGAACGCCGCACGCTGGGCACCGCTCAGGGCGCGCCACTGGGGCAGGGCACGGCGCGCGGCCGCCACCGCCTGATCGACCTGCGCCGGGCTGGCGGCGGCTACCTGGGCAATCACTTCTCCCCGGCAAGGGTCGTAGACGTGCATCGGCTGCGGGTCTTCGCCCAGGGTCGGGCGACCGTCGATGTACAGGGCAGGGATCATGGGCGGGCTCCTGGCAGTACGCCGCTGACGGCGTGACGGAAAATCTGGCTGTAGTCCTCGGCCGTCAACGGCCGGGCATTGGTGTCGGAGGACGAGATATCGGCCAGGGCCTGGGCGCCGACCCAATCTGCGTCCTGGCTATCGAGGCCGATCTCGCTCAGGGAGTGGGGAATGCCCAGGTCGCGGCGCAGCTCGAGGACCCAGTCGAGGAAACCCTCGAAGTCGGCCCGGGGCAGCTCCAGGTAGCGCGCCAGGCGGGCGATGTCGGCGCTGATCAGCGGCTGGTTGGCCTGCAACACGTAGGGCAGGAGGATCGCGTTGAGCAAGCCGTGGTGCTTGTGATAGCGCGCACCCAGGGGGTGGGCCAGGGCATGCACCCCGCCCAGGCCTTTCTGGAAGGCCACTGCGGCCATGGCCGAGGCCACCAGCATGCCTTCGCGGGCGGCCAGGTCCTTGCCGTCGCGGCAGGCCTGGCGCAGGTGCTGGGCCACCAGGCGAATGCCTTCCACGGCGATGCCGCTGGACATCGGGTGGTACAGGGGCGAGCAGAACGCCTCGATGTGGTGGGTCAGAGCGTCCATGCCGGTGGCGGCGGTCAGGGCGGCGGGCAGGCTGCGGGTCAGCAGGGGTTCGAGGATGACGCACGCGGGCAGCAGTTCCGGGTGGCTGATAACCCGTTTGACCTGCAGTCGGGTGTCGGTCAGTACCGCTTCGCGGCCCAGTTCCGAGCCGGTGCCGGCGGTGGTCGGCAGGGCGATCAACTTGGGCAGGCCGAGGGCCGGGAAGTCGCTGAGGCTGGGGTAGTGCTCGATGATCTGCGCCCACTCGAAGCGTTGCAGGCCTTCAGGGTCCCGGGCCAGCAGGCTGATGCCCTTGGCCGCGTCCATGGCGCTGCCGCCACCCAGGGCGATCAGCGAATCGTGGCCGCCGGCGCTGAACACGCTGGCGCCTCGCTGCACATCTTCAAGGCTCGGGTTGGCACTCAATTCGCTGAACACCGCGAACTGCACACCGGCTTGTTTCAGGTGCGCGGTCAGCAGGGCGAAGGGTTCCAGGCCGAGCATGCCCGGGTCGGTGACCAGCAGGGGCTTGCCCATGCCCAGCAGGGCGCAGCGGTGGGCCAGGCCTTCCAGGGCGCCGGTGCCGCAAAAAATCTCGGTGGGGTAGTTCCAGTAATGCACGGAGGGGGACATCGACAGCTCCAAAAGCAGTGGCTTCAACACGACAAGGGGGAGGGGCGGCCGGGGTGGCCGCCGCTACACAGAGGAGGGCGCTGTGGACCACAGCGCCGGGTGGATCACGGCGCCTGTCGGCCCCGTTGCTCGGGCTTGGCCAGGAACAGGTACAGCAGCCCCAGCACGGCCAGGCTGGAAAACACCAGGATCACCGCCCACACCTGGAACCAGGGGGCGCCGGGTGGGGCCAGGGATTCCCGCGGCCAGGCGACGTTGATGCTTTCGAACACCAGCCAGAAGAACGCCATGAAATTGATCGGCAAGCCCCAGCGACCCAGGTTGAACACCCCGGGCTCAGGCTGCCAGCGCCCACGCAGGCGGTTGATCAGGGCGCAGGCGGTGACGATCAGGAACACCAGGAAGAAGCCGCCGCTGCCGAAGGCGATCAGGGTGCCCACGGCGGTGGCATTCAGGCCCAGGGCCAGGCCGAAGCTGGCCAGCAGCGTGCTCAGGACCATGGCGGCAAATGGCACTTTGCGTTTGTCCACCCGGCGCAGCAGGGCCGAGGCCGGCAGGATCGAGTCCCGGGCCATGCCGAACACCGCCCGGCCGATGTAGGTCTGCACCGACACCACGCAGGCAATAAAGGCCACCAGCACCACGCCGACAAACGGCCGCTCGGCCCAGGCACCGAAGGCCTCGACCACCGCCGGGGTCACCGGGTCGATGACCTGGCCCGAAACCATGCCCGCGGTATCGCTGAAGGACAGGGTGACGGCAAAGGCGGTGAGCATCACCGTCAGGCCCACCAGGATCATCGAGCGCAGGATGGCCCGGGGCGTCGAGGTGCGCGCATCGGCGGTTTCTTCCGAGACCTGGGAGCAGGCATCAAAGCCCAGGAAGGCCCAGCCGCCGACCGCCATCGCCGTGACAAACCCGCTGAGGTAGCTGCCGTCGCCGCTGGCCTGGGTGCTCAGGCCTTCGAACAGCAGGGACCAGGAATGGTTGCGGAAAAACACCAGCAACAACAGGCCGATGCCGATCGAAGCGATGGCTTCGGCGATGATGCCGGCGTTGACGAAGTACTTCAGCGGGTTGATGCCCAGCAGGTTCACCCCCAGCCCGAGCAACAGCAGCACGCCGCCGCTGAGCACTTGGGCATTGGGGCTCGGTGGCTGGCCGGTGACGAAGAGCCAGAGCCAGAAACCGCCGAGGTAGGCCACGGTGGTCAGGGATGCCAGGGCTGAGGCCAGGTACATGAACCCGGTGAACCAGGCCCAGCGATCACCCGCCAGGCGCTTGACCCATTGGTAGCAGCCGCCGGCCAACGGGTACTGGGAGGCGAGTTCGGCGTACACCAGGGCCACCAGCAATTGCAGGGCCAGGCACAGGGGCACGATCCAGACCCAGGAAGGGCCGACGCTCATGGCACCCAGGGCCATGACCGAATAGATCCCCACCACCGGGGACACGGTGGCGAAACCCACGGAGAACGAGGACCAGAGTGACAGGCCGCGGTGCAGTTCCTGGCGGTAGCCCTGGCGTTGCAGGAGGTGTTCGTCGGTGCTGTGCGGGGTGACGGAGTCAGTCATGGCTGAGCCTCCGTGGCGCGTGGGCGTCGACGGTCATTCCGCGCCCGTCAGGGGCACGTCGAAGGGTAGGTGACATAGGGATTCCTGGAGTCGGCAGATCAAATTGTTATTGGGGTGGCCTGTTGCTTTTGTTCTAGGCGTACCGACGTTGCCTGCCCTGCAAGGGCAGGGACGGGTCGAGCTTACGGGGGCTAAACATCAGCTTAAATACCCATGTTCGGAAGCTGACATCTTGAATTGTTGATGTATGGCGCCGCGCCCCAGAGCGATCGGCGCCGGGCCGGGATCAAGCCGACGGCGGCCGGCGTCCCAGCACCAGGCGTTCGCCGAGGAAGTCGACGAACACCCGCAGCTTGGGCAGCAGGTGCCGGCTGCTGGGCCAGAGGATGGAAAACTTGCCGCTGTCGATCTGGTAGTCGTCCAGCACCGACACCAGGCTGCCCTCGGCCAGGGCGCTGCGCACCACGAAGTCCGGGACGAAGGCGATGCCCAGGCCCTGGCCGGCGGCGAAGATCAGCGACTCCAGATTGTTGCTGGTCAAGGCGCTGCGCAGCAGCAACGGCGGGGCGTCGGCGGGCAGGGCCAGGGTCCACTCCTGGAGTTGGGTGCTGCCGGGGAATTTGTAGCGCAGACAGGCGTGCTGCTCCAGGTCCCGGGGCGTCTGCGGAATGCCGTGGCGGGCGAAGTAGTGGGGCGCGCCGATCAGCACAAAGGCAAAGGGCCCGAGGGTTCGCGACTTGAGTTGGGAGTCTGCCAGTTCGCCGCTGCGGATTACCGCGTCCACGCCTTCGGCAATCACGTCGATCAGGCGGTCGTTGAAGTCTAGGTCCAGCTCGATCTCCGGGTAGCGCTCGCTGAACTCCGGGAGGATCGGCAGCAGCATGCGGTAACCGATGGCCGGCAGGCTGACCCGCAGCTTGCCCCGGGGCGTGTCGCTGATGCGCGCCAGTTCCGCCTCGGCCTCTTGCACCTCCGCGACGATGCGCTGGCAGCGTTCGAAAAACAGTGTGCCCTCATCGGTCAGGCTGATGCGCCGGGTGCTGCGGTTAAGCAGGCGCACCCCGAGTTTTTCCTCCAGGCGCGCCAGGCTTTTACCCACCGCCGAGGCGGACAGGCCCAGGCGTTTGCCGGCACCGACGAAGCTGCCACTTTCCACCACCCGCACAAACGCCAGCATGCCGTTGAGGTTGTCCATGGTGCTTCCCTGATTGCAGCGTAAATGTCCGTAAAGCGCGGACTCTCGGCCTGTTTTTTCGCGATTGCGGCGAATTTACCATCCAATTCTCAGCCCTGTCTGCTGACTCACTCGCTTTCGAGGTTCCGATGAATTCGCCAATCGACCTGCCGGCCAGCGCCGCCCCGACCACCCACAACGCGTCCGCCTACGGGGTGTTGGCGGCGGTGTGCCTGGCCGCCCTGATCCTGCCGTTGACCTTTGTCGGGGTCGCCGTGGCCACCCCGGCCATCGGCCGCGAGCTGGGGGGCAGCCCCCTGGCCCTGAGCTGGATCACCAATGCCTTTATGTTGAGTTTCGGCAGCGCCCTGATGGCCGCCGGCACCCTGGCCGACGAGTACGGACGCAAGCGTGTGTTCAGCCTCGGTGTCGGCCTGTTCGCCTTGACCTCTCTGGCCCTGGCCTTTGCGCCGTCGGTGTTGTGGCTGGATGCCTTGCGGGCGGTGCAGGGGCTGGCCGGCGCCGGAGCCTTGGCCGGTGGTTCGGCGGCCCTGGCGCAGACCTTTGAAGGCCGCGCCCGGACCCGCGCCTTCAGCCTGTTGGGCACCACCTTTGGCCTGGGCCTGGCGTTCGGGCCGATCCTCGCCGGGGTGTTGATCGAGCACTTTGGCTGGCGCTCGATTTTTCTCTCCGCCACGCTGATCGGCGGCTTGGCCCTGTTGTTTGGCGTGCCGCGCATGGAGGAATCCCGAGACCCGGACGCCGCCGGCGTCGACTGGCCCGGCACCGTGAGTTTCACCTTGGCCCTGGCGCTGTTTACCTGGGCCGTCATCCAGGCCCCGCACAGTGGCTGGAGCAGCCCCTGGGTGCTGGGGCTGCTGTTGGCGGCGCTGCTGTCCCTGCTGCTGTTCATCCTGATCGAGGCTCGGGTCAAGCGGCCGATGCTCGACCTGTCGCTGTTTCGCTACCCGCGTTTTGTCGGCGTGCAACTGTTGCCGATCGCCACCTGCTATTGCTTTGTGGTGCTGCTGATCCTGTTGCCGATCCGCTTTATCGGCGTGGAGGGCTACAGCGAGGTGGAGGCCGGGCTGATGATGGTCGCGTTGTCGGCACCGATGCTGGTGGTGCCGTTGTTGGCGGCCTGGCTGACCCGCTGGTTCAGCGCCGGTGCCTTGTCGAGCCTGGGCCTGCTGGTGGCCGCCGTGGGCCTTTACCTGCTCAGCCGTGTGGCGCCGGGGCAACCGCCGGCGACCACGGTCGGGCCCTTGCTGCTGATCGGTCTGGGCGCCGGGGTACCTTGGGGCTTGATGGATGCGCTGTCGGTCAGCGTGGTGCCCAAGGAGCGTGCGGGCATGGCCAGTGGCATTTTCAGCACCACCCGCGTGGCGGGTGAAGGGATTGCCCTGGCACTGGTGGTGGCGATGCTCGCGGGCCTGTTGCAACACTCCCTGGGGGCAGCGCTGCCGGGCTCCGAGCACCTGTCCCTGGCGGCCCAGCAACTGGCCAATGGCAATCTGGCGGCCAGCACCGAGCTGCTGCCGGCGCTGGGGCGCGGGGTGTTGCTGAAGCTTTACGGCGAGGCCTTCAGCAGCCTGTTGTACGTGCTGATCGGCATTACCTTGGCCTCCGCGCTGGTGGTTCGCCTGGCCTTGCGCGAGCGTCATTGAGGGCGCCGGTCCGGGCTGCCGACCCCAGCTCGCCTGCGCCGCGAGTAAAAATACGCGGGCGCAGGCCTTGGCACTGTGTTCCGCAGGCGCTGGCGTGCGTCTAGCAGCCATGGCCCCGCAGCCGTTCGGGGACCCCGACCATGAGCCAGAACATGCAAGCCCTGCTGAACCAGATTCTTGATGAAGTCCGCCCGCTGATCGGCCAGGGCAAGGTGGCCAATTACATCCCGGCCCTGGGGGACGTGCCCGCCAATCAGTTGGGCATCGCCGTGTATGGCAACGATGGCCAGGTGTTCAGCGCCGGCGACGCTGAAACGCCGTTTTCGGTGCAGAGTATTTCCAAGGTCTTCAGCCTGGTGCAGGCCATCAACCACTCCGGTGAGGCGATCTGGGAACGCCTGGGCCACGAGCCTTCCGGCCAGCCGTTCAACTCGCTGGTGCAGCTGGAGTTCGAGCGCGGTCGGCCACGCAATCCCTTTATCAACGCCGGAGCCCTGGTGATCTGCGACATCAACCAGTCGCGTTTTGCCGCGCCGGCTTTGTCGATGCGCGATTTTGTGCGGCGCCTGTCGGGCAACATGCAGATCATGGTGGATGGTCGGGTGGCCGAGTCGGAGTATCAACACCGCGCCCGCAACGCGGCCATGGCCTACCTGATGCAGTCTTTCGGCAACTTCCACAACGACGTCGAGGCGGTGCTGCGCAGCTACTTCAGCCACTGCGCCTTGCGCATGAACTGCGTGGACCTGGCCCGGGCCTTCTGTTTTCTGGCCAATGACGGTTTCTGCAAGCACAGCGGCGAACAAGTGCTCAGCGCGCGCCAGACCCAGCAAGTGAACTCGATCATGGCCACCAGCGGCCTGTACGACGAAGCCGGCAACTTCGCCTATCGGGTCGGCTTGCCGGGCAAGAGCGGGGTCGGTGGCGGCATCCTCGCCGTGGTGCCGGGGCAGTTCACCGTCTGTGTGTGGTCGCCGGAACTCAATGCCGCAGGCAACTCCCTGGTGGGCATGGCGGCCCTGGAGCTGCTGAGCCAACGCATCGGCTGGTCGGTGTTCTAAGCGGCGAACCACAAAGCGGCGGGCAGGGCGGCGGCGCCTCAAACCGGGGCAGAGCCGAGGCTTTTGGCGGTCTTGGGCCGGCCTCGGGTGGTTGCCGAAGCCTGTGATTCCGTGGGTTCGGTGCCTTGGCCCGGGCTTTGCTTGGGTGGGATTCAAACTTGGATACAAGATGGAGTCCCACATGCAAAGCGAGCAGCGTCCCTCTTTTGGCTGGACTGTCGGTGAGTGGCAGGCGGCCTATCGCCAGGGCGATCTGCGCCCGGATGCCTTGGTCAGCCTGCTGGCCCAATTGGCCGCCGATGACCCGGCCTGGATCAGCCTGGCCAGCCCCGAGCAACTGGCTGAGCAACTGGCCCAGTTGGACGAGTGCCTGCAAGCGGCCCAGGGCAACCTCAGCCGTTTGCCGCTGTACGGCGTGCCGTTCGCCATCAAGGACAATATCGACGCGGCCGGCTGGGCTACGACGGCCGCCTGTCCGGCGTTCAGTTACCCGGCTTCGGCGGATGCCACGGTGGTGGCGCGTCTGCGAGCGGCGGGGGCGATTCTGGTGGGCAAGACCAACCTCGATCAGTTCGCCACCGGCCTGGTGGGCACGCGGTCGCCGTACGGCGCGGTGCCCAACAGCTTCAACCCGGACTACGTCAGCGGCGGCTCCAGCTCCGGCTCGGCCTCGGTGGTGGCCCGGGGGCTGGTGGCCTTCGCCCTGGGCACCGACACCGCCGGCTCGGGGCGGGTGCCGGCCGGGTTCAACAACATCGTCGGCCTCAAGCCGACCAAAGGCCGCCTGTCCAACACGGGCCTGGTGCCGGCGTGCCGCAGCCTGGACTGCATTTCGGTGTTCGCCCTGACCGTGGAAGATGCTGAGCAGGTGGCCGGGATCGCCGAGGGTTATGACCCCGACGACGCCTATTCACGGCGCAACCCGCAACAGGCCCCGGTGGCCATGGGCAAGGCGCCCAGGTTGGCGGTGCCGGTGGATCCGGAGTTTTTTGGCGACAGCCAGAACCAGGCAGTGTTCGAGCAGGCGGTGGCGCATTTGGCTAGCCTGGGCGCGCAGGTCTGCCCCATCGACTTCAGCGATTTCAAGCAACTGGCCGACCAGTTGTACTTCGGCCCTTGGGTGGCGGAGCGCACGGTGGCCCTGGAAGACCTGCTGCGCAGCCAGCCCGAGGCGATCAACCCAGTGGTGCGCGGCATCGTCGAAAACGGCCACGGCTACAACGCCTGCGACGTCTACAAGGCCGAGTACCTGCGGGCCGAACTGAGCCGGCGGATCAATCGCACCCTGGCCGGTTTCGATGCCCTGGTCGTGCCCACTTCGCCCACCCTGCGCACCCTGGCGCAGATGGCCGAGGAGCCGGTGCGCTACAACTCGCAATTCGGTTACTACACCAACTTCACCAACCTGGCCGACCTGTCGGCCCTGGCATTGCCCGCCGGCTTGCGCAATGACGGCTTGCCAGCGGGCATCACCCTGATCGCCCCGGCCTGGCATGACCTGGCCCTGGCGGATTTCGGCAAGCGCTGGCAAGCCAGCCTGAACCTGCCCCTGGGCGCCACCGAACGCAGCCTGCCGAGGCCGGCGAGCCCGAGCCAGGCCCCGGGCAGCGTGCGCCTGGCCGTGGTGGGCGCTCACCTGAGCGGCATGCCGCTGAACTTCCAGCTCACCAGCCGCGACGCGGTGCTGGTGGAACAGACCCTGACCAGCGACAACTACCGCCTGTATGCGCTGCCCGGCACCGTGCCGCCCAAACCCGGGCTGGCCCAGGGCGAAGGCGGGCGCTCGATCATCGTTGAACTCTGGGACCTGCCGGTGGGGCGTTTTGGCGAGTTCGTCGCCGAGATCCCTGCGCCCCTGGGGATCGGCAACCTGACCCTGGCCGACGGGCGCAGCGTCAAGGGCTTTATCTGCGAGCCCTGGGCCCTGAACGACGCCAAGGACATCAGCGCCTTCGGTGGCTGGCGTGCCTACATCGCCAGCCTGAAACACAACGGATGAGCGGCCTCGACCCGGCAGGCTCGACGGGGCAGCGGGCCACTCCCGTCGCCCAGGAGCGCCCGGACAACCTGGCCGAGCGCATTTACCGCCAGCTCAAGGAGGACATCTTCGAGTTCCGCCTGCTGCCCGGCGACCGCTTCAGCGAAAGCGAGATCGCCGAGCGCATGGCGGCCAGCCGCACCCCGGTGCGCCAGGCGTTGTACCGCCTGGAGCGCGAGGCTTATGTGCAGGTGTATTTCCGCAGTGGCTGGCAAGTGCGGCCCTTCGACTTCCAGTATTTCGAAGAGCTGTACGACCTGCGTATCGTCCTTGAACAGGCGGCGGTGGCGCGGTTGTGTGCCCAGGTCCCGGCGGACAACCCGGTGTTGCAGGGGCTCAAGGCGGTGTGGCTGGTGGAGGCGGCGGAGCGCCTGGAGGACGGCCCGCAGGTGTCGGCTTTGGACGAGGCGTTTCACTGTGCCCTGGTGGCGGCCACCGGCAACAGCGAAATGGCCCGGGTGCACCTGGATGTGACGGAAAAGATCCGCATCATCCGCCGCCTGGACTTTACCCAGGCGCCGCGGATTGCTGCGACCTACGCCGAGCATGGGCAGATTCTCCAGGCCATCCTCCAGGGGCAGACCGAGGTGGCGCAGCAACTGCTCCAGGCCCACATCCACATCAGCAAGCAGGAGGTGCGCAACATCACCCTGCATCGGCTGTACAGCGCCCGCCAGGCTCCGCTGCTGTAGGCGTCTTGGGCCGGGCCCTGACAGCGTTTACCAGTCGCCGTTGGCGGCGTTGGGCAGGCTTAGGTGGCCGCGCTCGACGAAGCGCAAGGTGCCGAACAGGCCGCCGGCCAGCTTGCCCCGCAACACATAGGGCAGGTTGTCGAAGCCCTGGGTCTGGCCCAGGCCGAGGGTCTGGCGCAACACGGAAAACGCCGAAACACTCACCGGCACCACCAGCACGCCTTCGGAGAAACGGCCGATGCGCCCGTGCTGGTCACTGACCCCCGACGCCAGGGGCCGGCCGTTGACTTCCAGGTCCAGGGCCGCGCCGTTGTAGTCGATGGCGCTGTCATTGGGGTTCTGCAAGCGCAGGGTCACGGCAAAGCGCATTTCCAGGTCTTCGCTGGGCAACGGCTCGATGCCCACCACATTGATGTTCAGCGGGTCGCGCTGGGGGAACAGGGCACAGGCGCTGAGGCTGGCCAGGAGCAGGCACAGGGTCAAACCGAAAATCTTGCGCATCAGGCACACCTGTCAAGTCGTGAAGGGAGGGCGTCGGCAGCGGCCACGCAGCATAGACGCCCGAGAACCTCACGAGTTCGTTTTACCGCCCATGTCCGGGTCTTGCATGACCTTGAGGGTGGCCGCCTCCGGGTCGAACTCGTCTTCCTCCAGCTCGATGAACTCTTCCGGCAGGAAGATGTTCAGGAAGATCGCGCAGAACGCGCCCACGGTGATCGGCGATTCGAAGATGTTGTGCAGCGCCTTGGGCAGGTCCCGCAGCACTTCCGGCACCGCCGCGACGCCCAGGCCCATGCCCAGAGAAATCGCCACGATCAGCACGTTGCGCCGATGCAGCCCGGCCTCGGCGAGGATCTTGATGCCGGCCACCGCCACGGTGCCGAACATGATCAGGGTGGCGCCGCCCAATACCGGCTTGGGCATCAGTTGCAGCACGGCGCCAATCATCGGGAACAGCCCCAGCAGCACCAGCAGGCCGGCGATGAAGTAGGCCACGTAGCGGCTGGCCACGCCGGTGAGCTGAATCACCCCGTTGTTCTGGGCGAAGGTGACCATGGGCAGGCTGTTGAACACCGCCGCCACCATGGAGTTGAAACCGTCGGCCAGCAGGCCGGACTTGATGCGCTTGATGTACAGCGGGCCCTTGACCGGCTGTTGGGAAATCATCGAGTTGGCGGTCAGGTCGCCGGCGGCTTCCAGGGGCGAGATCAGGAAAATCACCGCCACCGGGATAAAGGCCACCCAGTCAAAGGAAAAACCGTACTTGAACGGCACGGGCACGCTCATCAGCGGCACGTCGGGCAGGGCGCCCATGTCCACCCGGCCCAGCAGCCAGGCGACGAAAAAGCCCAGGGTCAGGCCGATGACGATCGAGCCCAGCCGCAGCATCGGGTGGTTGAAGCGGTTGAGCATCACGATGGTCAGCAGCACCAGGGCCGCCAGCCCCAGGTTGCTGGCCGCGCCCAGGTCGCTGGCGCCGTAGCCGCCGGCCATGTCAGTGACCGCCACCTTGATCAGCGATAGGCCCATCAGGGTGATGATGGTGCCCGTGACCACCGGGGTGATCAGCTTGCGCAGCTTGCCGATGAACTGGCTGAGGAACATCTCGATAAAGGCGGCGAAAAAGCAGATGCCGAAAATCGTCGAGAGGATCTCATCGGTGCCGCCGCCCCGGGCCTTGACCATAAACCCGGCGCTGAGCAGCACGCTGATAAACGAGAAGCTGGTGCCTTGCACGCACAGCAGGCCAGAGCCGATGGGCCCCAGGCGCCGAGCCTGGACAAAGGTGCCCAGGCCCGAGACGAACAACGCCATGCTGATCAAGTAAGGCACCTGGTCCTGCAGCCCCAGGACCCCGCCGAAGATCAGGGTCGGGGAAATGATCCCGACGAAACTCGCCAGCACGTGCTGCAGCGCGGCAAAAATCGCCGCGCTGAAATGGGGTCGGTCGTCGAGGCCGTAGATCAGGTCGGAGGTGTAGCGCGGCGTGGATTTATCAGCGGCGGTCATGGAAAAAAGCCCGGCAAGCCTGTGTCGAGGCGCTGCTCGACAGATAGCGAAATGAAGGAAATCGGGGCCTCAGGCGCACGGCAATCGGCAGAACCTGGGAACCCGGTCAGAAAAAAGGAGGCGCAGGATGCCAGAAACCTGCGGCGGCCAGAAGGGCCACGCGGTGCCTGGAGCGTTGGGCCAATCATTCCCGGGACTGCTGGCACAGCTCGTGCTTAGGCCATAACAGACTATCCACGCGGGCAGGGTTTCTTGCCTGGCAAATAGATAACATGTTAATGATATCGCCATAACAACAAAGGCGGTCTCAACCGGCTTCTGGAGGTGCACAGTGCTTGCTTCCCATAGTTTTGGTTCCTGGATAGGGGCGTTGCAGGGTGTCTGCGGCCGCTTCGACGCGCGCCCGGCGCTGAATTCGGCGTTATTTATCGGCGAGGTTGGGTTACTCGATTACGCCGGCCTGGAAGTGGCGCGGATCCGCACCAATGCCGGGCTGATCTCACGGCAGAGCACCAGCGTCGATCAGGAAGACGATCGCCACTGCTTCCTGATCGTCCAGCGCAGCGGCCACGCGCAACTCAAGCAGGGTGGGGAGAGCATCGAACTGGCCCCCGGCGACATGGCTCTGCTGGATTCGGCCGGTGCCTGCGAGATCGTGCCCCACGGCCTGATCGAACATGCGTCATTCCACTTGTCCCGCGATGAGGTGTATCGCCACCTGCCGGCCCAGCAACGCAAGTTCGGCAAACTGTCCCAGCACTGCGCCAGCGGTCGGTTGATGCGCTTGCTGGTGGAGCAGATCTGCAGCGGCGACCTCCAGGGGTGCGCGGCGCAGCAGGAAGGCCAGGCCCTGCAGGAAGCCTTGATTGCGCTGCTGGCGCCGACCTTGCGCCAGACCCTCAGCAGCACCCTCGACGGTTACGACAGCCTGCATGGCGGTTGCCTGCGCAGCCAGGCCCAGCAATTGATCAGCCAGTCCCTGAATGAACCCGGGTTGACCCCGGTGGCCCTGGCCCAGCAGTTGAATATTTCGGTGCGTCAGTTGTACCGGCTGTTTGAAGAGCAGGGCGACAGCGTCTGCCGGTTTATCCAGCGTTCGCGGCTCAAACGCAGCGCCGCCGACTTGAGTAACCCGGGCTTGCGCCACGAATCGATCACCGACATCGCCTTCAAATGGGGGTTTACCGATTCGGCCCATTTCAGCCGCACCTTCAAGAAGCATTTCGAGCAGTCACCGCGGGATTACCGCTCCAGCTCCTTGAACGCTTGAGGGCCTGCCGCCGGCGCCTCAGGGGTTGTCCAAGTCGTGCCCCAGGGACTGGATAAACAACGAAAACAGCTCTGGCTGAGAGGAAATGTCCAGTTTGGCGTACAGGTGCCGGCGGTGAACCTTGATGGTTTCCGGCGAGATTTTCAGGCGCTCGGCCATGGCCTTGGATGAAAAGCCCCGCAGGATCAGGCGGGCGATTTCCAGCTCGCGGTCAGACAGCACGCCACTGCCAAAATGGCTCAGGGCATCACGTATCTGGCTGGCCATTTCCTCGGCGGCTGCCGGTTTGCGCGGCTCCTGCGGCAGCCCCTGCTGCAAGCCTTGCTGCTGCCAGTGTTGCTGCATCAGCGGCAGCACCCAAGCGGCGAAGGTGGTGAGTTGGCCGACGTCCTGGGCCGTGAACAGGCGCTGCATACCCAACGACAACGACAAGGTGCCGGCCCCCGGCAACTGGAGGATGAATTGCAGTTCATCCTCCAGCACGTTGTCGTGGAAGTAGTTGAGGAAGTACTCGCTCTGGCGGAAGTGGTCGGGGGCGACCTCTTCCAGGCGGTACAAGCCGTTCGGGTAGCCCTCGCGGCACGCCTGGAAGAACGGGTCCAGCAGGTACAGGCCGTTGAGGTAGGTGAGCATCGACGCCGGTTTGCTCGACGGCTCGGCGTCGTATTCCTCCAGGGCCTGGGGCGGGCCCTCGGCGGGGTAGAAGATCGCCAGGGCGTTATCGAAGGGTGACGCCTGGTGCAGCAGCAGAATCAACTGCTTCCAGAACCGAGGAGTGCCGACCTGGGACAGGGTCCGGCCCAACCCGGCGTGCATGCCGACTTCCCTGAACAACGTACTCAAATACCGTGCTCCCGCAAAACCGTGACGAGGGTGTCGCTGCACGGTTTCGACCATTTGCGCGCCAGCGTCAAGGGGGAGTACTCCAATAGGGGAATGGGCCGCGCCCGTTTGGCTGATTAGAGTGACGGCCATCCAGTGCGACGCCAAGAACGCACCCGCTTGACTGACTTCGTTTCTGCCTCAGACCAAAAACAAACACGAGGATAACGACATGAGCTCTTCCACCGTGCCCGATGGCGCGCTGAAACCCACCCTGAGTGTGTTCGACGTAGTGGCAATCACCGTGTCCGGGGTGACCCCCGCCAGCTCGGTGTTCGTGATTGCGCCCTTTGCCATCCACCAGGCTGGCAGCGGGGTGTTCCTGGCCTTTGTCATGGCGGGGCTGCTGGCCCTGATGTTCGCCTTTTGCTACGCCGAACTGGGCCGGGCCCACAACAGCGCCGGGGGCGAATACGTCTACGCCAAGCGGGTGTTTGGCGGCCTGGCCGGCTACGCGACCTTTCTCACGGTGCTGGTGATGTTGCTGTTTATCCCGCCGGTGCTGGCCACCGGTGCGGCGACCTACCTGAACAATGCCCTGGGCACCCAGTACGACTCCCAGACCGTGGCCTTGGTCATCGTGGTCGGCAGTTACTTGCTGGGCATCCTCAATATCAAACTCAACGCCTGGATCACCGGCACCTGCTTGCTGCTGGAAATCGCCGCGCTGCTGGTGATCGTCTGCCTGGGCTTCGGTCATGCCTCGCAGCCGCTGAGCGTGTTGCTGCAACCGCAGATGGTCAACGACGGGGTGCTGCACCTGGCGCCCTGGGCCCTGGTGATCGGTGCGGTGGGCATTGGCCTGTTTTCCTACAACGGTTATGGCCCGGCCGTGTTGCTGGCCGAGGACATGAAGTGCCAGGGCCGCGGCGTGCACAAGGCGGTGCTCTGGTCCCTGGCGCTGGTGGTGATTATCGAACTGGTGCCGCTTACCGCGTTGCTGATCGGTGCGCCGTCCCTCAGCGAACTGCTGGCCAGCCCGGACCCCATCGGTTACCTGTTGACCAGCCACGGCAACCCGACCCTGGCGCGGGTGGTCAGTGCCGGGATCTTCCTGTCGGTGTTCAACGCCATTGTCGCCATCGTCATCCAGATCGGCCGGGTAGTGTTCAGCAGCGGCCGGGATGCGCTGTGGACGCCAGGCATCAATCGCCTGTTCACCCGCATCCACCCGCGCTGGGATTCGCCGTGGCTGGCTACGCTGTTCCTGGCGATCCCCTCGGCCGTGCTCAGCTTCAGTTCCAACCTGGCGGACCTGACGTCCTTCAGCGTGCTGCTGATCATGCTGGTGTACCTGATCGTGGCCCTGTGTGCCTTGATGAGCCGGGTGTTGCTGCGGGACCGGGCCCATCCCTATCGCATGCCGCTGTGGCCGTTGCCGGCACTGGTGGCGGTGCTGGGTGCGGGGTATTTGCTGGTCAATCTGTTCCTTGAGGCCTCGGCCCGGGACATCCTGGTGATTGTCGGGCTGCTGGCGCTGTCGGCGCTGCTGTACGGCACCAACGGCCGGTTCAGCCCGGCGTTTCAGAAACTCTAAGGAGCTGTTATGCGTGCACGTGAATTGGGTATCCGCCTGGGGCTGGGAACGCCGGGCCCCGACAACGGGATTACCGACGTTCCCGGGGTGCGGGTCGGCCACAGCACCCTCAAGGCCGAGGTCAATGGTCAGCAGGTACGCACCGGCGTGACCCTGATCCAGCCGCGGGAAGGCCCGGCGCGCGAGCAACCCTGTTTTGCCGGTTGCCATGTGCTCAACGGCAACGGTGACGCCACGGGCCTGGAGTGGATTCGCGAGGCGGGCTTCCTGGCCACGCCCCTGGCCATCACCAACACCCACAGCGTGGGGGTGGTGCGCGACAGCCTGATTGCCCTGGAACGGGAGCAACGGGCCGACCCGGCGGTGTATTGGTGCATGCCGGTGGTGATGGAAACCTACGATGGCCTGCTCAACGACATCTGGGGCCAGCACGTGGGCCCGCAACAGGTGCGTGAAGCCATGGCCCGGGCTCGGTCCGGGCCGGTGGAAGAGGGCGCGGTGGGCGGCGGCACGGGGATGATCTGCCACGAGTTCAAGGGCGGCATCGGCACCGCTTCTCGGCGTTTGCCGACGGCCCAGGGCGGCTACACCGTGGGCGCCCTGGTCCAGGCCAACCATGGCAAGCGCGAGGAATTGCGGGTCGACGGCTACCCGGTGGGGCGCCAATTGGGCGACATTGCTTCGCCGTTCGCCGAGCGCGGCACCCCGGGCATGGGTTCGATTGTGGTGATCCTGGCCACCGATGCGCCCTTGCTGCCGCACCAGTGCCAGCGCCTGGCCCAGCGTGCGTCCATCGGCATCGCCCGCACCGGCGGCGGCACCGAAGACTCCAGCGGCGATATCTTCCTGGCGTTCGCCACCGGCAACCGCGACCTGCCACCGGCGGACTATGGCCGCAAGGACCTGCCTTTGAGCACGGCCTTGGCGATGCTCAACAACGACCACATCTCGCCGTTGTTCAGCGCGGCCGCCGAAGCCGTGGAAGAGGCCATCGTCAATGCGTTGCTGGCCGGTGAAAGCATGAGCACGGCCAGCGGGGTGCAAGTGCCGGCCCTGGAACCCGAGCGGCTGTTGCAGGCCCTGGCGGCGACGGGGTGGCGTACCCGGCAATAGCGGGCCGGCCCCTGCGCCCTTGGTAAGCTGCCCACCCTGGGCGGCTTCAGGGGGCGGGCCCGGTGCTGTCGTTGGCGCCAGACAATCATCGCCACCATTTATCCAAATCTCGTTGCCAGGCCAGGGGGCAGCTGTTATCTGTACGCATAACCAGTATTCCTCTGCCGTGGCGCCTCAAGTTCTGTGACTTCAAATCCCCTGGAAAACCCCTTTTATTACTTGCACAACTTCCAGCAAGTGCTCGATTGGCTCGCTCAGCGTTATGCCGACGTGCTGTCGCCGGCCGAGCAGGGTTTTATCGACGACTTCCGTGCGTTACCCCAGCCGGCCCAGGCCTTGCTGGTGCGCATGGTCATGCGCAAGGGCCGGCATTTTCGCGCCAGTCGCTTGCACTACGTGGAGATCGGCGACAGCGCCGAGGCCGTGGCGCCGTTGCTACGCCTGGGTTGGGTGGATGAGCAGGCGTTATTGAGCCTGGAAGAGCTGTTCGGGCTGTTGCAGAAGGCCGAACTGCTCCAGGCGTTCAAGCCCCATATCCAGCAGCCCAAGGGGCGCAAGGGTGACTGGCTGGCGGAATTGGCGCCGCTGTTCGAGGCCCCGCTGACCCTGGCCCAATGGTGCCCGGCGCTGCCGGAGCGGCTGTTCAGCCTGACCCTGATGGACCTCTGCGATCGCCTGCGGCTGATGTTCTTCGGCAACCTCTATCAGGACTGGTCGGAATTCGTGCTGGCGGACCTGGGCATCTACACCTATGAAAAGGTCGAGATCGGCGCCGACTCCCGTGGCCTGCGCAGCCGAGAGGATGTGGACGGCTTTTTCACCCTGCACGGCTGCCAGGAAGACTTCGAGGCCGGGGCCGATCTGGACTCGGTGTTGACCCGGATTCGTGAGTTCCACAGTGCCAACCCCTGGTTGCAGCGGCGCCGCGCCAAGTTGCTGTTTCAGCTGGGCCAGCATTGCGAGCGCCTGGCCGACTGGCCGGCGGCGCTCAAGGTGTATGGCGATTGTGTCTATCCGGGCGCGCGCATGCGCCTGATCCGCGTGCTGGAGCGCAGCGCCGATTACCCCCAGGCCCTGGAACTGGCCTGTGCTGCGCAAGAGGCCCCGGAGAGTGCGGCCGAGGCCCAGCAGCTGTTGCGCATGGTGCCGCGCTTGCGTCGCAAACTCGGCGGCCCGCCCGCACCCCGTGGCGCCGCTTCGCGGCAGATCGAGCGCCTGGACCTGGCGCTGTCCCGGGGCGAAGACGGGCTGTCGGTGGAGTTCCTGGTGCAGGCTCATTTGCACGAAGAGCAGGCACCGGTGCATTACGTGGAGAACAGCCTGATCAATTCGCTGTTCGGCCTGCTGTGCTGGCCGGCGATCTTCGCACCTTTGCCGGGGGCCTTTTTCCACCCGTTCCAGCGCGGGCCGGTGGACCTCTTCAATGAAGACTTCCATGAGCGCCGGGCCGACTTGTTCCAGGCCTGCCTGGCGGAGTTGGAGGATGGCCGCTACCGCGAAACCATCACCCGGCGCTACGCCAGCAAATGGGGGGTGCAGTCGCCGTTCGTGTTCTGGGGGGCGCTGAACGAGGCGCTGCTGGAACAGGCCCTGGACTGCTTGCCGGCCCAGCACTTGCTGCACTGGTTCCAGCGGTTGCTCCTGGACATCAAGGCCAACCGCGCCGGGATGCCGGACCTGATCCAGTTTTGGCCGGAGCACAAGACCTACCGCATGATCGAAGTCAAAGGCCCGGGTGACCGCCTGCAAGACAACCAGTTGCGCTGGCTGGAGTTCTGCCAGGAGCAGCGCATGCCGATCGCCGTGTGCTACGTGCAATGGCAGGAGCTGGAGGCTTGAGCTACAGCGTTGCGGTGCGCGCCTTGTGCGAGTTCAGCGCCAAGGTCGGTGACCTGGACCTGCGCTTCACCCCGTCGCCCACGGCCCTGGAGGGCATGGCCGGGCATCGCACCGTAGCCGCTCGGCGCAACCCCGACTACCAGCAGGAGGTGGCGCTGGAAGGGCAGTATGGGCCGTTGCGGGTGCGCGGTCGGGCCGATGGTTATGACCCCCGGCAACAACTGCTGGAAGAGGTGAAGACCTTTCGCGGCGACCTCAGCCGGCAGCCGGCCAACCACCGTCAACTGCACTGGGCCCAGGCCAAAGTCTATGCCTGGCTGATGTGCCAGAGCCTGCAACTGCCGAGCCTGCGGGTGGCGCTGGTGTACTTCGACATCGTCAGCGAGGAAGAAACCTCGCTGGTGGAGACGTTCTCGGCAGCGCAACTGGAAACCTTCTTCAACCAGCAGTGCATGTGCTTCCTGGAGTGGGCCGAACAGGAAATGGCCCACCGCCAGGCCCGGGACCAGGCGACCCAGGCCCTGGTGTTTCCCCATGCGCAGTTTCGCAGCGGCCAGCGCAGCCTGGCCGAGGCGGTGTACAAGGCGGTCAGCACCGGGCGCTGCCTGATGGCCCAGGCGCCTACGGGCATCGGCAAGACTTTGGGAACGATTTTCCCGTTGCTCAAGGCCATGGCCGGGCAGGCCCTGGACAAGGTGCTGTTTCTCACCGCCAAGACCCCGGGCCGGCAGTTGGCCCTGGATGCCGCCCGGGTGCTGCAGGACAGCCATGCCGGGCTGCCGTTGCGGGTGCTGGAACTGGTGGCCCGGGACAAGGCCTGTGAACACCTGGACAAAGCCTGCCATGGCGAGTCCTGCCCCTTGGCCCGTGGCTTCTACGACCGCCTGCCGGGTGCGCGCCAGGCCGCCAGCGAGCAAACCCTGCTGGACCAGCAGAACCTGCGGCGCATCGCCCTGGAACATCAGGTGTGCCCCTATTACCTGAGCCAGGAAATGGCCCGCTGGAGTGATCTGGTGGTGGCCGACTACAACTATTACTTCGACTTCAGCGCCTTGCTGTTCGGCCTGGCCCAGGCCAATCAGTGGCAGGTCGCGGTGCTGGTGGATGAGGCCCACAACCTGGTAGAGCGAGGCCGGGCGATGTACAGCGCCAGCCTCGACCAGTACCAGTTGGGCAGCGTGCGCCAGGCCGCCCCCGAGGTGTTGAAGAAGCCTCTGCAACGGCTCAACCGTGAATGGAACGCCCTGCACAAGGAGCAAGTCGCCGCCTATCAGGCCTACGACCAGCCACCGAGTGCACTGCTCAAGGCCTTGGCCTTGTGCGTGTCGGCCATTGGCGATTACCTCAACGATCCGCCCCAGAGCCTGGACGCCGGGTTGCAGGGGTTTTACTTCGAGCTGCTGCAGTTCGCCCGGGTTGCCGAGCTGTTTGACGGGCATTTCCTCTTCGACATCAGCAAGCGTGAGGCGGGCGGGCGCCGCAGCCAGTCCCAGCTGTGCCTGCGCAATGTGGTGCCTGCCCCGTTGCTGCGTCCCCGGCTGAGCGCGGCACGCAGCACGGTGCTGTTTTCGGCGACCTTGAGCCCGCGGCATTACTACGCCGACCTGCTGGGCCTGCCGGACAACAGCGTGTGGATGGACGTGGAGTCACCGTTCCAGGCTGAGCAGTTGCAGGTTCAAGTGGTCAGCCGGATCTCCACGCGCTTCGCCCGGCGCCAGGCCTCCCTGGAGCCCATCGTCGAGTTGATGGCGCGCCAGTTCCAGCAGCGCCCGGGCAATTACCTGGCGTTTTTCAGCAGCTTCGATTACTTGCAGCAGGTGGCTGAGCTGTTGGCCCAGTGCTACCCGGCGATCCCCCTGTGGTTGCAGTCACGGGGCATGGACGAGGGGCAACGCCAGGCATTTCTCCAGCAGTTTCGCGCAGACGGCCAGGGCATAGGCTTTGCCGTGCTGGGCGGGGCGTTTGGCGAAGGCATCGACCTGCCCGGGTCGAAGCTGATCGGCGCCTTTGTCGCGACCCTGGGCCTGGCTCAGTTGAACCCGGTGAACGAGCAATTGAAGCAGCGCATGGCGGCGATCTTTGGCGCCGGGTACGACTACACCTACCTTTACCCGGGTTTGCAGAAAGTGGTGCAGGCGGCGGGGCGGGTTATCCGTAGTCAGGAGGATCGTGGGGTGGTGGTGCTGATTGACGATCGCTTTGCCGAAGCGCGGGTCCAGCAGTTGTTGCCTCGTTGGTGGGTGCTGGAGGGCGAGCCGGCGTTGTAGCGGGTGGCCTACGGGTTTCTCTTTCCGTTCAGGCCGGGGCACCGAGACTCAGTTGAAAATATTGCGGCCAATGCAGTAGGCCAGCAGGTCCTGGTCGCTTTGCACCTCCAGCTTGCGCATGGCCGAGATCTTTTGCGCGCTGATGGTTTTTGCGCTGCGATGCTGGGTGCGGGCAATGTCGCTGACGCTTTTGCCGGAGACGAACAGCCGGAGTATTTCAAACTCCTTGGGCGACAGGGTGGAGAAGCGGGCGTCGATGTCCATGTTGGACTCCATCACCGAGTTGGCTGCCGGTTCCAGGCTGCGGTAGGTGCCTTTCTGGGCAATGGTCTTGAGGGCGGTCTGGATTTCCTCGTGCAGTTGGCTTTTCTGGATCACCCCAACCACCCCCAGTTCGTGCAGGCGGGTGAGGATCAATTGATTGGAAATCATGGTCAGGATCAGGATCTGCAGCCGCGGGTAGTTGCGCTTGAGGTATTCCACCAGCTTCAGGCCATCGCCGTAGGGCGAGTCCCCGGGCATGTTGTAGTCGGTGATGAGGATGTCCACTGGCTGGCTTTCCAGCAGTTCGATCACGCCTTTGGAGCAGACCGCCTCACCCACGATCTCAAAACGATCGTCGCGCTCCATCAACTCCCGAACCCCCAGCAGCACAATGGGGTGATCGTCGGCGATGACAACTTTCATTTTTTTCATGAGACACACCCGTGTATTACGTTGATTGGTAAAAAAATACGCAAACTGTCGGTACATTAACCCCTGCGTTTCATTATTCAAGCGCCACCATCAGCTCGTCGATCCGCCCCAGCAACTGCTGCACTTCAAGGCTCAAGGCCGCGCTCAGCGGCGTCTCCTGTAACCGACATTCGAGCTCGGCACCGATCCTCGCCATGTCCGTGGCCCGAACTGCGCCCATGGCTCCGGCGATCCTGTGCAAGCACTCGGCGGCGACCTGGCTGTTGCCTTGGGCGAGGGCGGCGACGACTTGGCGCATGTCCTCGCGCATGGTGCGCACGAACAGGTCGCGCATCCTCGGCGGGACCTGCAGGCTGTCTTGCTCCGGCTCCGGCTCCGGCTCCGGCTCCGGCTCCGGCTCCGGCACGGGCGCCAGCGGAGTCGACGTGGCGTGTTCCAGCAGGGGCGTGTCCAGGGGCTGGCCGCGTTGCGCCAGGGACACCGCCCGGGCGATGGCGCGTATGTCGTAGGCGTCCACGTCCCGGCCCGTATCGAGGCCGCTGAGCGCACGGCCCGGGCTTAGCGCTCGGATGCAGGGGCCCGGCCAGGGGCGCAGGTTGGGATCGGGCAGCAAGTCCACCAGCACCGTGCGCTGGGCCGGCGGATCCCAGGTGGGCGGGAGCGGGTGGGCGGTGACGCCCAGCCGCTTGAGCCAGTCGCAAGTGCTTTGCATCAGCTCCGGCACCGGGGCGCGAACGTACACCCCCTGGCTGGCAGGCGGCACCTGGGCGTCGGGCAACAGGCCGGGCAGGGCGCTCAGGCTCAGGCGCAGGGAAAAACTGCTGCCCAGGCCGGGGTCGCTGGTCAGGCTTATGGTCCCGCCCATCATCTTGCTCAGGCTGCGGCCGATGGCCAGGCCGAGCCCGGCACCGGCCTCGCGGCTGGGCTCGCGTACCTGGTAGAACGGGTCGAAGACTTTCGGCTGCTCGCTGCCGGCAATACCGATGCCGGTGTCGGTGACCTGCCATTCGAGGCGCACCTGCGTGTCCTGGTGTTCCAGCACCCTGGCCCGGAGCACCACCCGCCCGGTGTCGGTGAACTTGATGGCATTGCTCAGCAGATGATCGAGGATCTGCCGCAGCCGAGTGGCGTCGCCGTGCAACAGGTTGGGCAGGCGTGGGTCGAGGCAGGCATACAGCCGCAGGCCTTTGCGCTCGGCGCAGGCGGCGTAGCGGTGCAGGCAGTCTTCGATCAGGTCCAGGGGGCAGAACGGCGCCGGCTCGAGGGCCATCTGTCCAGCGTCGATCTTCGCTACATCCAGCACGTCGCTGATCAACTGGAACAGGGTGCTGGAGGAGCGCTGAATGGTGTGCAGGTAATCCTGCTGGCGACGGTCCAGGGGCGTCAGGCCGATCAGCTCCAGGGTGTCCAGGACGCTGTGCAGCGGGGTGCGTATTTCATGGCTCATGGTGGTCAGGAACAGGGCCTTGGCCTCGCTGGCCGCGCCTGCCGCACGCTGGGCCTGTGCCAGCAGGGCCGCGTCTTCGAGGCGCGGAGTCATGTCGTTGAAGGCGCACAGCAGCACCTCCTGGCCCTGGTAGCGAGTGGTCACAAAGCCCACCTGCAGCGGGCGGCCGTCGATTTCAACCTGGGTTTCGCCGGCGTCGGCCCGTTGCGGATCGCGGTGGAGCAACGCCACCAGTTTTGCCGTGCTTTGCCACGCTTGGGCCTGGCGATTTTCCAGCAGCACCTTGCGGTCGCGTCGGCGCACCACGCACAGGCCGGTGGGCGCGGTGTCGATCAGCACCTGGCTGAAGGCCTCACTGTCGGCGATGCATTGCTGGGCCTGGCGCGTCGGGACGAGGATCCGCTTGCGGTACCAGCGGCTGGCCCGCCAACCGCCGATCAAGGCGATCAACGCCAAGCCCCCCAGGCCTACGCAGGCCCACAGTGCATAACCGAGGTCGTTGCCGTGGTTGAGGCTGTACAGCGCGACCCAAGGGTTGGCGGTGTCGCTGGAGATTTGGTAGGTCAGGCCGTGCAGCCCCAGGTTCAGGCCTTCGTGCAGGCCCACGGCGGCCGGGCCAGGGCCCACCAGGACCTTGCCGGAGGGGGCGATCAGGGTGAAGTGGTTGTACACCGAACGGGCCATCAATCCCTCGATGTGATTGGCGTGATCCAGGTTCAGCAGCGACGCCAGCACCATCCGCCGAGTGTCGCCCAGGGTGTGCAGGTGCTCGTCCTTCAGGTGCAGTTGGACGTACGCCAGCACGTTGAACCCGGTGTGTTCGCCTGCCGCTGGTGCGTAGGTTTCCCAGTGCACCGGGTTGCCCGCGGCGCCATTGCCCATCACCAGCCGATGGCGCAGCCGCCGCTCCAGCACCTCGGGATCGGGTTCGCCTGCCGGGCCAGGATGGCCCTGTGGTGGGCCGGCCACCGGCACGCTGAAGTCGAAGCGGCCGTAGCTGTTGAACAACACACTGCGTGGCGCCGGGTACGGGGAAGCCGACCAGAAGGCCCGGTACAGGTTCGACAAGTGCAGGCCGGTGGCGAAGACCTTGGGCGACTCGCTGGCCGTTGGCTGCTGCGGGTTGACGTGCAGGCTGAAGGGGTTGGCGTAGGGCGGTGGCGAGTCTTGCCCTGTGCTCGGCCCTTGTCGGGGGGCCGGGCCTTGTGGGTTAAGAGCCTGCTCGTCGTTCCCGCCTGTGGTGTGGGCGGCCTGCTGCGCGGCGGCGTGCCGGAGGAAACGCTCCTGTTCATGGATGTTTTCCATCAGTTGGGTGAAATGCAGCCGGGCGCGGCTGTTTTGTTCGTCGAGCAGGCGCTGGGTGCTCCCGTAGAGGACGGCGAAGAGCGACAGGGCCAGCCCCAGCACGGCCAGCAAGCCCCTGTTCAGGTGCATTGAACGGCGAGTCAGGTGCTCCAGGAGGGTGTTGCTGTCTGACATGACGGGGTTCCAAAACACATGAAGGGGCGCGACCTGCAGAACCTGACGGAAGCCGAGGTTTGCAGCGGGGAGTGGGTGGGGATCGGGGGTTGGGCTAATACAGCGTGGCGGGCCCGTCATGGTTCAGCAGTTGCTGGAACTGTTGTGCCGAGACCGCTTGGGAAATCAGGAAACCCTGGACCTGGGTGCACTCGATCTTGCGCAACAGGGCCAGTTCCTCAGCGGTCTCCACACCTTCGGCGACCACGGTCAGGCCCAGTTGGCGCCCGAGGGTGATGATGCTGGTCAAGGCCTGGGCCAGTTCTTCGTTGTGGTTGCAGCCCTGGACCAGGCAGCGGTCGATCTTCAGTTCGGTGAAGGGCGCCGACACCAGGTTCAGGTAGGAGCTGTAGCCCTTGCCGAAGTCGTCCTGGGATAAGCCAAAGCCCTTGATCCGCAGGCGGCAGGCGCCGGCGTAGAAGTGGCTGATGTCATCGGGAATCGAACACTCCATCAGTTCGAAGCACAGCTTGCCGGGCACCCCGCGACGCTCGATGACGAAGTCGTACAGGCGATCGGCCAGGTCGTGGCTGCTGAGCAAATGGGTGGGCAGATTGATCGACACCGGCACCTCGTAGCCCTCCAGGCGCCAGGCTTGCTGTGCCTGGAGGGCGTGCTCGAGCATCAGCCACAGCAGTTGCTCCTCCAGGCCGTGCTCGATCAACGCCGGCAGAAAGTGTTGTGGCAGCAGCGGGCCGTGTTGCGGATGGACCCAGCGCACCAGCGCTTCGGCGGCGACGATACGCCCGTTGGCCAAGGCTTTCTTCGGCTGGAACCAGGCCTGCAGCTGCTGGCTGTGCAGAGCCCCGAGCAGTTTTTCTCGGCTGATCTCCAGGCGGATCGGCGCCGCGCTGTCGTCGGGCTCCAGGCGCTTCAACTGGGCGGTCAGGTTGCTCAGGGCCGCCAGGTTCACCGGCTTGGAAATCAGCCCGATCACCGTGACCCCGAGGTTGCGCGCCACCAGGCTGGCGCCCATCAGCATGCGCCGCGAGGACGCGCTCATGATCGCCAGGGCCGGCTTTGAATGCTGGGTGGCCAGGCCCTGAATAAATTGCACGCCGTCCATGCCCGGCATCAGCAGGTCGGTGAGCACCAGGTCGAAGTGCCGCCGCTTGATGCATTTGAGCGCCTCTTCACCGTTGTGGGCGACCTCCAGCTGATAGCTCCCCAGTTCATTGAACAGGTGCTGCAGGTACATGAATTGGAATGGCTGGTCTTCAACAATCAAAATGCTAGAGGGTTTCATGGGAGGCTCGTTCATAGGGCGCCAGGTAATTGAACAGCGCGCGCAAGGCAAAAGGTTTGACCAGGCAGTGGTCCATTCCGGCGGCCAGGCACTGCTCTTCCTCTCCGCGCATGGCATTGGCGGTGGCGCCGATGATCGGGGTCGTGCAGCCTTGGCGGCGCAGTTCGACGGTCAGTTCGTAGCCGTTGAGCCGGGGCATGTTGACGTCGGTCAAAATCACGTCGAACTGGCCGGTTTGCCAGATGGACAAGGCCTCTGCACCGTTGGACGCCAGTTCTACCGAGCAGCCCAGTTCTTCCAATTGGTCCTTGAGAATCAGCTGGTTGATGACGTTGTCTTCGGCTACCAGCACATGCAGGTTGAGTTTCCTCAGCTCGCGAGCGTCGCTGTGTTCCTCGCTCTTGGCCACCCACACACCCTGGGCCTGGCTGACGGCCTGGTGGATGGCCCGCAGGTTATTGGTGTTGACCTGCCAGCAGTTGTCCTGAACCTGGGGTTCGTTGTGGCCATCGCCGCTGGCGAGGATCCGCGGTCCGCTCCAGCCAGGCTGCAAGGGATGCTCCAGCATGCCCGGGTGCAGCTCGATCAGCACGTTGCCCTGGCTGCGATCGGCCGGGCTTGGCAGGCTGAGCTGGGCCCGGGCCCCCCAGCGCCGCAGCCAGCCGGCCACCGACTCGGCCAGCTCGCGCACCGCTGAGACCACGTAGATCATCTCCGGCTGCAAACGGCCCAGGCCGTGGGGCTGGGGTTTTGGCGGCGAGGCTTCGAGGGGCAGGGTCAGGGTGAAACTGCTGCCCAGGCCGAGCTCGCTGACCATGCGGATATCGCCATTCATCAATTGGGTCAGGCGCTGGCAGATCGGCAGGCCCAGGCCGGTGCCGGCGATCACGTTGGTATTGCCCTCGGTCTGGTAGAAGGGTTGGAAAATCAGCGCCTGGTCATCCTGGTTGATGCCGCGACCGGTGTCGGACACCTGCCAGAGGATGCTCAAGCGTTCGCCGTCGCGATCCTCGACCCGAACCCGCAAGACAATGCGCCCTGAGTCGGTGAACTTCACCGCGTTGTTCAACAGGTTGCTGAGGATCTGCCGGATGCGTGTCAGGTCGCCGATCAGGGTCTCGGGCAGTTGTGGTTCGATGCAGGCATAGAACTGCAGGCCCTTGGCCTGGGCCGCCGCGGCGTAGCCTTGGATGATCTCGTGGACCAGGTCCAGGGATGAGAATTCGCTGAGTTCCAGAGCCAGTTGTCCGGCCTCGATCTTGGAGACGTCCAGCACGTCGCAGATCAACTGCAGCAAGGTCGCCGACGAACCCTCGATGGCCCGCAAGTAGTCCCGCTGCTGATTGTCCAGTTCGGTGCGCGAGAGCAGCTCCAGGGTGCCCAGCACGCCATACAGCGGCGTGCGGATTTCATGGCTCATGGTGGCCAGGAACAGGGTCTTGGCTTCGTTGGCGGTGTCGGCCAGGCGCTTGGCCTCTTCCAGGGCCGCCTCGATTTCCTTGCGCGTGCTGATGTCGCTGAAGGCACAGAACAGCACGTCCTCGCCTTTGTAGCGGGTGGGCGCGGAACTCAGGTAGAGGTGGCGCCCGGCGGCGGTTTCAAAGTAATCCGAACGGTTGGGACGGCCGGGGTCGAAGGCTTGCTCGATCCAGGCGGCGCAGAGCGGGTCACGTTCCGCACCGCTGCCCAGCCACTGTTGCGAAAGAGTGTTCTCCAGCACCACACGGCCATCGCTGCGACGCAGCACACACAGGGCCACCGGGGCGATCTGGATCACGTCACGGCTGAAGGCTTCGCTTTCGATCAGCGCCTGCAGGCGGTGCATGGCGGGGGCAATCAGGCGTTGCTCGACCCGGCGGGTCAGCAGCACGATCAGGCTGATGCTCAGCAGGCTGAACAGCAGCGCGCCCAGGCACTTCGGCCACAGGGCCTGGAGCAGGTGGCTCAGGTCAAAGGCATAGACCAGTTGCCAGTCCGAGGTGCCGAGCTGCTTGCGAATCACCAGGTGATCGGGCCAGCCGTGGTCGCCGACGAAACCGAAAAAGCTGCCGCCTTCGATCTGTTGCACCGCCTGGCTCAGGGCGTCGCCCGGGGTGCTGGTGAAAATCAGCGCGCCCTGGGCGTTGAACATCATGAAATCCCCGGCGCTTTGATCGCTCAGGGCGCTGGAGACGTTGTGGCTGTCCATCTCCAGGCCGAGCCAGCCAGAGTCCGGAAAGCGCTCGTCGAGGGGGGTGAAGATGTACAGCGGGGAGGAGGGCACAGACGGATCCATCAGCCAGCGTTCATCGCTGCTGGGCGGGGCCCCGGGTGTCAGGGCGCCCAGGCTGTTCAGCAACACCGGGGACAAGGCCTTGGGCCCCGGTGTGGCACTGAACAGGTACTGCACCGACGGGGTTTCGCCCGGGCGCACATAGAGCAGGTTGAGTTGTTGGTCTTTCAGGTAGTCGCGCATGCGCTGGGTCAGCCACAGGCCCCATTGCTTGCCGCGTGCATCCCCCAGTCGCAGGTGGATTTCCTCGCTGGAGCCGGTGTAGCCGGTGCTGCTGTCCTTGGCGGATTGGTGGACGGCCGACAGGCTCAGGCTTTCCAACAGGGCTTCGCGGCTGGTGAAAAAAGCCTGGGCTTCGGCAATCGCGCTGCTCATGTAGCTACGGCGCTGGGACAGGTCGGTGTTGATGGTCGAGCGCAGAAAGTTGTAGACCGCGCCGAGGATGCCCATCAGAAAAATCAACGCAACGAGCCGAAGCAGCCTGCGGGCTGCTTCGGGACTGGAAAAGAGAGGATTGATCTGAGGTAGGTAGCTTTTTAATCTCATGCGCCAACTTTACTGGCGAGCATGCCCAACACGGGATCAGACAATTCTTAAAACTTCAGTATTCTCAGGGGGTTGATGAACTTTTTTGTGAATGGGTGTCAGCGAATCTTCGCTGACCCGCTTTGAAGTTTCACCGCCGCCCCAAGGCCTTGGCCCGGTTTTATCGGTGATCGGTCCAGCGGGCCAATCGGCAAGTTCTGAGCGGCCTAGACCATTTCCAGGCGTTGCTTGCGTTGTGGGGCCTTGAACACCTGATCCAGGGCCAGGCAATCCTCGGGGGCCAGTTGCAGGTCGGCGGCTGCGGCATTCAGGGCAACGTGGGCCGGTTGGGTGGCCTTGGGAATGGCGATCACACCGTCCTGGCGCAGCAGCCAGGCCAGGGCGACCTGGGCCGGGGTGGCGCCATGGCGCGTGGCGATCTGCTGCATCAGTGGCTCGGCCAGCAGCGCACCGCCCTGGCCGATCGGACAGTAGGCCATCAACGGCATTGCTTGTTGCTGGCACCAGGGCAGCAGGTCGAACTCGATCCCGCGCGCTTCCAGGTTGTACAGCACCTGATTGGTCGCGCAGGCGGGGGCGTCGAGTTCCTCCAGGTCGGCGACGTCGAAGTTGGACACGCCCCAACGGCCGATCTTGCCTTGTTCGCGCAGGCGCTCGAAGGCCTCGACGGTTTCAGCCAGCGGGTACTGCCCGCGCCAGTGCAGCAGGTAGAGGTCGATGTAGTCGGTGCCGAGACGGCGCAGGCTGCCTTCGCACGCTTTGGGAATGCCCCCGCGACTGGCGTTGTGCGGGTACACCTTGCTCACCAGGAACACCCGCTCACGCAGGCCGGCGATGGCTTCGCCCACCACCTGTTCAGCGCCGCCTTCGCCATACATTTCGGCGCTGTCGATCAAGGTCATGCCCAGGTCGATGCCGTTGCGCAAGGCTGCGACTTCCCGGGGGCGTTGCCGGCGGTCCTCGCCCATGCGCCAGGTGCCCTGGCCCAGCACGGGGACTTGGGCCCCGGCCAATTGCAGCGTTCGCATCACCGTTCTCCCATCTGCGCTTCAAGGCCCTCAGGGAAACAAAGGCCCGGCATCCGGTCAAGCGTTGCTGAGCGATGCCCGACCGAGGCGTCAAGGGCCTTGGACAGCACCTTGAATACCCCCTGGCCGGCGGCAGGCAGGGCAGGCCGAGGCTGATCCGACGGGCAAAATCTTGGTTCTTGTTATTCTTTTATGGAATAAAATACTAATTATTTATTCCTTTAAAATCGAGCGGCAAGGGTGCACCTTTAGCACCAGAGGCTTCTAGCCCACCGGTACTCAACTCCACACAGGAATGCCCGACATGACCATCAAAGCCATCAACGTACGCAACCAGTTCAAAGGCGTGATCAAGGAAATCCACCAGGGCGAAGTGGTGTCCGAAATCGACGTGCAGACCGCTTCCGGCATCGTCACCTCGGTGATCACCACCCGCTCGGTGCGCGACCTGGAGCTGAGGATCGGCAGCGAAGTCATCGCCTTCGTCAAATCCACCGAAGTGTCCATCGCCAAACTCTGACGGCGGCGGCTCTCAAGGACGCCTGCAACTCACAGTGGAGTGAAACATGCCGCAGTCACTGGACATCACCGCCTTGCCTGTACTGGACCTCGCCTTGCTCGATGGCACGGCGACGCAGCGCCAGGCGTTCCTCGACGAGCTGCGCCATGCGGCGCGGGATGTCGGCTTCTTTTACCTCACCGGCCACGGTATCGACGCGGGCCTGCTGAGCCAGGTGCAGGACCAGGCCCGGCAATTCTTCGCCCTGCCGGACAGCGAGAAAAACGCCGTGGCCATGGTCAACTCGGCGCACTTTCGCGGCTACAACCGCCCTGCCTCGGAAATCACCCGCGGTCGCCCGGATTTACGTGAACAGTTCGACCTTGGCGCCGAACGCCCGGCCCTCGAACTGACCCCTGAAAGCCCCCATTGGGCTCGCTTGCAGGGCCCCAATCAATGGCCCGAGGCGCTGCCTCAACTCAAGCCGCTGCTACTGGCCTGGCAACAGGCAATGACCGCCATGTCGCTGCGCCTGCTGCGGGCGTTCGCCGAGGCCCTGGCACTGCCCGCCGACGCTTTCGACCCGCTGTACGGCGAGCGTCCCAACGAACACATCAAGCTGATGCGCTACCCGGGGCAGGCCGACGACGCCAGTCACCAGGGCGTCGGCGCCCACAAGGATTCCGGGTTCCTGAGTTTCCTGCTGCAAGACCGGCAGGCCGGGCTGCAGGTCGAGATCGAGGAGGGCCGCTGGATCGACGCGCTGCCCCGGGACAACGCCCTGGTGGTGAACATCGGCGAACTGCTGGAACTGGCCACCAACGGCTACCTGCGGGCCACGGTGCACCGGGTGCTGTCGCCGGCCCTGGGCCAGGAGCGTTTGTCGATTGCGTTTTTCCTGGGCGCCCAACTGGATGCCGTGGTGCCGCTGTACCCGCTGCCCACCGCCTTGCTGCGCGAAGCCCGGGGCCCGGCCAGCGACCCTGACAACCCGTTGTTTCGCGACGTGGGCTGGAACTACCTCAAAGGCCGCCTGCGTTCCCACCCCGATGTGGCCCAACGTTTTTATGCCGATGCCCTGGTGCCCAACGCCCAGACCGCCTGACCCCTCATTTGATCAAGGACTATTCCCATGCTGAAAAAAACCGCATTGACCCTGGCGGTGGTGGCCGGGCTGTTGACTTCGTTTGCCGCCAGCGCCAGTGAACCGCTGCGTGTGGCCGCCGACCCGGTGCCCCACGCGCAGATCCTGGCTTACGTGCAGAAGCTCGACCCGCAGCTCAACCTCAAGGTCATCGAGATTCCCAACGGCGTGAACTCCAACGAGCTGTTGGTCCATGGCGACGTGGACGCCAACTACTTCCAGCACCTGCCGTACCTCAAGTCCCAGGAGCAGGCTCTGGGTCAGAAACTGGCCGTCGCGGCGACCGTGCACATCGAGCCCCTGGGCATTTATTCCCATCGCCATAAAAGCTTCGACCAGGTGCCGCAAAAAGGCACGGTGGCGGTGCCCAACAACGTCACCAACCTCAGCCGCGCCCTGTACCTGCTGCAGGACAATGGCCTGATCAAGCTCAAGGCCGGTTTCAACGACCCTTCGACCGACCAGGCCACCCCCAAGGACATTGCCGAGAACCCCAAGCAACTGAAGATCCTCGAAATCGAGTCGCCGCAGATTCCCCGGGCCCTGGATGACGTGGACCTGGCGGTGATCAACGGCAATTACGCCCTGGAAGCCGGGCTGGTGCCGGCCAAGGACGCCCTGGGCCTGGAGAAGGCGAAGAACAACCCGTACGCCAATATCCTGGTGACCACGCCCAAGTTGCAGGACGATCCGCGCATCAAACAGTTGGCCAAGGACCTCAATTCGCCCCAGGTCGCCCAGTTCATCACCGAGCACTACTCAGGTTCGGTGATCCCGGTGGTGAGCAGCCAGCCATGATCCAGATCGAGCAGTTGAGCAAACGCTATGGCCCGGGGCAGCCCGCTGCCCTGGACCAGGTGTCCCTGAGCATCCCCGACGGCGCCGTGTACGGCATTCTCGGGCGCAGCGGCGCCGGCAAGTCGACCTTGCTGCGTTGCCTCAACCTGCTCGAGCGCCCCGACAGCGGGCGCATCCTGCTCGATGGGCAGGACCTCACGGCCCTGTCCGACTCGGCCCTGCGCTTGCAGCGCCAGCGCATCGGCATGATTTTCCAGGGCTTCAACCTGCTGCACTCGCGCAACGTGTTCGACAACATCGCCGTGCCCCTGGAAATCGCCGGCCTCGGCAAGCCCCAGCGGCGGGCGCGGGTTCTGGAATTGCTGGACCTGGTGGGCCTGGCCGACAAGGCCGAGGCCTTTCCTTCCCAGCTGTCCGGGGGCCAGAAGCAACGGGTCGGCATTGCCCGGGCCCTGGCGGCGCGCCCGGCCTATTTATTGTCGGACGAGGCCACCAGCGCCCTGGACCCGGAAACCACGGCATCGATTCTTCAACTGCTGCGGGACATCAACCGCCAGCTCGGCCTGACCATCGTGCTGATCACCCACGAACTGGACGTGGTCAAGTCGATCTGTGACCACGTGGCCGCCCTGGCAAATGGCCGTTTGCTCGAGGCCGGGCCCATCGGCGAACTGCTGGCCGACCCCGACTCCAGCCTCGGTCGTTCCTTGTTGCCGGGCTACACCCGGCCCCTGGGGGGCGAGCAGGCGGTGGCGGAGCTGACCTTTTTCGACCAGCAACGGGCGGCACCGGTGTTCCAGGAGCTGGCCAGCCAGGGCCTGGAGCTGGACTTGCTCGGCAGCGGCGTCGAAGTCATCGGCGGGCGCCAGGTCGGGCGTCTGCGCGTGGCCCTGCGCGAGCCGGGTGACGGGCGCAAGCTGGCCCAGGTGGTGGCCTTTCTCAAGCAGCGCGGCGTGCGCGCGGAGCGTCTATGAATCGCACCATCGACTGGAATGAAATTCTCCAACTGCTACTCAATGCCACCGGCGAAACCCTGTACATGGTGTTGCTGGCCGGGCTCTTCACCTTGCTGATCGGCCTGCCCCTGGGGGTGTTGCTGTTTATCAGCCGGCGTGGCGGCCTGTACCCGCTGCCCCGGCTCAACGCGAGCCTCGGCAGCCTGGTCAACCTGGGCCGTTCCCTGCCTTTTGTGGTGCTGTTGATTGCCCTGATTCCCCTGACTCGGCTGGTGGTGGGCACCACCCTGGGCAGCACGGCGGCGGTGGTGCCGATCACCATCGGGGCCTTTCCGTTTTTTGCCCGGATCGTCGAAAACGCCCTGGACGAAGTGGACAAGGGCCGCATCGAAGCAATCCTCGCCATGGGCGGCGACATTCGCCACGTGATCCTCAAGGTACTGCTGCCCGAAGCCTTGCCGGCGCTGTTGGCGGGGTTGACCCTGACCCTGGTGATGCTGATCGGCTTTTCCTCCATGGCCGGGGTTATCGGTGGCGGCGGCCTCGGCGACCTGGCGATCCGCTACGGCTATCAGCGCTTCAACAATGAAGTGATGGTGGCCACGGTGGTGGTCCTGGTGTTGCTGGTCCAGGGCGTGCAAAGCCTGGGAGACCGCCTGGTGCGTTCCCTGGCTCATCGCCGCTGAAAGGGTCGGCCTAGAGGCGTTTCTGGTCTTTTCGTAGCGCTGCCCGGCGAGGTCGAGGAAAAACTTCGACCGGGTTAGATCGATTATTTCTTTGGGTTATGTGCATAGCGTGCAAAGGCATATCCATAGCGCCGGAATATCGGTCACAAACACCGCTTTATCCGTCATGAAGGAGAATTGCGCGTTATAGCGGATATTCTCGCCACCGCTACACCGATTACCCCCGCCGCAACATCCATCGACGTTGCTGGACCGCCATCTTGCTGCTCTCGGGCCAGTCCCTAGAATCGGCTCCATTCGCTTGATCCGACTATCCAAGCTTCAGGGAGCCACACCATGATGAACGCCATGCAAATGCCAATGCCGATGAACAACACCATGCCGATGATGCCGATGATGGGCATGCCGATGATGATGGCGACCATGACCTGCGAAATGATGGACGACGGCATGCAGTGCAAGATGATGCCGGCCGCTGGCATGGACATGGCGATGTTCAAGAACAGCGCTGAAATGATGCAGATGATGAACTGCGGCATGCCGATGATGATGCACTGCGGCAACATGAGCATGATGTGCATGTCCCAGTCGGCCATGAGCATGCCGATGATGAACATGATGATGCCAATGCCGATGATGGGCATGCCCATGCCGTCGATGAAGTGCGTGATGGAATGCACCATGATGGCCGACGGCATGATGTGCAAAATCATGCCGATGGCCGGCATGAACATGGACATGATGAAGAACTGCTGCACCCTGATGATGAAAATGATGAACGACTGCAGCATGCCGATGATGATGAGCTGCAACGGCATGCCGATGATGTGCTGCACCTGCTGATACATCGCAGCGGCTGAAAGCACAAAGCCCGGCTGGGGTTATCCCGCCGGGCTTTTTCGTGTCTGTGATTTACGGCGGCGGGCTCAGTCCAGGCGTTCCGGGTGGGTCACCACCAGGTAGGCCACGGCTTCGCTGTCGGCCGGGTTGCGGTAGCGATGGGGCTGGTCGGCGTAGAACAGGATCGAGTCGCCGGTGGACAGCAGGTAGCGTTCGTCGTTGACGCTGATCTCCAGCACCCCCTGGGACACCACCAGGTTCTCCTGGACCCCGGGGCCGTGGCCTTCGGAGAACTCCTCGCCCAGGGGGCTGAGGCGCAATTCGTAGAATTCCGATTGCCGTGCGGTATCGAACGGGAACAGGGCGCGGCTGACAAAGGCGCCGTTGGCACTCACCAGACGCTTGCTCTGGCTCGCCGAGAGCAGGGCCACACCATCGAACGAACGCTGTTCAAGAAAGGCTGCCACGGACACCTTGAGGGCCTTGGCAATCTTGCACAGCACTTTGATCGACGGCACGCTGCGGCCGGATTCGATCTGCGCCAGCATCGCTCGGCTGACCCCGGACTGGCGGGCCAGGGCGTCCAGGGACAACTGGCGCTTGCCCCGTAGGCGCTGCAGGTTCTGCGCAACCCGGGCGCTGATCGGGTCTTCTTCCTGGGCTTCCAAGGCCTTCAACTCCAGGGCGGGTTCGTCGACGCTGGCCAGAAAGCGCGACGGATCTTGGGCGTTCACCCGAGACGGGTCTCGATGGTGCGGCTGGCCTGGACCCACTGCATGACCTGGAAACCGGCGTTGCGTGCATACATTTCCCACATGGCCCGTGCCTGTTGCTGCGCCTGCTTGCGTTTGCGGAATTGGGCGAGGTCGATAACCTTGTCAGTCGATTTCATAAGGCACTTCACTGTGGTGACCAATGGACGGGATGAACTGAGAGTACGTGGATATTTTTATAACGATAAATACTGATTATTTATTTATTAATTCCTTTTGGGTCTTAGTGCGGCCGCGCCTCAAATCACTTGGGCGCGGTGCAATTCGGTCAGCGCCAGGGCCTTGAGATTGGCCAGCAACGGGTCGCGCCGATCCCGGGGGTGAGCCAGGTCCACCGCCAGGTCGCGGCGAATGGTGCTGGGACGATTGTCCATCACCAGCACCCGGTCGCTCAGGTACAGCGCCTCGTCGACGTCATGGGTCACCAGCAGCAGGGCGATAGCGTGGTGGTCGGCCAATTGCAGCAGCAGGTCCTGGAGTTTCATCCGGGTAAAGGCATCCACGGCGCTGAAGGGCTCGTCCAGCAGCAACACCTGGGGCCGTGAATACAGGCCGCGGGCGATCGCCACACGCTGCGCCATGCCCCCCGAGAGCGCCTTGGGCAGGGCCTGGGCAAAACCGCCGAGGCCGACTTCTTCAATCAATTGCGCAACCCAGGCGCGGTCGTAATCGCGATCGGCACTGAAGCCGATGTTCTGTTCCACCGTCAGCCAGGGCATCAGCCGAGGCTCCTGGAACACGAAGGCCACTTGCGTGGCGTGGCTCTGCAGTTGGCCCTGAAAGTCTTGCTCCAGGCCGGCGACGATGCGCAGCAGGGTGCTTTTGCCGCAACCGCTGGGGCCCAGCAGGCTCACGGACTCCCGGGGGCGCAGTTGCAGGTGGATGTTGTTCAGCACCGTGGTCGTGGCGAAGGTCTTGCGCTCGACCCGGATGTCCAGCAGGTGTTCACTCATGGCTCATTCCTTGGCGTTGTGGCCGTTGAAGGTGTCGCGCCAGGCCAGGCAGCGTTTCTCCAGGCCAGCGAGCAGGCCGTCGCTGAGTTTGCCCAGCAGCGCCAGGACGATGATCGCGGCCAGCACGATGTCTGGGCGCGACGTCTCGCGACCGTCGCTGAGCAGGTAGCCAAGGCCCTTGGTGGCGGCAATCAGTTCCGCCGCCACCAGGAACATCCAGGCCAGGCTCATGCCGGCGCGCAAGCCAGTGAACAGGCCGGGCAGGGCCGCCGGCAGGAGAATCCGGCGCACCAGCCGCAGGCGACTGAAGCCGTACATTTGCCCGACCTCCACCAGCTTGCGGTCGATGTTGCGGATCGCCGCCACGCCATTGAGGTACACCGGGAAAAACGCGCCGATGGCAATCAGCACGATCTTCGAGGTTTCGTCGATCCCCAGCCACAGCAGCAACAGCGGGACCCAGGCCAGGCTCGGGATCGAGCGCAGGCCGGCGAAGGTCGGCTCCAGCCAGGCTTCGGCTTCCCGGCTCAGGCCGACCCAGGCGGCGAACACCAGGGCCAGGCTGGCACCGATGGCAAAGCCCAGCAGCACCCGCAACAGGCTGGCGCTGATGTGTTTCCACAAGGCGCCTGGGCCAGGTCGCCGAGGGTGACGGCAATCTCGCTGGGGGCGGGCATCTGGTAAGCGGGCAGCCAGCCGATGCGCACGATGATTTCCAGCACCAGGATAATCAGCACGGGCAGGGCCAGGCCCTTTAGGCGCAGGCGCCAGGCCGGGCTCAGGGACGAGGGCAGGGCGCGGGTTGCGGGCAGGGCCAGGCGTGTGGGCGGGTCGTTGCTTTTGCTGGTCATGGGGTTCTCCGATGACGGCGGGTGGTGGCGACCACGGCGAATCCGCGACGGGCGCGGATTCGGCGGCTGCAGACGGCGAGGGTTATTGGCGGGCGACGCTGTCCTTGGCGCCGGTGTCGAGCAACTGGTCGATCACCTGATCGACATTCACCCCACGGCGTACCAGCTCTTCAGAGACCAGGATCGGCGCGGCGGCCTTGGAGGCAATCACATCCTGGGCGCTCAATTGCGGACTATTAAGGTCAGTGCGCGACAGTTGCAGCTTGGCCACGTCCAGGGGCAGGCCGGATTCACTGGCCAGCAGTTGCGCCAGCTCGGCCGGGTTTTTCAGCGCCCATTCCCGGGCTTGTTCATAAGCGCCGATCACGGTCTGGATGGTCTGTGGGTGCTCCTTGGCGTATTTTTCGGTGACGCTGACCACGCCGTAGCTATTGAAGTGGCTGTTGCGGTAGAGCAGGCGCGAACCGGCCTGTACCTGGCTGGCGGCCATGTGCGGGTCGAGGCCGGCCCAGGCGTCGACGTCGCCTTTCTCCAGGGCGGTGCGGCCATCCGGGTGCTGCAGGTGCACCAGCTCCACGTCGTCCTTGCTCAGGCCGGCTTGTTGCAGGCTGCGCAAGGTAAACAGGTAAGGATCGGTGCCTTTGGTGGCGGCGATCTTCTTGCCCTTGAGGTCGGCGATGCTCTGGTACGGCGAGTCCTTGCGCACCACCAGGGCGGTCCATTCGGCGCGGCTGTAGACGTACACCGACTTGATCGGGCTGCCATTGGCCCGGCTCAACACCGCCGCCAGGCTGGCCGAGGAGGCGAAATCCACACCGCCGCTGTTGAGGTACTCCAGGGAGCGGTTACTGCCCTGGCTCAGTACCCAACTGACCTTGGTCTGGGGCAGGGCCTTTTCCAGGTAGCCGAAATGCTTGAGCACCAGGCTGACCGGCGAATAGTAGGCGTAGTCCAGGTGCACCTCGGCCGGCGCGGTTTCCGCCGCCTGTGCCAGGGGTTGCAGGCTGAGGGCCAGGGCACAGGCGCTGATCAGGTACTTGGCGCTGGCGAGGGAAAAGCGAAACGTGGTTTTCATGGAACGGCTCCAGGCAAGGCAACGATAGGGCGATATTCTTATTTCCGAAAAGTCGGATAGAAGGAGTTAATCCTGCTTAAAAGGAATATTGCAGGCTCTGTGCCATTTACCCCAAAGCGCCGCCCACGGGCCCCGCGCAAGCCTCCCAAACCCAGGCAACTGTTGCTCGCCAAACAGTCTGTTGGCCCACTGTTGCTCCATCAACATCTCCGCCTTGACCCTCATCGCCACCCAACTGAGCGCCCACTGAACCCCGATAAAACCGGCTATGTGCTTATGCATAAAACGTATTTCAGAATCTGATTCTAAGAGCGTTATGGTCTATGCAAATCGTCCCTCCCTTTCAAGGAATCACCCCATGAACCTCTCTCGATACCTGCGCGGGTTGCTTGCCAGTGCCTTGCTTGCGGCGCCTCTGGCGCAGGCCGCAGCCCCGGTGGTGCTGAATATCGGCGACCAGAACTACTACAACATCCGCGCCTCGGTGGAGGCCTCCGGGGTGCTGGAGGGCGCGCCTTATCGCGTCGAATGGAAACACTTCCAGGCCGCTGCGCCCCTGGCCGAAGCCCTGAATACCGGTGCCCTGGACGTTGGCTTCCTCGGTGATTCGGGCTTCCTGTTCCTGGCGGCCAAACAGGCGCCGGTCAAGCTGATCGGCGTCTCGCGGCAAAACCCCGACACCATCGCCTTGCTGGTGCCCAAGGACTCCACGGTGAAAACCATCGCCGACCTCAAGGGCAAGAAAGTCGCCTACTGGCCGGGTGCCTGGAGCCAGCAACTGACCTTGCGTGCTCTGGAGAAAGCCGGCTTGCCGGAGGACTACGTCGAGTTCGTCAAGCTGATGCCGATCGATGCGGCCGCTGCCTTGCCTCAAGGCAGCATCGACGCGTTTCCGGTCTGGGAACCCTACATCTCCCAGCAGATCGTGTTTTCCGGAGCGCGGCCGATCTTCACCGCCAAGGACCTGATGCCCGGGCTGAGCGCCATTGCCGCCTCGACCCCGGCCATTGAGAGTAAGCACGAAGCCATCGCCGACTTTCTGCAGCGCCTGAAAAAGGCCCGGGCCTGGGTCGACAACCACACCGATGAATACGCTGACCTGTGGGCGAAAAAAGCCAACCTTGATCAGAATGTCTCGCGCCATTGGTTGCGCCAGGCCCACCTGAGCATCGGCCCGGTGGACCAACAAGCCGCCAGCGACCTGCAGAGCACGGCGGATTTCCTGTTCAAGGTCAAAGCCTTGCCCGCACCCCTGGCCACCGCCCCGATCATCGACCCTTCGTTCGCCCAGGCCCTGGCGCAATAACCCCAGGCAATCCACCCGCCTCGAAACCGCCATCGTCGGCAAGCCGGCTCCCACAGAAGCGGGGCGCCGACGTGATCGTTCCCATGCTCCGCGTGGGAATGCCGCCCATGACGCTTGCACCCTTGTTACCGCCATCGCCGGCAAGCCGGGCTCCTACGGGTTTTGTTGCATCCCGGTGGTGGTGTTGCTCCGGCAACAGTGGCGGAACAGATTGCCGTGGGGGATACAGCGTTTACGCCGGCGCCGCGCGGTGCAGCCCCAGTAAAACGGGGTTCGAGCGGGGTTGGCCTGGCCTGTGCAATGACCGATGCAGCACCTTTGAATCAGCCTCACGGAGTAGGCCCAATGCCCGCAGTCGCTCTATCGCCGAACCTCAATCACCGCGCTCCCCGTCGTCTCTTCCCCCGCAAAGGCTGGCAGGCCCTGGCGTTGGCCATCCTGGCCGCCACCTTTGGGGTGACGGCCCAGGCCGATGACGCCGACGTGCCGTCCCTGGCCGGCAAACGCATTGCCATCAGCATGACCGGTACCAGTCACTACTTCGATATCAAGGCGTTCCAGGCCCAGGTCGATGAGGTCAAGCGCCTCGGTGGCACGCCCATTACCCTGGACGCGGGGCGCAATGACAAAAACCTGGTGACCCAGTTGCAGACCGTGGTCACCCAGAAACCCGACGCGGTGATCCAGACCCTGGGCACCCTCAGCGTGATCGACCCCTGGCTCAAGCGCATCAACAAGGCCGGGATTCCCTTGTTCACCATCGACGCACCGTCCCAATACAGCATTAACAACACCACGTCCGACAACGTCGCCACCGGCAAGGCCCTGGCCGATCAGTTGATCAAGGACAGTGGCGGCAAGGGGCAGATCCTGGTGTTCAACGGTTTTTACGGGGTGCCGGTGTGCGCCATCCGTTATGACCAGTTGAAGCTGGCCCTCAAGGATCACCCGCAGTTGCAGATCATCGAGCCCGAGCTGCGGGACGTGATCCCCAACACCGTGCAGGACGCCTATTCCCAGGTGTCGGCCCTGCTCAACAAGTACCCCAAGGGCAGCGTCGCAGCGATCTGGTCGGCCTGGGACATTCCCCAACTGGGCGCCAGCAAGGCCCTGGTGGACGCCGGCCGTACCGAAATCAAGACCTACGGCGTGGACGGCACCCCGGAAGTCCTGGAGTTGCTCAAGCACGACAACTCGCCCATCGGCGCGGTGGTGGCCCAGCAACCGGCGCTGATCGGCAAGACCGCGGTGCAGAACGTGGCCCGCTACCTGGCCGGGCAGCATGACCTGCCGAAGGAAACCCAAGTGCCGACCTTGCTGACCACGGCGGCCAATCTGCCCGAGGTCCAGCAACTGCGTGGCGACCAATAAACGCGGGTTTTATCAAGCGCTCAAGCCACAGGCCGATGCCTGAACGGCCATCGCATCACGCCACGGTCTTGAGGGTTAACTCCAAAAGAACTGGCTAACTAACGGAACACTTCGGTGTTCCTTTTTTTTGCAAAAAAATCGTTGACTGGAACTTGAGTGCCAACTTTCGAGTGTTTGCCGGACAACACTGCGCTGACAGTTTGTTGTGTTATCGCGGCTTTTATAAAGAGTAATTAGTTTCATAACTATCTGAAAAATATAGATTTAAAGACATGGCATGAATTTCGGATAGAGCAGGTTGCACACACAACCACTCCCTACTTTCTATAACTAAAGAGTCTGCCATGCGTAAAGTTGCTGCCTTGTCTGTATTGGTCGCGGCCAGCCCGGTTTCTGTCTGGGCTGCCGATGAACAGGGTTTTATCGAAGACAGTCATTTGAACATCCTCAACCGGGATTTCTACTTCAGCCAGGACTTCCGCAACGGAAGCAGTGCCACCAATCCTCATACCGGCGAGCGCCAGAGTCGTCGTGCGGAGTGGGCCCACGCCATCATCGGGCGCTTCGAGTCCGGCTTTACCCAGGGCACGGTGGGCTTCGGGGTCGACGCCTATGGCCAGGTCGGGATCAAGCTCGACGGCGGCGATGGCGTGGTGGGTAACGGTGTCGGTGGCCCGGGGCTGATCCCCCGTGAAGGCGACAACAATGGCGAGCCCAAGGACCAGTGGGGCAAGGCCGGCGGCGCGGTCAAGCTGCGGGCCTTCGACACCGTGGTCAAGTACGGCGACGTCTCGCCCACCAGCCCGGTGGTGCACGCCAGTGATATCCGTCTGCTGCCGCAGACCCTGCGCGGGCTGATGTTTGACAACACCTCGATCGACGGCCTCAAGGTCGAAGGCGGCAAACTCACGGCCTCCAGCGACCGCACCGGGGTCAACCACAGCGGCGACCTGGGCACCGTGTACGGTGGGCGCCTGAAGGGGGCGGACGACGTGCAGTACCTGGGCGCCGACTACCGCTTGAACGACAACTGGAGCTTCAAGTTGCACACCAGCCGCCTGGACAACGTCTGGGACCAGTCCTTCGCCCGGGTCGACTTCCGCCAGAAACTCAGCGACACCCTGGCCTGGGACACCGGCCTGAACTACTACCGCACCCGGGACAGCGGCAGCGCCTTGCTGGGGGCCATCGACAACGATGCCTGGAGCACTCACCTGGGCCTGGACGTGGGCTTCCACCGTTTCCTGGTGGCCTATGAACAGGTGCGCGGCGACTCACCCTTCGACTACGTGTGGAACACCTACGACCTGGAGCTGGACAACGCCTCCCAGTGGTCGGACTTCAACAACCCCAACGAACGTTCGTGGCAGGCCAGCTACACCTACAACTTCGCCGGCCTCGGCATCCCCGGCTTGAGCATCACTGGGCGCTACCTGCGCGGCGACAACATCGATGGCACCAAGGCCCAGGGCGGCTACAGCTACTTCAACAGCGTCAGCGACGGCAAGCACTGGGAGCGCAACCTGTGGGCCACCTACGTGGTGCAGAGCGGGCCGGCCAAGGACTTCAAGGTCAATGTGTTACAGGCCACCCACCGGGTCGGCGGCGACTTCGGCAACTACGAGTCGAATGTCGATGAGCTGCGGGTGATCCTCGAATACCCCCTGGACCTGCGCATGCTCTGAGCCTGCCGGCTGTTGCCCAGTCAACAGTGCCCCAACACTTTGCCTGCCCGCTGACAGCCGTCGCCCGCCCAGCCCTCGACCGATGCGCCGCGTGGCGCCTGGCTGCGCGGGCGGTGCGTCCCGGCACGAAGCGTGCTGAGGCAAGGTGATTGGATTGCCAACAAGGACATAGCCATGGACCCGATTCACACCGCCGCCCAGGCGCCGCCCGCGGCCCTGGAAATGCGCGACATCCATAAACGCTTCGGCGCCACCCAAGCCCTGGCCGGGGTCAACCTGCGCCTGGCGCGAGGCTCGATCCACGGGCTGGTGGGGGAGAACGGCGCCGGCAAGTCGACCCTGATCAAGGTCCTGGCCGGGATCCATCGGGCCGACAGCGGCAGCCTGAGCATCGACGGCCAGGATTTTGCCGCCCTCAAGCCTGGCCAGCTGGAAGGCCTGGGCTTGCAGTTCATCCATCAGGAACGGCTGCTGCCCGCCAGTTTCACCGTGGGCGAAGCGCTGTTTTTCGGCCGCGAACTGCGCCGTGGTCCCTGGCTCGACCGCCGCGCCCAGGACCGTGAGGCGGCGCGCTTGCTGCAGGAGTATTTCAACCTGACGTTCCCCGCCGGCGCCCTGGTCAGCGAGCTGGACAGTGCCCAGCGGCAGATTTTACAGATCACCCGGGCCTTGCTGGCCAAGCCGAAGATTCTGGTGTTCGACGAACCCAGCGTGTCACTGGTCAAGCGTGAGGTGGACCAGTTGCTGGCGATCATCCGGCGCCTGCGGGACGACGGTTTGTCGATCCTCTACATCTCCCACTACCTGCAGGAAATCGAAAGCTTGTGCGACGAGGTCACGGTGCTGCGTAACGGCCGCGACGTGGCCCGGGTCGACCCGCGCAGCACCTCGACGGCGCAGATCGCCCGGCTCATGGTCAACCGCGATGTGGGCGAGATGTACCCGCGCAGGCAGCGGGTGCCGGGGCCGGTGCTGCTGGAGTTGAAGGGCCTGGGCCTGACCGGCTCCGGCGCGGCACCGGCGTACCAGGGCATTGACCTGAGGCTGCGCCGTGGCGAAGTCCTCGGCCTCACCGGGCTGGTGGGCTCGGGGGCCAAGGAGTTGCTCAAAAGCCTGTTCGGCCTGGTGCAGCCGGACCAGGGTGAGGTGCATTGGCAGGGTCGCCTGATCCGCCTCAAGTCCCCTCGCGACGCGGTGCGCCAAGGCATTGCCCTGGTGCCGGAAGAGCGCCGCAGCCACGGCATCGCCCCGGTGCTTTCGGTGCTGGAAAACCTGACCCTGGCCAGCCTGGAGCGCTTCAGCCGCTGGGGCTGGCTCAAGGCCCCGGCCGAGCGCCGAGAGAGCCAACGGCTGATCGACGAACTGGCCGTCAAGACTCCGGGCCCTGACGCGGCCCTGCAGCACCTCAGTGGCGGCAACCAGCAGAAGGTGGCCCTGGGCAAGTGGCTCAGCCGGGACTCGGCCCTGTACCTGCTGGATGAGCCCAGCGTCGGCATCGACATCGGCGCCAAGGTGGAAATCTACCGGCTGATCGGGCGCCTGGCCGAGGAGGGCGCGGCGGTGCTGGTGCTGTCCTCGGACCTGCCCGAGCTGATCGGCATCACCGACCGCATCCTGGTCATGCACCGTGGCGCCATCGCCGGCGAGTTCGATGCCCGCCAGGTCGACAGCGACCGCTTGCTGGCCTGTGCCACCGGCGCCAGCGAAACCCTCCCCAGCCCTGTGCCCGTGCTTCGGAAGCCTGAACATGCCCTTATCTGAAACCCTGTTTCCACCCCGCGCCGACCTGTCCCGGCGCCTTGGCCTACTGCTGGTGCGCCGAGGTTCGCTGCTGGCGTTCCTGGCGATTCTCGTGGGCTTTTCCCTGAGTGCGCCGAACTTCCTCAGCTACGGCAACATCGCCAACGTCTTTGCCCAGTCGGCCATCCTCGGCATCCTGGCCTTCGGCCTGACCTGCGTGGTGATTGGCGGTGGCTCCAACGTGCTGTCCGGTGGCCTCGACCTGTCCCTGGCGGCCAACCTGGGCTTGTGCGCGGCGGTCTACAGCAGCCTCAACAACGCTGAATTCGGCCCAGTGCCTGCGGTCGGCCTGACCTTGCTCTGCGGTCTGACCGTGGGCGCGCTGAACGGCATCAGCGTGGTGCTGCTGCGCCTGCCGCCGCTGTTGGCAACACTGGCCAGCATGAACCTGATCGCCGGGCTGGAACTGGTGCTGACCCAGAACAGCGTGCTGCCCACCGATTCGTCCCTGCTCGACACCCTGGCCAGCGGCGTTTGGCTGCAAGTGCCGGCTCTGGCCTGGGTGCTGTTGGCGGTGGCCGGGCTGCTGACCTTGCTGATTCAGCACAGCCCCTACGGCCTGCGCCTGTACGCCGTGGGTGAATACCCGGAAGCGGCGCGTGCAGCGGGCCTGGGCCTGGGGCGCTACGGCTTTTCCAGCTATCTGCTGGCGGGCCTGTGCGCGGCGCTGGCGGCCTTTTGCTCGGCGGCGTTCTTCAGCGGCAGCACCACCGGCTCCGGGGACATGCTGCTGTCGGTGGTGGCCATTGCCTTTCTTGGCGTGGTGTTTTCCCGGCGCCTGGTGGCGAATATCCCCGGGACCCTGCTGGCGACGCTGTTGCTGGGCTTTCTGATCAATGGCTTCCAACTGCTGAACATCTCCAGCTTCTGGGTCAATGGCGTGCAAGGTGTGTTGATCTTGCTGGTGGTGGCGCTGTCCAGCGCCCTGGGCAAACAGGAGGGCGCCGTATGAGCACGTCAATCGTCGTGACTTCGGGCAATGCCCTGGGTCTGCGCCTGCTACGCGGCATCCTGCCGTTGCTGATCGGCCTGATCCTGGTGTTCTTCGCCCTCACGGCGCCGGGGTTTCTCACCCTCGGCAACCTGTCGAGCCTGGTGCTGAACAATTTCGTGCTGCTGGCGATCATCGCCGTGGCCATGACCTGGGCGGTGGCGGCGGGCGGCATCGACCTGTCGGTGGGCACCTCGGTGGACTTTGCCAGCCTGGCCTTTGTGGTCCTGCTCAATGGCGGCTACGGCGTGCCCCTGGCGATTGCCGGCGCCTTGCTGGCCGGGGCGGCAGCGGGGCTGTTCAACGGCGTGCTGATTGCCGGGCTGCGCATTACCCCATTCCTGGCCACCCTGGGCACGCTGTTTATCGGCACCAGCGTGCAGCAACTGCTGTCCGACGGCGGCCAACCGATCTACATCCAGCAGGGCGTGTTGCCGGGCCTGGGCAGCCAGACCCTGCTCGGGGTGCCGCTGCCTTTGTGGCTGGTGCTGCTGGTGGCGCTGGTGTACGGCCTGATCCTCGCGCGCGGGCGCCTGGGCCGGGAAATCCTCGCCCTCGGCACCCAGCCACAGTTGGCCCGTTACTCCGGGTTGTCAGTGCGCGGGATTGCCTGGCGGGTGTTCCTCGGCAGCGCCTTGGCCTGTGCAGTGGCCGGGGTGCTGCTCAGCTCCACGGTCAATGCCTATGTGCCGATGTCCGGCAATGCCTACCTGATCAACGCCATCGGCGCGGTGTTCATGGGCACCACCCTGAGCCGTACTGGGCGCGCCAATGTGCCCGGGACTTTGCTGGGGGTGCTGTTTATCAACGTGATCGCCAATGGCCTGCTGCTGATCGGCTGGAATTTCTATTGGCAGCAAGTCGCCACCGGCGCGCTGATCCTGCTGGTGCTGGCCGCCAGTTTTGCCACTCGGCGCCTGGCCCAGGGCTGAGTCGAAGGGTGCCTCTGGCCCTGGTCAATGCCCCTGCCAGCCCTGGCAGGGGCACCCGGCTATATGTCTCTAACCTGCAGGGCTTGGGGGCTTATTTTGCTTCTAATCCTATTTGTTTGAATCGTTTTATAAGTCTATGAATATTAATGATTTATTTATTTTTTACGTGGATTGGCAAGCCAACCTCGGCGGCGCAGCTATTCCCGGCTTTCAGGGGCCAAGCCCCCGGGTTCCGGGGGCCAAGTGTTGGTGGGGCAACAGAGGTTAAGCAGGCTGTGCGTCGGCGATACACCAGATCAAATTAAGAGTGTGTTTCAAGTTATTGAAATATAAGGGTTAGTTGTTTGGCATGGAGGCTGCAATAGGGGTTTCAGAGCGAATCTCCAAGGACAGCCCCATGACCCGAACATTGCCCCAGGCCTTGCAACAGCAGGCCGCCGAACGCGGCCCGGCCCTGGCCCTGCGCTACAAACAGTTGGGCATCTGGCAGACCCGCCGTTGGGCACAGGTGCTGGAGGACGTACGGCGCCTTGCCGGCGCCTTGCAGCAGTTGGGGTTTGAGGCCCGCGACGAGCTGCTGATCATCAGCCAGGCCCGGGTCGAGGCGTTGCTCCTGGCCCTGGCGGCCCAATGGTTGGGGGGACGGGTCGGCTTGCTGGACCCGCGCCTGGACCACCGTCCGCGCCTGGCGCTGTTGCAGCCACGCTTTGCCCTGGCCGAAGACCAGGCGGCGGTGGCCCAGTTAAACGCGGCGCCCCAGCCGCCCCGGGCGTTGCTCTATCTGGATGGGCGCGGCCTCAACCCGCCGCAGCCGGGCAACCTGCGGCGCTACGACGATCTGCTGAGCGAAGCCTCCCTGGAGTCGGCGCCACCTCAGGCCGAGCCCCACAACACCGCCTTTGTGTTTTACCCCGACACCGATCAGACCGCCTTGCGCCTGAGCCACGGGCAATTGCTTGAAGGCGCCCGGCAGTTGGTGGCGCGCGAGGCCTTGAGCGCCGACGAAGAGGCCCTGGCCGCCCGGGTGTTCGCCGCCAGCGGCCAGGCCCGTTATCTGCTGGCGCCCTGGCTGGTGGCCGGTTTTTGCCTGAATTTCCCTGAAGCCCTGGAAACCCGCGACACCGACCGCCGTGAACTGGGCCCGAGCCTGGTGCTGGGCACCCACGAATCCTATGGGCGCCTGGCGCAGTGGGCCGAGGAGCGGCTGCCGTTGCCGGGCAGCTTCAGCCATGGCCTGTACCGCTGGGCTCTGGTGCCGGGGCGTGGGGCCCTGGGCACCTGGCTCGGCCATTGGCTGATCCGCCGGCCGCTGCTGGATGTGCTGGGCATGAGCCGCTTGCGTGTGCCGCTGCTGGTGGGGCCGGCCCTGACCGAGGACAGCGCGGCGTTTTTTGCCGCCCTGGGCATTCGTCCCCGGCACTGGCACGAGCCGTCGTCCCTGGCCCAGCCGGACCCGAACCCTGAACCCCTGATCCGCCAATCCGCCTGACGAGCCCTTTATGAGCGCAACCGCTGCAACTCCATTACTTCGGCTCGATGACATCTCCCTGTCGTTCAAGGGGGTCAAGGCCATCACCGCCATCAGCTTTGCCGTGGCCCCCGGGGAAATCTGCGGGCTGATCGGCCCCAACGGCGCCGGCAAAAGCTCGTTGCTGAACGTGATCAACGGCGTGTACCAGGCCCAGAGCGGGCATATCCACTACGCCGGGCAGGTGCGCCGGCGCATGCGTCCGCACCAGGCCGCCGAGGGCGGCATCGCCCGGACTTTCCAGAACATCGCCTTGTTCAAGGGCATGAGCGTGCTCGACAACGTGCTTACCGGGCGCAACCTCAAGCGCCGCAGTTCCTGGCTGGAACAGATGTTCGGCCTCGGCCGGGCGCCCCGGGAGGACGACCAGCAACGCCTGCACGCGGAGCGGGTGATTGCCTTCCTGCGCATCCACCCGTGGCGCGACGCCCTGGTGGGCAAGCTGCCCTACGGCCTGCAAAAACGCGTGGAGCTGGCCCGGGCCCTGGCTGCCGAGCCGCAGTTGCTGCTGCTGGATGAGCCCATGGCCGGGATGAACGCCGAGGAGAAGGGCGAAATGAGCCAGTTCATCCGCGAAATCAACCGCGAATTCGGCACCACCGTGGTGTTGATCGAACACGACATCGGCGTGGTCATGGGCTTGTGCGACCACGTGGTGGTGCTCGACTACGGCCGCAAGATTGGCGACGGCACCCCGGAGCAGGTGCGCGCCAACCCTGAAGTGATCGCCGCCTACCTGGGCTCGCGACGTCCCCAGCGAGCGAGGAACTGAGCATGGAGTTTTTCTTTGAAGTGCTGATCGGTGGGCTGCTGGCGGGGGTCATGTACTCCCTGGTGGCCATCGGGTTTGTGCTGATCTACAAAGCCAGCGGCGTGTTCAACTTCGCCCAGGGCGCCATGGTGCTGTTTGCCGCCCTGACCTTTGTCAGCCTGCTGGAGCGCGGGCTGCCGTTCTGGGTGGCGTTCGCCGTGACCCTGGCCAGCCTGGTGGCCCTGGCCCTGGCCATCGAGAAGGTGGTACTGCGGCCCCTGGTCAATCGCCCGCCGATCATCCTGTTCATGGCCACCCTGGGCCTGTCGTACCTGATCGAAGGCCTGGCCCAGTTTCTCTGGGGCGCCCAGGTCCACGGCCTGGAGCTGGGCATCCCCGACGAGCCCCTGGAAATCCGCGGCATGTTGCTCTCCCAGTTCGACCTGTTCGCGGCTGGCACCGCGGCGGCGCTGGTGCTGGCCCTGTCCCTGCTGTTCAACAAGACCCGGGTCGGCCTGTCTTTGCGGGCGGTGGCCGACGATCCCCTGGCGTCCCTGGCGGTGGGCATTCGCCTGCCGCGGATCTGGGCCCTGGTGTGGGCGGTGGCGGGGTTTGTCGGGCTGGTGGCCGGGCTGCTCTGGGGCGCACGCCTGGGGGTGCAGTTCTCCCTGTCGCTGGTGGTGCTCAAGGCCTTGCCGGTGCTGATTATCGGCGGCTTTTCCTCGATCGGCGGGGCGATTGTCGGCGGCCTGATCATCGGTGCCGCGGAAAAACTCGCGGAGATCTACCTCGGCCCGATCATCGGCAGCGGCATCGAGAACTGGGTGCCGTACGTGCTCGCCCTGGTGTTTTTGCTGGTGCGTCCCGCCGGGTTGTTCGGCGAGCGGGCCATCGAGCGGGTCTGACTTTCTTTCAAGGAATGCCTTCATGCTGTATCGCGAAGCCGGTCAATTGAGCACCACCTACAGCGCCCAGCGCCGTACTTTCCGCCTGCGCCAGGACCGACTCGGCCTGGGGCTGCTGCTGGCCTTTGCCTTTGTCGCCGTGCCCTGGCTGGGCAACGACTATTGGTTCAGCGCCATCCTGATTCCGTTGCTGGTGCTGTCCCTGGCCGGGCTGGGCCTGAACCTGTTGACCGGCTACGCCGGCCAGCTGTCCCTGGGGTCGGCGGCCTTTATGGCGGTGGGCGCCTTTGCCGCCTACAACCTGCAACTGCGGGTGCCGGGGCTGCCGCTGTTGCTGAGCTTTTTCCTCGGTGGGGTGATCGCCGCCCTGGTGGCGGTGCTGTTCGGCTTGCCGAGCCTGCGGATCAAAGGCTTCTACCTACTGGTCTCGACCCTGGCCGCGCAGTTCGTGGTGGAGTGGGTGCTGACGCGCTTCAGTTGGTTCACCAACGACAACGCCTCCGGGGTCATCACTTCGCCGCCGTTGCTGATCGCCGGCCTCGATTTCAGCTCGCCCCGGGGCCGTTACCTGCTGACCCTGAGCCTGGTGGTGCTGCTGTTCTGGCTGGGCAAGAACCTGGTGCGCAGCGAGCTGGGGCGCAACTGGATGGCGGTGCGCGACATGGACACCGCCGCCGCGGTGATCGGCATCCGCCTGTTCAAGGCCAAGCTGCTGGCGTTTGCCCTCAGCGGCTTCTACCTGGGCATCGCCGGCTCGCTGTGGGCCTTCGCCTACCTGGGCACGGTGGAACCTCACGGTTTCGACCTGAGCCGTTCGTTCCAGGTGCTGTTCATCATCATTATCGGCGGCCTGGGCAGCGTGCTCGGCAACCTGTTGGGCGCGGCGTTCATCGTGCTGTTCCCGATTCTCCTGGCCAACCTGTTCGGCCTGCTGCCCAGCGGCCTGATGGACTCCGGGCAACTGGAAAACCTGCAAAAGATGCTATTCGGCGCCCTGATCATCGCTTTTCTGATCAAGGAGCCCGAAGGCCTGGCCCGGCTCTGGCAACGCCTGCGCCTGCGGGCTCGGGTCTGGCCCCTGCGTTACTGATGCCTGTCGCTTTCTCAACCCCACACTGATCCGCCACAAGGAACTGCCTTTATGACTCACCGCAAACCGTTGCGCCGCCTGGCATTGGGCCTGGCCTTGCTGACCGCCGGCCTGACGGCCCAGGTCCAGGCTGCCGACGAACAGTACTTCCCCTTGCAGAGCTACCGGGTCGGCCCTTACGCCGCCGGCGGCACCGGCTTCTTCGGCGGCTTTATCGATTACCTGCAATACATCAACGCCCAGGGCGGGGTGAACGGGGTCAAGCTGACCTGGAGCGAATGCGAGACCGAGTACGTGGTGGAGAAGGGCGTGGAGTGCTACGAGCGCCTCAAGGGCGGCCTCAACGGGGCCCCGGCAGCGGCCACCAACCCGCTGTCGGTGGGCATCGCCTACGCGACCCTGGAGCGCTCCACCGCCGACAAGCTGCCGCTGATTACCATCAACCACGGGCGCACCGATTCCACTGACGGCAGCGTGTTCCCCTATGTGTTCCCGTTGCAGCTCAACCCGTACTCCGAGGTCTCGGCGATCATCAATTACATCGGCCAGCGCGAAGGCGGGGCCGAGCACCTCAAGGGCAAGAAAATTGCCGTGCTCTACCACGGCTCGCCCTACGGCAAGGAAACCAACGGGGTACTGGAAACCCTGGCGAAGAACGCCGGTTTCGAGCTGACCCTGCTGGAGGTGCCGCACCCGGGCAACGAGCAGCAATCCCAGTGGCTGAACATCCGCCGCTTGAAACCCGATTGGGTGATCCTGCGGGGCTGGGGGGTAATGAACCCGGTGGCCCTGAAGTCGGCACAAAAGGTCGGTTACCCGGCGGACCACATCATCGGCAACATCTGGAGCAACTCTGAAGAAGACGTGGTGCCGGCCGGCGCTGCTGCCAAGGGTTTTATCTCCATCACCACTCACCCGTCGGGCACTGATTTCCCGGTGCTGCAGGGCATCAAGGGCAAGGTGGTGGACGCTGGCAAGGGCAACCTGGCCGACCCGAAACGCTTTGGCACCGTGTACTACAACCTCGGTGTGGTGAACGGCATCCTCAACGTCGAGGCCCTGCGCCTGGCCCAGGAGAAATACGGCAACAAACCCCTGACCGGCGAGCAGGTGCGCTGGGGCTTCGAGCACTTGAACCTCGATGACGCGCGTTTGCAGGCCCTGGGCGCCAAAGGCCTGGTGCAACCGCTGAAACTGTCCTGCTCGGACCATGAAGGTGGCGGTGCGGTGCGCTTCCAGCAGTGGGACGGCCAGCGCTGGAACCTGATCAGTGACTGGGTGCAGGCCGACCGTGCCTTGCTGCGGCCGTTGATCGAGGCTTCGGCCGCGCAATACGCCAAGGAAAAAGGCATCACCCCGCGCAATTGCAGCCAGGAGCAATAAAGCCCATGAGCCAGCGCCCGGAAAGTGACCCGCCGTTGCTGCAGGTCGAACAGGTGGAAGTCTTCTACGAGCAGTCGATCCTCGCCCTGCGCGGCGTGTCGCTGCAGGTGGCGGCGGGGCAGATGGTGGCGTTGCTGGGGGCCAATGGCGCCGGCAAGAGCACCACCCTCAAGGCCATTTCCAGCCTGGTTCGCGCCGAACGCGGCGAAGTGGTCAAGGGCCGGGTGCTGTATCAGGGCCGCGACATCACCCACGCCGACCCTGCCAGCCTGGTGCTGGCGGGGCTGGCCCAGGTGCTTGAAGGGCGGCATTGCTTCACCCATCTGAATGTCGAGCAGAACCTGTTGCTCGGCGGTTTTGCCGGACGGCCGTCGCGCCAGGTGCTGAACCAGCGCCTGGAACGCATCTACGGCTACTTCCCCCGTTTGCGTCTGCTGCGCAAACGCCTGACCGGCTACACCTCCGGCGGCGAGCAGCAGATGGTCGCCATTGGCCGGGCGCTGATGTCCGAGCCCCGGTTGCTGTTGCTGGATGAACCGTCCATGGGCTTGGCCCCCCAGGTCGTGGAGGAGATTTTCGAGACCTTGGGCCGGCTCAACCGCGAACAAGGGTTGAGCCTGCTGGTGGCCGAGCAGAACATCAACATCGCCCTGGACTACGCCGACTACGCCTATGTGCTGGAGAACGGGCGCGTGGTGGACGCCGGGGCGGCGTCTGAACTGGCCGCCAGCGACGACCTGCAGAATTACTACCTGGGGGCGCTGGCCGGCTGATTCAGGCCACCACTTCCACCCGGTCGCGCTGTTGCTTGGCCCGGTACAGGGCCTTGTCGACTTCGCCCAGCAGGGCTTCGAAACTCCACTGCGCCGGTAAGGCGCAGACATCGGCCAGCCCGGCACTGAAGGTCATCTGCAGCGGTGGCTGCTGGCCCTGACGCTGCAACTCCTCGCGCAACTGCTGAAGAAATTGCCGGGCCTGGTGCACATCGGTTCCGGGCAGCATCAGCAGGAATTCCTCGCCCCCCCAACGCACGAACACATCCCCCTGGCGCTTGAGGCGGAACACGCTGGCAGCAAAGCGTTGCAGGGCCGCATCGCCAGTGGCGTGGCCGTGGTGGTCGTTGATGCGTTTGAAGTTGTCCAGGTCGATCATCGCCAGGGTCAGGGGCGTGCGCAGCTGCCGGGCGCGGCTCCACTGGTCATTGATGATCGGCGCCGCGCCCCGACGGTTGAGGGCCCCGGTCAGGGTGTCGGTGATGCTCAACTGGAAGGCCTGTTGGCGCAGTTGCTCCTGAAGCATCAGGGCGAAACTCAGGGTGAATAGGAACGACACCATGAAATCCATCACCAGGGCGCCGATGCTCGGCAGATCCGGGCTGTCGAACGCCAGCGGCGGCACGGGATCGACCAGGGTGCTGAACAGCGACGAAGCATGGAACAGGATCAGCGCGGTGTGCCCGGCGATCAGGCCCCAGGCCCCGCGATAACGTTGCTTGAGGGCCCAGGCCGCGCGCAATTGCTGGCCGATGCTCAGCAGCACGATAAAAAAGAACCAGGGCAGCAGGTAGGCACTGTGCAGCAGTGCCACCGCGCCGACGGTATAGACCAGCGGCAGGAGCAGCACCCGGTCCAGGGGCCAGCCATGGCCGCCACGGCGCCCGAACAGGTGCTCCAGGGCCAGGGTGTGGGCACCGATGGCCGCCAGCAGCAGGGCGATGCCCGACACCAGTTCCTGGGGTGGGGTCAGCAGGCCCAGCCAGGTATAGCCGTCGCCCAGTACACCGGGTTGCAGCAGCACCACGCCGCGGTAGGCGGTCAGCAACAGGTCGCCGGCCAGCCACCAGCGCAACGCGCCGCCGGACGAGCCGAGGCCGAAATACGACAGGCACAGCACCAGGGCGGTGAGCAGGCCGAAGGGAATAAGGATCAGCGACAGGGTGACGGGATCGTTCAGCAGCATGGTCGGGCGATTCGAGAGCAAGGGGGGCAGGGAGTGTGGAGTGCCTTACCGCGGGCTTGTGCTCGCACGCTGGTGGGAAAACCGCGCCATTATGGCAGAGCCGCGCGGTATGCAAACCTGTGCTGATGCGCCGTCTGGCGCCTGGTTGAAACGGGCCCGCCCCAGGTGCCGTTGATTCCCTGGGGCGGGCACCGCTTACGGGGCGAAGCGGAACGAGGCGCCGTAGGCCGAGGCTGGCAGGTGGCTGGCACCGTCGGCACGCAAGCGTGAGCGAAAGGTCCCGCGCTGCGGCTGGGTGCGATACAGCCCGCGCTTTTGCAGTTCGGGAATCACCAGCTCGACAAAGTCTTCAAGGCTGCCCGGGCTGATCAGCGGGTTGAGCATGTAGCCACTGGTGCCGGAGATCCGCGCATGTTCCTCGATGCGCTGGGCCACCTGCTGCGGGGTGCCCACCAGAATCAGGTCGCTGCCGCGGGTGACCTGGGCGAAACGCTGTTTGACGTCGCCGGCGGTCAACGGCTTGCCGCTGCCATCGGGGCGCATGACGTAAGAGGTCAGGCCCTCGGTGTGGGTGGACAGGGCTTCGTTGTCGGCATAGCGGCTGATGTCGATGCCGGTGTCGCCGGCGTAGCTCACCAGTTGCGCCTGCAAGTGGTAGTTGCTTTGCAGCTCGGCGTATTTGCGCTGGGCTTCGATCTCGGTCTTGGCGGTGACGATGCGCAACACGGTCAGGGATTTCACATCCTCGGCCTGGCGCCCGCGCGCCCGTGCTTGGGCCCAGATGTCCTCCAGGCCCTGGCGGATGTCCACCGGGTTGGATTTGGCGATAAAGATCAGCTCGGCATGCTTGGCTGCGAATTCCCGGCCACGGCCCGACCAGCCGGCCTGGATCAGCAGCGGCGTGCGTTGCGGCGAAGGCGAGCACAGGTGCGGCCCGGCCACTCGGTAATGCTCGCCCACATGGTTGATCGGGCGTACCCGGTCGCCGCGGGCATAGGTTTGCCGGGATTTGTCGGCCAGCACCGCGTCATCGGCCCAACTGCCTTCCCAGAGCTTGTAGGCCACATCGAGAAATTCCTCGGCGCGCTCATAGCGGTCATCGTGCTTGATCATCTGCTCCAGGCCGAAGTTGCGTGCGGCGCTGGACAGGTAGGAGGTGACGATGTTCCAGCCCACACGGCCATTGGTCAGGTGGTCCAGGGTGCTGAAGCGCCGGGCGTGCGTGAACGGGTGTTCATAGCTGGTGCTGACCGTGACCCCGAAGGCCAGGTTTTCGGTGATCGCCGCCAGCGCCGGGATCAGCAGCAAAGGATCATTGGCCGGCGCTTCCACGGCCCATTTCAAGGCGGCGTCGGCGTTGCCGCCCAACACGTCGTAGAACCCCAGTACGTCGCCGAAAAACAGCATGTCCAGGTGGGCCTGATCGGCGATTCGCGCCAGGTTCGACCAGTAACTCAGGGAGTTGATGCTCAGGCGTTCATCGGCGGGGTGGGTCCACAGGCTCGGCGCGCCGCCGCAGCCGACACTGGATTGCTCGTAGAGGGCAAACAACAAAGGGGTTGGATCGGACATCGAGGGTTCCTGAAAAGTCGCTGGGGGCAGGGGCGCGGGCGGGTGTTGAGGCACCCGCCACGCACGCATTCATATATTTAAACGCACTATAAAAATGCCTTGTACGACTTTTATGGAATAAAAGCCGAGCTTCGAGCTATATCGCCCCCCGGCGCAAACGGCCCTCAGTGGCCCACCAGTTCCTCCAGCAATTGCTCCTTGTAACCCTGTAGGACGGGCGAAGAACGCTCCCGGGGATGGGGCAGGTCCACGCGGATTTCATGCTTGATCCGTCCCGGGTGGGCGTCCATGACAATGACTCGGTCGCCCAGGTACAGGGCTTCCTCGATGTCGTGGGTGACCATGATCACCGTGCAGCGCTGCTGCACCCAGATGCGCTGCAGCTCGTGCTGCAGGCGCACCCGGGTCAAGGCGTCGAGGGCACCCAGGGGCTCGTCCAGCAGCAACACCTTGGGTTTATTGATCAGCGCCCGAGCAATCGCCGCGCGCTGCGCCATGCCGCCGGACAGTTGGTGCGGGTAGGCGTCTTCAAAGCCCTCGAGGTTGACCAGGGCGATGTGCTCGGCCACCAGGCGCTGCTTTTCGGCGGCCGACAACGGGTGGTTCTTCAGCGCCAGGGCAATGTTCTGGCGCAAGGTCATCCAGGGAAACAACCGGTGGTCCTGGAACACGATGCCGCGCTCCAGGCTGGCGCCGACCACGGGTTGGCCATCGAGCAGTATCTGCCCCTGATAATCGCGCTCCAGGCCGACCATCAGCCGCAGCAGGGTGGATTTGCCGCAGCCGCTGGCGCCGACAATGCTAACGAACTCCCCGGGGCGGACCTGCAGGTCGATGTTCTCCAGCACCGGCAGGGCCTGGCCCTGGATCCGGTAGGTTTTGCTGAGGCTGCGGACTTCCAGGGCGCCAGAGGCTTGGGTCAGGCTCGCCTGGGGCGGGTGTTGGGCGATTGCATTCATGTCTTGGCCTTCAGCGGGTAGGGCGCCAGCGCAGCAGGCGGCGGCTCAGCAGGGAAAACAGCAGGTTCATCAGGTAGCCACACAGGCCGATGCACAGCACGCAGAGGACGATTACCTCCATGCGTGAACCGGCCTCGGCATTCATCATCAGGTTGCCCAGGCCGGCGCCGGACGACAGGAACAGCTCGCTGCCCACCGTGGTCACCCAGGCAAAGGCCAGGGCCTGCAAGGCGCCGGTGGCGATGCTCGGCAAGGCTGCGGGAAACAGCACATGGCGCAGTTGCTGCCGGCGACCCAGCACCAGCACCTGGCCCACTTCGCGGTAGCGCTGCTCCACCTGGCTGAAGCCCAGGTAGGTGTTGAGCACCATGGGGTAGAAGGCGGCGAGGCTGACAATCAGTACCTTGGAAAACTCGCCGTTGCCGAACCACATGGCAATCAGCGGGATCCAGCCGAGCATCGGCACCTGGCGGATCGAATGGAACAACGGCCCCACCAGCCGATTGGCCACCGCCGACAAGGCCATCAGCGCGCCCAGCAACACCCCGAAGAGGATCCCCAGCAGCAGGCCGCCGCTGGTGCGGGCCAGGCTGGCCAGGAGGTTGACCAACAGTTCACCGTTGCCCAGCAATTCGACCAGGGCGCTGCCGATGGTCGACAACGGCACGAACGCATACGCCCCGGCGGCGTCCTGGCGGGACAGGTATTCCCAGAGCGCGAGCAACAGCAGGGGCAGCAGCGCGCCCCGGATTTTTTTCAACAAAGCGATCATTCGAGGGGGCTCCTAGCGGGTCTGCCAGCGCAGCAGTCGCCGCTCCAGGCGGCGGAAGGAAAAGTCCAGGGCAAAGCCGATCAACCCAGTGACGATCACCCCGACCATCACCACGTCGATGCGCAGCATCTGCCGGCTCATTTCAATCATCTGCCCCAGGCCGCTGTCGGCGGCCAGCAGCTCGGTGGCCACCAGTACCACCCAGGCTCGGGTCAGGCTGATGCGAAAGCCGGTAATGATCGGCGGCGCGGCGGCGGGCAGGGCGATTTCGCGGACCAGGGTCGGCCAGCGCAACTGATAGACGTCGGCCACTTCGAAGTAGCTGCGGGGGATGGCCTTGACCCCCTCGCTGGCCGCCAGGGCCACCGGGAAAAACGCGGTTTTGGCGACGATGACGATCTTGAAGGTTTCATCGATGCCCAACAGCAGCACGAACATCGGGATCAGGGCGATGCTGGGGATCTGCCGCAGGCTGTGGAACAGCGGCGCGCAGTAAGCCTCGACGTTTTTCGACAGGGCCATCAGCACGCCAAAGGCCAGCCCGCTGAACGCACCGATGGCGAACCCCAGGCCCAGGCGCGACAGGCTGTTATCCAAGTGCTCCAGCAGTTCCCCACTGGCCAGCAAGGCTTCGAAGGTTTGCCATACCTGGGCCGGCGGAACCAGCAAGTTGCGCGGAAAAATCCCCGCATTGGCCACCAGGTGCCAGAGCAACAGCAAGGCAACGGGCGAGATCACCCAAGTCAAGGCATTGAAGACAGGACGAACAAAACGAGCCATGGCAATTCTTACTTCAGCGAAATACCCCTGACCCATCGCAAGACCTGTGCCACCTGCACGGCAAGATTGTGCGACGTTATTGGGGGGGCTGTTGTGTAGGAGCTGGCTTGCCAGCGATGGCGGGTTTAAGGGCGCTGCAAGCGTCAAGTTGCGAGCTTCAAGGGCCTCATCGCCGGCAAGCCGGCTCCTACAGGAGGCGTCGGTGAGGCTGTGTTGGGGAGGATGTTGTGTAGGAGCTGGCTTGCCAGCGATGGCGGTTTTAAGGGCGCTGTGAGCGTCAAGCTGCGAGCTTCAAGGCCTCATCGCCGGCAAGCCGGCTCCTACAGGGGGACGGTGTTTGGGGTGGTGCTCAGGCAGCAATGACTGCTGCCTGGGCAACACCGGGGCAGCAATCAGAAGTCGTAGCTGACGCTGGTGTAGTAGAACGCGCCTTGTGCGCCTTCCGGGCTGGTGGTGGAGTATTTGGGCACGCCGTATAGCTGGGTGCCGGCGGATTTGTCCGGGCGGCTGTCGAGCAGGTTGATCGCGCCCACCGAAACTTTCAGGTGCTTGTCAAAGGTGTAGGACAGGTCCACATCGGTCACCCATTGCGCGCTGTAGGTCTGGTCCAGGTTGGGGTTCACGGCGTTCAGGCTTTTCCACTGGCCATAGCGGCGCTGGGCCACGGTCACGCCCCAGCCCTCATACAGCCAGTTGGCGCTCAGGGTCAGTTTGTTCTTCGGCGTGCCGTCCTCGATCAGGCCCTGGGTGGTGCGGCCGACAATCTGCGAACCCTTGATGCTGCCCACGTCCCGCAGTTCGGTGATCTGGGTGTTGTTCTGGCTGAAGCCTGTGCTCAGGTTCAAGCGCCCCCATTGCTGCAGGTCCCACTGGTAGTTGCCGGTCAGTTCGACGCCATCGGTACGGGTATCGGCGACGTTGGTGTAGAAGGCCGCGCTCTGGATGTTGGCGTAAGGTGTGCCGGCAAAGATCGGCGCGACCACCGCCGACGGCAGCTGGTCGGAGAGGGTGATGCGGTTATCGATGTTGATCCGGTACGCATCCAGGGTCACCGAGGCATTGGGCAGCGGACGCCAGACCAGGCCCAGGGAGTAGTTGGTGGATTCCTCGGGCTTGAGCGCCTTGCCGCCCAGCAACGCGGCTTCCGGGCTGTCGGCGCGCAGGGTGCGTTGTTGCACCTCGACGAAATTACCGCTGCCCGGCGGTTGCTCCACCACCTGCACGCTGAACGAGGACAGCCCGCTCTGCACCAAGGATGGTGCCCGGTAGCCGGTGCTGGCGGTGGCGCGGGCGGCGATTTGCGGGGTGAAGTCGTAACGCAGCGAGAGCTTGCCGTTGGTGGTGTCGCCAAAGTCCGAGTAATGCTCGGTGCGCACCGCCACCCCGGCCTGGAATTTCTCGGTGACCTGGCCTTCCACATCGACGTAGGCCCCCAGCACCTTGCGGTCCAGGGACGCGGCGTCCACCTGGGTGATGCCCGAGTAGTAGCCCGGGATCCTGCGGCCGGTCACCGGGTCGATGGTGTTGAACAACGGGCCGTTCTGCCAGCCGGCGGCTTCACCGGCACTCAGTTCGTAGTTCTCCTGGCGCCAGGCCAGGCCGGCGGACAGGGTCAGGGGCTTGAACAACAGGTCGGTGGGGAAGTCGCGGACCCAGTCCAGGGTCAGGTTGGTCTGGTCGCTTCGCGCTTGCCGGTGTAGATCTTCGACGGACTGGCATCGCCCCAGCTGGGTTGATGGCGTTGCGATCGACCGATTCCAGGCGGTTGATGCCGTGGTTCAGGGCCAGGTCGAACTTGCCCAGTTGCTCGTCCTCGTACCGCAGGCCCCCGGTGGCGGCATAGTCTTGCAGGGTGTAGCGGGTGATCGGCACACGCCCGTCAGGGTAGCGTTGCAGGGCATCGCTGCCGTAGTTGTTGCGCAGGGTGGTGGGCGGGTCGAAGAAGTTCTCGGCGTCGGTGTTCTTGTGGGCGTAGGTGGCAAAACCGTAGGCGGTGAGCCCCTCGCTGAGGCCGAACTCGCTGTTGGCGACGACGTTGTATTGGTCCGAGACATTGCCCGAGCCCCAGCGCCAGGTGCGGTAGCGGTTGTTCTGCTCGCGGGGCGTGTTGATGCTGGTGGAGCCGGGGTAGAAGATCCGGTTGTCCGGGTTGGTGTCGCTGGCCGGGTCCTGGCTGCCCGCATCGAAGCTCAGGGTCAGGAAGCCGTCGTTGGGCAGGGCAAAGCCTTTCCAGCCGCTGAGTTTGCGCTGGATGCCGTCGCCCTTGTCGTAGCCGCCGAAGCGGTAGCCCAGGTTGCCGCCGTCGTCCTTTTCCTTGAGCACGATATTGATCACCCCGGCGATGGCGTCGGAACCGTACTGGGCGGCGGCGCCGTCACGGAGGATTTCCACCCGCTGGATGGCACTCAGGGGGATCAGGCTCAGGTCCACGGCAGCGGCACCACGGCCGTTGACCAGGCTTTGGCGGGTGACGTTGGCGCTGGTGTGGCGGCGTTTGCCGTTGACCAGCACCAGCACCTGGTCGGAGGCCAGGCCGCGCAGCGAGGCACCCTGGGCGATGGACCCGGCGAAGGCGCCCTGGGGCGACTGGGGGAAGCTGAAGGACGGCGACAGTGCGGCCAGGGCACCGGACAAGTCGCTGGCCCCGGTGTGTTGCAACTGCTCGCCGGAGAGCACGTCCACCGGGGCGGCGCTTTCCAGGGCGGTGACATCACTGCGGCGGGTGCCGAGCACCACCACGGTGTCCAGGTGATCGCTGGTGGCAGAAGGGGACGAGGTTGAGCTTTCGGCAGCGAACGCAGGCACGGCAAGGCTGCCGATGACCAGCGCCACGGCGCCGGCCAACGGATTGCGATGGAACATAAGGTGAATTCCTTTCTAATAAAAATGCCGATCAACGCGTTGGTGCGGTAGGTCGGGTTGCGGTAGGAGCTGGCTGGCCTGCGATGGTGGTCTTGAGACCTGCCCAGGGCCTGGGGGCCCTATCGCCGGCAAGCCGGCTCCTACAGGGGGTATGGGTTAGAAGCGGCTGGTCACGCTCAGGCCGACGGTGCGTGGGTCGCCGTAGGTGATGACGTACTGGCCCAGGCCACCGTTGGGTCGGCCATGCACTTGGTAGCGACGGTCGGTGAGGTTGTTGACGAAGCCGGTGACGCTGAGTTTTTCATCCGGGCTGAACCAGGTCAGGCGGCTGTTGGCCAGGGTGTAGTGGGGCTGGCTCAGGGTCTTGTCGGGGCTGCTCTGGCGGTCGGCGAGGAAGTATTCCTTGTCACGGAAGCTCACGTCACCACCGGCCACCAGCTTGCCGCCGATCTCCAGCGGGAAGGTGTAGTCGGCCCCCAGAGACACCACGTTACGCGGCGAGCGCACGAAGCTGTTGCCGCTGTAGTCGCCGGTCACCTCACCGGTGGTGGGGTTGGTGTTCTTGAATTCGGTGTACTGGCTGTCGAGGAAAGACACCGCCGCCCGCAGGTGCAGGTAGTCGGTGGGCTGGCCTTCGATTTCCAGCTCGGCGCCCTTGACCTTGCCCTTGGCGCCGTTGGTCAAGGCGGTGGTCAGCACGCCGTTGTTGACCGTCAACAGGTTCACCTGGATGTCCGAATAGTCGTAGTAGAAAACGTTGGCGTTGACCGTCAGCCGGCGGTTGAACCACTCGGACTTGAGGCCGACTTCATAGGCGTCCAGCTGTTCCGGATCGACCGTGGTCAGTTGCGACAGGCTGGTGGACAGGCCGGTGTTGAAACCGCCGGAACGGAAGCCATGGGCATAACGCATAAACACCCGCAGGTTGTCGTTGATGCGGTATTCCGGGGTCAGGTCGTAGGTCCAGGCTTCCCAGGTCTTGTCCTTCTCGCTGCTGCCGTTGCTGCCGGCTGCCGCCAGGGGAATCAGCGGGCCGTTGGCGGTGGCGCGGGTCAGCTGGGTCAGGTCGAGGTCGATGTCTTTCTTTTCCTGGGTCCAGCGCAGGCCGCCGGTGACGCTGAAGTCATCGGTGAAGTCGTAGGTCAGGTTGCCGAACAGCGCATAGCTGTCGGTGGTGTGGGTGTAGTCGAGGTTGCGAAAGGCCGTGGTGCCGACCTGGTTCGAACCGGTGCCGTTGGGCGCGCGCCCGGGGTGATGATGCGCTTGGCCGAACTGTCCAGGTCTTCATGGAAGTAGTGGGCGCCCAGCAGCCAGCGCAGGGTTTCCTGTTGCGGCGAGGCCAGGCGCAGCTCCTGGGAGTACTGGGTGTATTTGTTGTCGCTGATGGCCGCGCCGTTGACTTCGTACGGGGTGTAGTCGGCGTCGCTGGTGGACTGCCCGCGAATCCAGTCATAGGCACTGATGGACGTCAGGGTGTAGTCGCCCAGGTGCCAGTTCAGGGTCAGGGAGGTGCCATCGTGATCGAGCTTGGCGTCTTCGTTGACATTGAGGTTGGTGTTGCGCCCATGGGGTCGCTCATAGCCAACGTTGTAATAGGTGCCCACCGGCAACGAGCCGTTGCTGCCATCGCCCTTGAACTCGCGGCTGTGCAGCTTCAACAGGGCGTCCAGGTCCGGGTTGAGCTGGGCCAGGAACTGCAGGCGCACGGCCTTCTTGTTGACGTCGCCGTAGGTGTGGTCGTCGTTGAGGTTTTTCTGGAAGCCGTCGCGTTCCTCGGAGTACAGGGAAACCCGCGCCGCCAGCTTCTCATCCACCAGGGCGCCGCCAATGGCGCCGCTGACGATGCGTTCGTTCTTGCTGCCAAAACCCAGGGTGCCAAAACCGTCGGTGTCGAAGCTGGGCTTCTTGGAAATGATGTTCACCGCACCGGCCGTGGTGTTCTTGCCGTACAGGGTGCCCTGGGGCCCGCGCAGGACCTCGATGCGCTCCAGGTCGAACAGCGGGCCGCCGCCGGCAATAGGCGCGTTGAGGTAGACGTCGTCGGCATAGATGCCCACCGGGAAAACCGTGGCGGCACCGGTGTCACCGGTGCCCAGGCCGCGGATGTACCAGCGGGGGCGGCCGTCACCATCGGGGTTCTTGGCCGAGGCGTTGGGAATAAAGGTGGTGATGTCGCCCATGGCGCGCACGCCGTCGGCGGTGATGCTGGTGCCCTGGACTGCCGATACCGCCACCGGAACCTCTTGCAGGGTTTCTTCCCGGTGCTGGGCAGTGACGGTCACGGTTTTCAGTGCCGGTTCATTGCGGGTCTGTTCGCTGTCGGTGGTGTCGGCTTCAGCGGCCAATGCCGCCTCACCGAGGGTGCCTCCCGCTAGAAGCAGGGCCAGCCAGATACTCTTGGTAATCGGATTAAGCTTATGCATTTAAATCTCCCCCTTGAAAGTTTCTCTATCTGGGCTAGAGCAGAGATCGTGCCAAGAGGATTTGTTCGCTCTTTAGTTTTGATAAGTGATTGAAATAAAACGATTTAAATCATTAAAAAGACGCGGTTCAAGTTGTTTTAAAAAGCCGTGGTTAGTTGGATCCAACACGCTATAAAGAGCCTGTCGGTTATTCAGCAGAAGTTGCGTGAAGGGTGCTGCTGGAGCAGCAAGCGTGACCGGCAAAAGTGCTGCCCAACCAACACCCGGCACCCAGGGTGATTACAGGTTTTTTTGTAGGAGCCGGCTTGCCGGCGATAGCACAGGGGAGGTGGGAGTCGCCAGCGCCTGCCACAGGCGCTGGCCGAGGATCAAACAGCGACGCGGGAGGTGGAACCGATGACTTTTTCCAGCACGCTGAAGTCGATCCAGTCGCGTACATCGAAGCGCCGTGGGATGAAGTTCCAGCGATGGAGAAAGTCGGTGAAGTCTTGCAGGGCTTCGATGGAGCGGGCATCCAGGGTGGTGCGCAGGCGGCGGTGGGCGTCTTCGCCATAGGCCGCCGCCACCCAGTACTCGCTGGTGTTGAGTTCGCGGGCGAGAAAACGCCGGGTTTCCTCGGGGTTGGCCCAGGCCCACTGCTCGGTGCGCAGCACGGTGTCGACGATTTTCACACTGGCGTCGAAGTGTTCCTGCAGCAGGTGAGTGTCCACGGTCAGGGTCCGCGGCGTGCCGTTGTTGGAGCGGATCAGCGGGTCCGGGTGGGAGCCGGTGTCCACCACCACGTGCAGGCCGAATTCGTTGGCCAGGTGCACGGCGTGGGCGCCCTTGAGGAAGATCGCATCGATGTCGCCCCGCAGCAGGCCGATCAGTTCGTTGTTGCGCCGGCTGAAACGGGTCACCCCGAGGCTGACTTCCGAACCGTACAGGTGTTGCTTCTGCTCGTCGCTGTAGGTGCCGCCGTAGGGGTAGTCCACCAGCTCTACGTCGCTGACGGCCAGGCCTTCGAGCTTGAGGGCATTTTCCAGGCCGCGCAGGGCCTGGGCGCGGGTGAAGTCGATCTGCACATTGGCCCATTTCGGCAAGCCGAAACGACGGTTTTTCAAGTCGCGGATGCTCTTCACGCCGCTTTCCGCGGTGGTCAGGATCAACTGCACCTCGTCACTCCAGGACAGGCCCAGGACCCGGGTCTGCACGCCGCTGGCGTAGGCCCAGATGGCCGGAATGTTGCCGCCGTGGCGCACCGAGTTCTGCAAGTGGTGGTCGTAGTGGGCCTCGCGCACTTCACGCTCGCTGGATTCGCGCAGGGACTGGATATTGGTGCCGAACGGCAGGAAGGCTTCCGCCAGGCGACCGGACTGCACGGCGATGCCCAGCCCGGTGGGCACTGGGCTGTGGGTGTACCAAAGGGTATCGAGTGGTTTGCTCATAAGGGTCTTCAATTCGAATCCATGAAACCTGGCGGGTTAGCCGGGCAGGGCAATGGGGGTGTCCAGCAGGGCGTGCAAGGGCCGGTGATCGATCCACTGGCGTACATCGAAACTCTGCGCAATGAAGCGCCAGCGGTGCAGGAACTGGACAAAGTCCTGCAGGGCGGAGATGGCCTGTTCGTCGAGTGCGGTGCGCAGGCGCAGGTGGGCGTCATTGCCATAGGCGGCGCTGACCCAGTATTCGCTGCTGTTGGTTTCCCGGGCCAGGTAGCGTCGGGTGTCTTCGGGGTGGGTGTGGGCCCAGCGCTCGGCGCGCAGCACCGAATCGAGAATGCCGCTGGCCACGTCGAAATGCTCCTGCAGCAGGTGCAGGTCGACGGTCAGGGTGCGCGGCGTGCCGTTGTTGCTACGGATCAGCGGGTCCGGGTGGGCGCCGGTATCGATCACCGTGTGCAGGCCAAAATCGTGGGCGTATTGGGCGGCGCTGGCGCCCTTGAGGAAAATCGCATCGACTTCGCCGCGCAGCAGGCCTTGCAGCTCCAGGTTGCGGCCCTGGCGGGTGGCTGCCAGCACCGGGGTGTCGGCCACGGTGTGCACGGGCTGGTCGCTGAAGGTGCCGCCGTAGCGAAAGTTCAGCAGTTGCATATCGCCGACCTGCAGGCCTTCGAGCTTGAGGGCGTTTTCCAGGCCGCGCAGGGCCTGGGCGCGGGTGAAGTCGATCTGTGCGCCGGCCCAGTCCGGCAGGCCGAAGCGCCGCCCCTTGAGGTCCTTGACGGTGCGGATGCCGCTGTCCGGGCGGGTCAGGATCAGTTGCGCCTCATCGGCCCAGGACAGGCCGATGACCCGGGTTTCCCGGCCTTGGGCGCGGGCCCAGATCGCCGGGATATTGCCGCCGTGGCGCACCGAGTTGCGCAGGCTGTGATCAAAATGCGATTCGCGCACAGCCTGGTCGTTGGACTCACGCAGGGACTGCACCCGGGTGCCCAGGGCGCCGACCCGGTCCTGCAGCCAGCCTTGCTGCACGGCGATGCCCAGGCCGGTGGGAACCGGGCAGCGGGTGTACCACAGTGAATCGAGGGGTTGGCTCATTTCAGGTGTTCTCCATCAGCGTTCAGGCGCTGGCCTGCAAAGGGTGGGGCGTTTCGGCAACCGGGCGCTGGTGCACCAGCGGCAGGACTTCCTGGCCAATGCGCAGGGCCTCTTCCAGGTGCGGGTTGCCGGCGAGAATAAAGGTCGAGAAGCCGGCGTCGCGGTATTCCACCAGGCGTTCGGCGATGTTCTGGTGGCTGCCCACCAGGCCCACGGTGGGGCCTGGCTTGGCCTTGGCGAAGCCGGCCCAGAGGTTGGGGCCGATGATCAAGTCGTCGAAGCGGGAAATGTTCTGGTGATAGGCACTCTGTCGGGCGCCGCCCACCGAGTCGGAACCGCTGCTGAAGCCTTTGGCGACCACGCTGCTCTTGCCTTCGAGCTTGTCGAACTGGCGGCGCAGGTCGGCCCAGGCCTGTTCCTCGGTTTCCCGGGCGAACAGGTCGACCCGCAAGCCGAAGCGCACACTGCGACCCTGTTTGTCCGCGAGTTCGCGCACCCGCTCGATGTGGGGCTTGAGCTGGTCGATGGGCTCGGCCCAGTTCAGGTAGACGTCGGCGTGCTTGGCGGCCACATCCAGAGCCGCATCGGAGAAACCGGAGAAGTACACGCCGGGCTTGCGTTCATGTTGCAGGCCGGGGGGCAGGGCGCCGTTTTCAAGTTGGTAGATATCGCCGTCGTAGGAGAACCGCTCGTGTTCCCACAGGCCCTGGATGATGTCGAGGAATTCGCCGGTGCGCTGGTAGCGCCGGTCGTGGTCGAGAAAGTCGCCGTTGGCCCGCTGGCTGGCGGGGTTGCCGCCGGTGATGATGTTCCACTCCAGGCGGCCACGGCTGAGGTTCTGCAGGATCGCCGCTTGCTGGGCGGCGTAGGCCGGCAGGGTCCAGGTGGCCTGGAAGGCGATCAGGAACTTGATGCGCCGGGTTTCCCGAGCCAGGGCCGCAGCGGCGATCCAGGGCTCGGGGCCGGTGGGCAGCAGGGCCCCTTCGAAACCGGCGATTTCAGCCGCCTTGGCCACTTGGGCGATGTAGTCGATGTAGGTGAAGTCGTCCGGCTCGCCATTGGGCAGGCGTCCCGGGGCGATGTGCCCAGGGCGGTAATCCGGGTTGCCACGGTTGTGTTTGTCGGTGGTCAACTGCGGACCGTCGGTTCCCAGCGGCAGGCGCCAGAAAAATTCAGTGCTCATGGGTGCTCCTGATTCAGTAACGCATTGCGCCCGCAGGTGCGAAGACGCCTTTGCACAGGAACTGCAACGGCCATGCCATGCACCGCCCGAAGCGGTTTCAGCCAGCAGGGGCGGGGCTTTGCCAATAATCCCTACGAGCAACCCCGGCCGGGGTGCGTCTGTAGCAACACCCCGTCAGCAACCGCTGCTGAGCGCGCAGCACGCCCGCACGGCTGACACGCCCTGTAGGAGCCGGCTTGCCGGCGATGAGGCCCTTGGGACACAGGCTAGGCTTAGAGACGCCATCGCTGGCAAGCCAGCGCCTACAACGGGAGCTGTGGCTGATGTGCCCTGTAGGAGCCCGGCTTGCCGGCGATGAGGCCCTTGAGATGCAGGCTAGGTTTGGGACGCCTTCGCTGGCAAGCCAGCTCCTACAACGGGAGCCGTGGTTGACGTGCCCTGTAGGAGCCCGGCTTGCCGGCGATAGGGCCCTTGAGACGGATCTACGCGGTTTCAGCCGTTTCGGCGCTGCGCAGGTAGGTCTGGTACAGCGCTGCATAGGCGCCACCCTGGTCGATCAACCGATGGTGCGGACCTTGCTCCACCAGGCGCCCGTGACGAATCACGGCGATCCGATCGGCATCGCGGATGGTTGCCAGGCGGTGGGCGATGATGATCGCCGTGCGCCCTTCGCACAGGCGGCGCAAGGCCCGCTGGATGCGCCGCTCGGTATGGATATCGACCGCCGAGGTGGCTTCGTCCAGCACCAGCACCGCCGGGTCTGCCAGGTACGCACGCACCAGGCACACCAGTTGCCGCTGGCCGTGGCTCAGGTGCCCGCCCAACGGCCCGACTTCGGTCTGGTACTGGTGGGGCAGGCGCTCCAGCACTTCATCCGCCCCCAGTTCCCGGGCGGCGGCAATCAAGGCGGCATCGTCGGCCTGGGGCGCGGCCAGACGCAGGTTGTCGAGGATGCTGCCACTGAACAGCACGTTGTCTTGCAGCACCACGCCGACATTGCGCCGCAGGTCATGCTGGGTCAGTTGGCGAATATCCACGCCATCCAGTTGCACCGCGCCGGCCTGCACCTCGTAGAACCGCGTCAACAGCTGCACCAGGGTGCTTTTGCCATGGCCCGAGGGGCCCACGATGGCCAGCACTTCACCGGCACGAATGTGCAGGTCCAGGTCATGGATCACCGGTGTCGGGCTCTTGGTGTCGTAGGCAAAGCGCACCTGCTGGAAATTCACCTCCCCGCGAGCTCGCCCCAGGCGCTGGGGCGTGGCGCTGTCGACGATCTGTGGCCGGGTGTCGAGCAACAGGAAGATGCGCTGGGCCGAGGCCGAGCCGGTGGCGTAGCGCTCGAAGAGGTCTGACAGTTCTTGCAGGGGACCGAGGAACAGGAACACATAGAACAGGCTTTCCGCCACCTGGCCGACGCTGATGTCCGCCGTGGCCAGGCCGAAGGCGCCCACCAGCAACAGCCCGGCCATGCCCGCCGAACTGAGCAGGGCGGTGAACGGGGCGAACCAACTGGAGCGCAGGCTGCCGCGAATCAGTGCCTGGTTGAAGTCATCCAGCAGGCCACGGTAGCGCTTGAGGTTCGGGGTTTGCTGGGTGCATTGCTGCAGCATCCGCGCGCCGCTGACACTTTCCACCAGGTGGGCGGTGAAGCGGCTGCGGTTCTCCGCCACCTTGGCCCAGTTGCGCTGGGAAATACGCTTGAACCCCCAGGTCGCCAGCACCAGCAAGGGCACCGTGGCCGCCAGGGCGAGGAAGAATCGCGGGTCGATGCGCCACAGCATCAGCGACGCCAGCCCACAGCGCAGCAAGGCCCCCAGCAGTTCCGGCGGGCCCTGGATCAGCAAGGGTTCCAGGCTGTCGACGTCGCGATCGGCACGGGAAATGATCCGCCCGGCGCGGGTCTGGTCGAAGTAGCTGACGCTCAGCGCTTGGACATGGGCGAACACCTGCACCCGCAGGTCGTTGAGCACCCGGATCGCCGCGCTGCCGGCAATCAACTGGGACACCCCGGCGAGCACAAAACGCCCCAGCCAACTGGCCGCCAGCCCGAGGCCGAGCCACAGCACCAGGCGCTCGTCCAGCAGCCAGTGGTCGCCGTCGCGGATCAGCCCGCTGTCCAGCAGTTCGCGGACGAACCAAGGGCGCAGGAACACCGTGAACACCAGCAGCACCTCGATGCCGATCACCGCCAGTATCGGCCCGCGAATCGGCTTCAGCAGCGGCAGCAGGCGGCTGAACATGCTGCGGTCCAAGGCCTTTTTCGCCAGCATTTCTTCAATTTCGATGTCGCTCAGCGCCTTGCCGGCGCTTGGGTTAGCCATGGTCGATCCCCAGCAGGTCGCGGTAGTCCGCATTGGCCGTCAACAGTTCAGCGTGGGTGCCGCTGGCGGCGATCTTGCCGTCCTGGAGCATCAGCACCCGGTCGGCCAGAAGAATGGTCGAGAGCTTGCTGGAGATCACCAGCAAGGTGGTGGCCCGGCCCTGGTCGCGGCGCAATTGACGGATGTTGTTCAGCACCTGGCGTTCGCTGATGGCATCCAGGGCGCTGGTGGCGTCGTCGAGGCAGAGGATGTCCGGCCCACCGAGCAGCGCCCGGGCCAGACTCAGGCGCTGGCGCTGGCCGCCGGACAGGGTCACGCCGCGGTCGCCCAGGGGCGTGTTCAAGCCTTGGGGCAGGCGCTCCAGCACGTCTTCGGCGGCCGCCAGGGCCAGGCCGTGGCGCAGTTGCGCGTCGCTGGCGCCGGGGGCGGTCAGGCGCAGGTTGGCTGCCAGGGTGTCGGAAAACAGAAAGCTTTCCTGGGGCACCACGTGCACCCGGCGCCGCAGTTGCTGCAAGTCCAGGTCGCGGATGTCTTGCCAGCCGGCGCTGTCCGAGCCCAGCAGCAGGCGCCCGCAACTGACGTCGCTAAGACGCGGCAGCAGGCTGGCCAACAGGCTTTTGCCCGTGCCGGTGGCGCCCACCAGGGCGACGATTTCCCCCGGCTGCAAGGTCAGGGAGCAGTCATGGAGGATGTCTAGGCCACCACCGGGGGCGCTGACACTGACCCGTTCCAGCTTCAGGCCCAGCGGGCTGTCGGGCAGGCGAGCGTCGGCGCTACGGATGGCCGCCGGTTCGTCGAGCAATTGCCAGATGCGCTCGGCGCTGGAGCGGGCGTCGGCAAAGGTCTGCATCACCCGGCCAATGCCCTCGATGCGAAACACCAGGGTGGTGGCGATCAGCAGTGAGGTCACCAGTTCACCGATGCCCAGTTGCCCGGCGGCCACCAAATGGGCGCCGTAGACCAGGATCCACACGTGGCCCAGGGCGACCACGGCCTGGGGCAGGGGGATGCGTGAGCTGGAGTAGGCCAGGGCCTGGCGCGCGTGGTGGGCAAACAACGCCACCTGGGCGGCGAAGCCCTGGATGCGGTGCTGTTCGAGGCCGAAGGACTTGATCACCCGGACCCCGCCAATGCCCTCGCTGAGGTCCTGGTTGACCCGGTCATAGGCCGCCCCCACGGCCCGGTCGAGGCTCACCAGGCGCTCGGTCTGGCGCACGAAAATCCACAGGCCGAACGCCGTCAGTAACAGCGGCACCAGCCCCAGCAGCGGGTTGTACACACTCAACAGGCCCACCGTGGCCAAGACCACCAGGGGCGTTTCCACCACTTGGCGCCAGAAGCTGATCAAGGCATCGCGGACCTTGTCGGCGTCGCGGGTGGTGCGGGTGATCATTTCCCCCATGCCGTGCTGCCAGTGGTAGCCCAGGTGCAGGTTCTGCACCTGCTGCAGGATGCGTTCACGCAGGCGGGTCAGCAGTTCCTGGCTGAGCACCAGGGACAGCACGCTGGCCGCGTATTGCAGCACGCCACGGCCGAGGGCCACCGCGAGCATCAGCCACAGCCAGTACCAACCGAGGCTGGCGTCCAGGCTGCCGTCGGCCTGGCGCACCACCGCACGCCCGGCGCTGACATCGTTGACCGCATGGCCGATGAGCCATTGCTGCCAGACCAGCCCGAGGTTGACGGCGATATACAGCCCGGCCACCAGGGCAAAACGCCAAGGCATTTCCCGGTAAATCGCCAGGCAGCGCAAAAGAGGGTGTTTTTCGATCATGCAGGACTCATTCAAAAATCGGAGCATCTGGGGGAGGCCTTCAAGTCTTGTATCGACCTTGCGGGCGCTATCGCTGGCAAGCCAGCTCCTACACATGTGAGGTGTCGCCACCCT
>NZ_JALQCX010000018.1:0-186710 GCF_023241665.1 Pseudomonas morbosilactucae | reverse complement strand
AAGCAGTTGGGGTTTTGTTTGTCCGCAAAGAAAATACGCAATTCCTTTCGAGGGCGTGCATGTGTTGCTGCGTTCGTGGGGCTTTCTATGCAACGGCCGTAGGCATGGCTATCATGCGGGCCTCATTGTGAGGCGAGACCTGCATGCTGACGTTGCTAGAGCTTCTTAAAGATGGGCGGTTTCATTCTGGACAGGCTCTTGGAGCGGCGCTGGGTATCAGTCGCAGCGCTGTTTGGAAGCAGTTGCAGCAAATGGAGGCTGAGCTTGGGCTCTCTATTCATAAAGTCCGTGGCCGTGGTTATCAACTCGCAGCTCCAATTGCTCTCCTGGATGGGGCTGAGATTGCTCGACAATCCCATGATTCTTCATGGGGGATTCTGGTTTTTGATTCCATTGACTCAACTAATGCAGAGGCCTTGAGGGCAATTGAGCGCGGACAGTCTGCACCGTTTTTCGTCTTGGCCGAGCGTCAGAGCGCTGGGCGGGGGCGGAGAGGGCGCAAATGGGTGAGTCCTTTCGCCGAAAATGTGTATTACAGCTTGGTCTTGCGCATAGATGGCGGTATGCGCCAGTTGGAAGGGCTCAGCCTAGTTGTCGGCTTAGCTGTAATGCAGACTTTGCGTGATTTCGGCATCTCTAAGGCCGGCCTGAAGTGGCCAAACGACGTATTGGTAGGGCGGAAGAAAATCGCCGGCATCTTGCTGGAGTTGGTTGGAGATCCTGCTGACGTGTGTCACGTGGTTTTGGGTGTAGGAATCAATGTGAATATGCAGGGCGCTGAAGAGGTCGACCAGGAGTGGACGTCTATCAGGTTAGAGTCTGGGCGCATGATCGATCGGAACGAGTTGGTTGTTCGTTTGGGGGCTGTGCTTGGGTCGTATCTAAAGCGACATCAAGAGTCAGGTTTCGTGGCGATCCAGGGCGAGTGGGAGCAAAACCACCTATGGCAGGGGCGATCGGTTTCCTTGGTGGCAGGTGTCAACAAAGTGGACGGTGTCGTCATGGGAATCGATCGGCAAGGCGCGCTGCGCTTAAGGGTGGAAGGTGTAGAGAAGGTGTATAGCGGTGGTGAGCTCAGCTTGAGGTTGCGAGATGATTCTTGAGCTTGATTGCGGTAATAGCTTCATCAAATGGCGTGTGCTCCATGTCGAGTCGCTGTATGTCTTTTCAGAGGGTGTGGTTGATTCTGATCAGGCGTTGCTGGCGGTCCTGCATGGTTTGCCAGGTTTGTCTTTGACGCTATGTCGGCTTGTCAGTGTGCGTACCTCTGACGAGACTGGGCGATTGGCTGCGATGCTCTTCGAGGCGTTTGCTATTAGTGCGGTTTGCGCTTCTCCCGCTCGAGAAATGGCAGGTGTACACAATGGCTACGATGATTATGAGCGCCTTGGTTTAGACCGTTGGCTCGCAATGCTAGGTGCTTTTCGTCTGGCAAATGGTGCGTGCCTGGTGCTTGATTTTGGCACTGCGGTCACGGCGGACTTCATCGGGGCGGATGGCATGCACTAGGTGGGTTCATTTGCCCCGGGATGCCATTGATGCGTAATCAGTTGCGTACCCATACACGGCGTATTCGTTACGATGATCTTTCAGCTGAGCGTGCCCTGGAGAATCTTTTGCCTGGGCGAGCAACTGTTGAGGCGGTTGAACGAGGCTGCTTGTTAATGTTGCGGGGCTTTGTGCTGACCCAATTGGATCAAGCGCGCCGTTATTGGGGGGATGAATTTTCCGTATTTTTAACGGGGGGGGATGCCGGCTTGGTCTCCGATGCTGTGCCTCGCGGTAAAGTTGTCCCGGATCTTGTGTTTGTTGGCTTGGCTGTGGCGTGTCCATTGTCTTGAGGTTTTATATGCGCTGGCTCTTCCTGTTGCTCCTGGTTCTGAATGCTTTTTATTACATCTGGCACCAGCAGGAGGCGCCTCTTCGGGCCAAAGAGGTGACTCCCCTGAGCTTGTATCGCGGTACTCAGCAAGATATTCGCCTGTTGAGTGAGTCCGCTGATGTTGTTGCGCGTCGAGACAGGGCTAAGGTGGCCGAAGCTGAGAACATGTGTCTTTATCTGGGTGGTTTTGCTCGCAGAGAGACGGCGCAGTTGCTGGAGCAGCGTTTGCAGGCTATGGGTGCCAGCGGAGAGCTGCAGTCTTTGGCACTCCCTGATTTAGCGGGCTTCTGGGTGCGTGTAGAGCCCGGCAGTAAGCATTTGGTCGATGATTTGCAGCTCCAGAATCTTGCTAAAGAATTCAATGAGTTAAAACATAAAATAATGTTGTGCGAAGGCATTGCAACTCTCGAATAGTTTGCATAGAATGGCGCCCGCTTCGCAGCGAAGACCAAACAAGGTTGAGGCTGTAAAGTGATGTCAACGCAGCTAAGCTCAGGTTTTTAATGAGAAAAACGCTTGACAGAAGGGTGGCATGGTATAGAATGCTGCCTCGCTTAGGAGGGGTTCCCGAGCGGCCAAAGGGATCAGACTGTAAATCTGACGTCTACGACTTCGAAGGTTCGAATCCTTCCCCCTCCACCAGATTTAGCGTGAGCTGTACGCTCCGCGGGTATAGTTTAGTGGTAGAACCTCAGCCTTCCAAGCTGATGATGCGGGTTCGATTCCCGCTACCCGCTCCAAGTTTACAGTTTGTGCAATGTGTTTCGCTCTTGTAGCTCAGTTGGTAGAGCACACCCTTGGTAAGGGTGAGGTCAGCGGTTCAAATCCGCTCAAGAGCTCCATATAACAAGGCAGATATGAAAATATCTGCCTTTGTTTTAATGGCTTGTGTGATCTGCTCAATTCTTCTCCTAGGGGTGATTTCGATGGCTAAGGAAAAGTTCGAACGTAATAAGCCGCACGTCAACGTCGGTACCATTGGTCACGTTGACCATGGTAAGACTACTCTGACTGCTGCTCTGACCCGCGTCTGCTCCGAAGTTTTCGGTTCGGCCAAGGTTGACTTCGACAAGATCGACAGCGCCCCAGAAGAAAAAGCTCGCGGTATCACCATCAACACCGCTCACGTTGAATACGATTCGGCCGTGCGTCACTACGCACACGTTGACTGTCCAGGTCACGCCGACTACGTAAAAAACATGATCACCGGTGCTGCTCAGATGGACGGCGCAATCCTGGTTTGCTCGGCCGCTGATGGTCCGATGCCGCAAACTCGTGAGCACATCCTGCTGTCCCGTCAGGTAGGCGTTCCGTACATCGTTGTCTTCCTGAACAAGGCTGACATGGTTGACGACGCAGAGCTGCTGGAACTGGTTGAGATGGAAGTGCGCGATCTGCTGAGCACTTACGACTTCCCAGGTGATGACACTCCAATCATCATCGGTTCGGCTCTGATGGCTCTGAACGGCCAAGACGACAACGAAATGGGTACCACCGCTGTTAAGCGTCTGGTAGAGACTCTGGACAGCTACATCCCAGAGCCAGAGCGTGCAATCGACAAGCCGTTCCTGATGCCAATCGAAGACGTGTTCTCGATCTCCGGTCGTGGCACCGTGGTAACTGGTCGTGTTGAGCGTGGCATTGTTCGCATCCAGGAAGAAGTTGAGATCGTTGGTCTGCGCGATACTCAGAAAACTACCTGCACTGGCGTTGAAATGTTCCGTAAGCTGCTCGACGAAGGTCGTGCTGGTGAGAACTGCGGCGTTCTGCTGCGTGGCACCAAGCGTGACGATGTTGAGCGTGGCCAGGTTCTGGTTAAGCCAGGTACCGTTAAGCCGCACACCAAGTTCACTGCAGAAGTTTACGTTCTGAGCAAGGAAGAAGGCGGTCGTCATACTCCGTTCTTCAAAGGCTACCGTCCACAGTTTTACTTCCGTACTACTGACGTGACTGGTAACTGCGAGCTGCCAGAAGGCGTTGAAATGGTAATGCCAGGTGACAACATCCAGATGACTGTCACTCTGATCAAAACCATCGCGATGGAAGATGGTCTGCGTTTCGCTATCCGTGAAGGCGGTCGTACCGTCGGCGCTGGTGTCGTAGCCAAAGTCATCGAGTAAGTTCTTGATATATCTCCATCGGGCCGGCATAATGGTCGGCCTGATTTTGTTTTTAGGTCAGTAGCTCAATTGGCAGAGCGACGGTCTCCAAAACCGTAGGTTGGGGGTTCGATTCCCTCCTGACCTGCCAGATTCACTCGGTGTATCTGGCTTTCTTTTCACAGGATCTTCATAGATGACTCCTAAGGCTGAAGCTCAAGGCTCTCGCTTCGATATGCTCAAGTGGCTTGTAGTAGTTGCTTTGGTTGTCGTTGGCGTTGTTGGCAATCAGTATTATTCTGCTTCGCCGATCCTGTACCGTGTGCTTGCGCTTCTTGCTATTGCTGCAGTTGCTGCCTTTGTAGGCTTGCAGACTGCCAAGGGTAAGTCGTTCTTTGTGCTGGTTAAGGAAGCTCGTACCGAGATCCGTAAAGTCGTATGGCCAACTCGTCAAGAAACCACGCAGACCACGCTGATTGTTGTGGCTGTTGTGCTGGTTATGGCGTTGCTGTTGTGGGGGCTTGACTCCCTGCTCGGTTGGCTTGTTTCCTTGATTGTCGGCTAAGGGTGTCCCGTGGCTAAGCGTTGGTACGTTGTGCATGCTTACTCGGGTTACGAGAAGCATGTGATGCGCTCTTTGGTTGAGCGTGTAAAGCTGGCTGGCATGGAAGATGGCTTCGGCGAAATTCTGGTTCCCACTGAAGAAGTGGTTGAAATGCGTAATGGCCAGAAGCGCAAAAGCGAGCGTAAGTTTTTTCCAGGCTATGTGCTGGTGCAAATGGACATGAATGAGGGTACTTGGCACTTGGTCAAGGATACTCCGCGTGTCATGGGTTTCATTGGTGGTACTGCTGATAAGCCTGCACCTATCACCGATAAAGAGGCCGAAGCAATTCTGCGTCGTGTCGCTGATGGTAGTGACAAGCCTAAGCCTAAGACTCTCTTTGAGCCGGGCGAGGTTGTTCGCGTTACAGACGGTCCATTTGCCGACTTTAACGGTACTGTTGAAGAAGTTAATTACGAAAAGAGTCGCATCCAAGTGGCTGTGCTCATTTTCGGTCGCTCTACTCCGGTAGAGCTAGAGTTCAGTCAGGTCGAGAAGGCGTAACTGAACGAGAATCCCATACCCCGCAGCCTCAGGCTGTGGGGTTTTGTCGTCACTGGGATAAACGCGCAAGTAACCGGGGAGCCTTTCTAGGCGCTAGAACCCGTAATTGGAGTGCCTCATGGCTAAGAAAATTACTGCTTACATCAAGCTGCAAGTGAAGGCCGCACAGGCCAACCCAAGTCCACCCGTTGGCCCAGCTCTGGGTCAGCACGGCGTGAACATCATGGAGTTCTGCAAAGCGTTCAACGCCCGTACTCAGGGTCTTGAGCCAGGTCTGCCGACTCCTGTGATCATCACTGTTTACAGTGACCGCAGCTTCACTTTCGAAACCAAGAGCACCCCGGCTTCGGTTCTGTTGAAGAAGGCTGCTGGCCTGACCAGCGGTTCCGCTCGTCCGAACACCGTTAAGGTCGGCACCGTTACCCGTGCTCAGCTGGAAGAAATCGCGAAAACCAAAAACGCGGATCTGACTGCAGCTGATATGGATGCAGCCGTGCGTACTATCGCCGGTTCTGCTCGTAGCATGGGCCTTAACGTGGAGGGTGTGTAATGGCTAAGCTGACCAAGCGCCAAAAGGCTATCGCCGGCAAAATTGAAGCAGGCAAGGCCTACAACTTCGTAGACGCTGCTGCTCTGCTGACCGAGCTGTCGACTGTCAAGTTCAGCGAGTCTGTAGACGTCGCTGTGAACCTGGGTGTTGACCCACGTAAGTCCGACCAGGTCGTTCGTAGCGCTACTGTGCTGCCACACGGTACTGGCAAGACTGTACGTGTTGCTGTGTTCACTCAGGGTCCAGCTGCTGAAGCTGCTCTGGCTGCCGGCGCTGATCGCGTAGGTATGGACGACCTGGCTGCCGAAATGAAAGGCGGCGACCTGAACTATGACGTAGTGATTGCATCCCCGGATGCAATGCGCGTTGTAGGTCAGTTGGGTCAAATCCTCGGTCCACGCGGCCTGATGCCTAACCCTAAAGTCGGCACCGTAACTCCAGACGTAGCTACCGCGGTTAAAAACGCCAAGGCTGGTCAGGTTCGTTATCGCACCGACAAAAACGGCATCATCCACACTTCCGTTGGCAAGGTCGGCTTTGATGCCGTCAAGCTGAAGGAAAACGTTGAAGCCCTGATCGCTGATTTGAAGCGTATCAAGCCTGCTTCTTCGAAAGGCATCTACGTCAAGCGCGTTACCCTGAGCACCACTATGGGCCCAGGTCTGGTCATCGACCAAGGCTCGCTGGACGTATAAGACACAGACTGGCGCAAGCAATTGCGCCAGTTGAAAGATTGGGGTCCCTGCCTGGCGGGGGCTATCCAAGACCGTAGGCGACGTAAGTCTTAAACCACAAGCCTACGCAGATGGTGCTCCCGGTTCCTTACCGAATCAGACACCAAAACGACATCCGGCCTCGGTTGGATGAAACGGTAACAAGCAGGAGTTAAACCCGTGGCAATTAAACTCGAAGACAAGAAGGCCATCGTCGCTGAAGTCAACGAGGCTGCCAAAGTAGCTCTGTCCGCTGTCGTGGCTGATGCCCGTGGTGTGACAGTAGGCGCTATGACCGGACTCCGTAAAGAGGCCCGTGAAGCTGGCGTTTACGTACGTGTTGTACGTAACACCCTGCTGAAACGCGCTGTTGCTGGCACTCAATATGACGTGCTCAACGACGTGTTCACTGGCCCGACCCTGGTTGCATTCTCTAACGAACATCCTGGCGCTGCCGCCCGTTTGTTCAAGGAATTCGCCAAAGGTCAGGATAAGTTCGAGATCAAGGCAGCTGCGTTCGAGGGCAAGTTCCTCGCAGCTAATCAGATCGACGTACTGGCAAGCCTGCCGACCCGTGACGAAGCAATTTCTCAGCTGATGAGCGTGATTCAAGGCGCAACCAGCAAATTGGCTCGTACTCTGGCGGCTCTTCGCGACCAGAAAGAAGCTGCAGCAGCCTAAGGCTCAGCAACCTCTTTTGCGTTTATTGTTTATTTCGATGGCCGCGTAGGCTGTCACCCCAATACAGGAATTTATAGTCATGTCTCTGACTAACGACCAAATCATCGAAGCAATCGGCGAAAAATCCGTTCTGGAAATCGTTGAGCTGATCAAGGCCATGGAAGAGAAGTTCGGCGTTTCCGCTGCTGCTGCTTCCGCTGGTCCAGCTGTTGCTGCTGCCGTTGTTGAAGAACAAACTGAATTCAACGTCATGCTGACCGAAGCTGGCGAGAAGAAAGTTAACGTGATCAAGGCTGTACGTGAACTGACTGGTCTGGGCCTGAAAGAAGCCAAGGCTGTAGTTGACGGCGCTCCTGCCATGGTTCTGGAAGCTGTAGCTAAAGAAGCAGCTGACAAAGCCAAAGCAGCTCTGGAAGAAGCAGGCGCTAAAGTCGAGCTGAAGTAAGCATCGACTTTGCGTCTCCAGCCCAAGCGTTAAGCGAAGGCTGATGGCTGGTGGCTCTTGCCACCGGCCTTTTTCCGTTATTGGCGGCCGACTGGGTCGGCGCCTTTAACGTGCTGTAACCACCCTGTGCGGTGGAGCAAACCAAAGGGTTTGCACGATTTTCTGGCTGCTCCCGTCGGGAGGGGCCAAATAAGCAGGTGACCAAGCTGGGGAACGCTGATGGCTTACTCATATACTGAGAAAAAACGTATCCGCAAGGACTTTAGCAAGTTGCCGGACGTCATGGATGTGCCGTACCTCCTGGCCATCCAGCTGGATTCGTATCGTGAATTCTTGCAAGCGGGAGCGACTAAAGATCAGTTCCGCGACGTTGGCCTGCATGCGGCCTTCAAATCCGTTTTCCCGATCATCAGCTACTCCGGCAATGCTGCGTTGGAGTATGTCGGTTATCGTCTGGGCGAACCGGCGTTTGATGTCAAAGAATGCGTGCTGCGCGGTGTAACTTACGCCGTACCTTTGCGGGTAAAAGTTCGTCTGATCATTTTCGACAAAGAATCGTCGAACAAAGCGATCAAGGACATCAAAGAGCAAGAAGTCTACATGGGTGAAATCCCCCTGATGACTGAGAACGGTACCTTCGTAATCAACGGTACCGAGCGTGTAATCGTTTCCCAGCTGCACCGTTCCCCTGGCGTTTTCTTCGACCACGACCGTGGCAAGACGCACAGCTCCGGTAAGCTGTTGTACTCCGCGCGGATCATTCCTTACCGTGGTTCGTGGTTGGACTTCGAGTTCGACCCGAAAGACTGCGTATTCGTGCGTATCGACCGTCGTCGCAAGCTGCCTGCATCGGTACTGCTGCGTGCGCTGGGCTACACCACTGAAGAAGTGCTGGACGCGTTCTATACCACCAACGTATTCCACGTGAAGGGCGAGACCCTGAGCCTGGAGTTGGTGCCTCAGCGTCTGCGTGGTGAGATCGCCGTCCTGGATATCCTGGATGACAAAGGCAAGGTTATTGTCGAGCAAGGTCGTCGTATCACTGCTCGTCATATCAACCAGCTGGAGAAGGCCGGGATCAAGGAGTTGGATGTACCTCTGGACTACGTCCTGGGTCGCACCACCGCCAAGGCCATCGTGCACCCGGCAACCGGCGAAATCCTGGCAGAGTGCAACACCGAGCTGAACACTGAAATCCTGGCGAAAATCGCCAAGGCCCAAGTCGTTCGCATCGAGACTCTGTACACCAACGATATCGACTGCGGTCCGTTCGTCTCCGACACTCTGAAGATCGACTCCACCAGCAACCAGCTGGAAGCCCTGGTCGAGATCTATCGCATGATGCGTCCTGGCGAGCCGCCAACCAAAGACGCTGCAGAGACCCTGTTCAATAACCTGTTCTTCAGCCCTGAGCGCTATGACCTGTCTGCGGTCGGCCGGATGAAGTTCAACCGTCGTATCGGTCGTACCGAGATCGAAGGTTCGGGTGTGTTGTGCAAAGAAGATATCGTCGCAGTCCTGAAGACTCTGGTCGATATCCGTAACGGCAAAGGCATCGTCGATGACATCGACCACCTGGGTAACCGTCGTGTTCGCTGCGTAGGCGAGATGGCCGAGAACCAGTTCCGCGTTGGCCTGGTGCGTGTAGAGCGCGCGGTCAAAGAGCGTCTGTCGATGGCTGAAAGCGAAGGCCTGATGCCGCAAGACCTGATCAACGCCAAGCCAGTGGCTGCGGCGGTGAAAGAGTTCTTCGGTTCCAGCCAGCTGTCGCAGTTCATGGACCAGAACAACCCGCTGTCCGAGATCACCCACAAGCGTCGTGTGTCCGCACTCGGTCCGGGCGGTCTGACTCGTGAGCGTGCAGGCTTTGAAGTTCGTGACGTACACCCGACTCACTACGGTCGTGTATGCCCGATTGAAACGCCGGAAGGTCCGAACATTGGTCTGATCAACTCCTTGGCTGCTTATGCTCGCACCAACCAATACGGCTTCCTCGAGAGCCCGTACCGTGTGGTGAAAGACGCGCTGGTAACCGATGAGATCGTCTTCCTGTCCGCTATCGAAGAGGCCGATCACGTGATCGCCCAGGCTTCGGCGACCATGAACGACAAAGGTCATCTGATCGATGAGCTGGTAGCTGTTCGTCACTTGAACGAATTCACCGTCAAGGCGCCAGAAGACGTCACCTTGATGGACGTTTCGCCGAAACAGGTAGTTTCGGTTGCTGCGTCGCTGATTCCGTTCCTCGAGCACGACGACGCCAACCGTGCGTTGATGGGTTCGAACATGCAGCGTCAGGCTGTACCGACTCTGCGCGCTGACAAGCCGCTGGTAGGTACCGGCATGGAGCGTAACGTTGCTCGTGACTCCGGCGTTTGCGTCGTGGCTCGTCGTGGCGGTGTGATCGACTCCGTTGATGCCAGCCGTATCGTGGTTCGTGTTGCCGATGATGAAGTTGAAACTGGCGAAGCCGGTGTCGACATCTACAACTTGACCAAATACACCCGCTCGAACCAGAACACCTGCATCAATCAGCGTCCGCTGGTGAGCAAGGGTGATCGGGTTCAACGCAGCGACATCATGGCTGACGGTCCGTCCACCGATATGGGTGAGCTGGCTCTGGGTCAGAACATGCGCATCGCGTTCATGGCATGGAACGGCTTCAACTTCGAAGACTCCATCTGCCTGTCCGAGCGTGTTGTTCAGGAAGACCGTTTCACCACGATCCATATCCAGGAACTGACCTGTGTGGCTCGTGACACCAAGCTTGGGCCAGAGGAAATCACTGCGGATATCCCGAACGTGGGTGAAGCCGCACTGAACAAGCTGGACGAAGCCGGTATCGTTTATGTAGGTGCTGAAGTTGGCGCTGGCGACATTCTGGTCGGTAAAGTCACTCCGAAAGGCGAGACTCAACTGACTCCGGAAGAGAAGCTGCTGCGTGCCATCTTCGGTGAAAAAGCCAGCGACGTTAAAGACACTTCCCTGCGTGTGCCTACCGGCACCAAGGGTACTGTCATCGACGTACAGGTCTTCACTCGTGACGGTGTAGAGCGTGATGCTCGTGCTCTGTCCATCGAGAAGAGCCAGCTCGACGAGATTCGTAAGGATCTGAACGAAGAGTTCCGTATCGTTGAAGGCGCAACTTTCGAACGTCTGCGTTCCGCTCTGGTCGGCCACAAAGCCGAAGGCGGCGCCGGCCTGAAGAAAGGTCAGGACATCACCGACGAAGTACTCGACGGTCTTGAGCACGGTCAGTGGTTCAAACTGCGCATGGCTGAAGATGCTCTGAACGAGCAGCTCGAGAAGGCCCAGGCCTACATCGTCGATCGCCGCCGTCTGCTGGACGACAAGTTCGAAGACAAGAAGCGCAAACTGCAGCAGGGCGATGACCTGGCTCCAGGCGTGCTGAAAATCGTCAAGGTTTACCTGGCAATCCGTCGCCGCATCCAGCCGGGCGACAAGATGGCCGGTCGTCACGGTAACAAAGGTGTGGTCTCCGTGATCATGCCGGTTGAAGACATGCCGCACGATGCCAATGGCACTCCGGTCGACGTCGTCCTCAACCCGTTGGGCGTACCTTCGCGTATGAACGTTGGTCAGATTCTCGAAACTCACCTGGGCCTCGCGGCCAAAGGTCTGGGCGAGAAGATCAACCGCATGATCGAAGAGCAGCGTAAGGTTGCAGAGCTGCGTACCTTCCTGGACGAGATCTACAACCAGATCGGCGGTCGTAACGAAGATCTGGATAGCTTCTCTGACCAGGAAATCTTGGATCTGGCGAAAAACCTGCGCGGCGGCGTACCGATGGCCACTCCGGTGTTCGACGGTGCCAAGGAAAGCGAAATCAAGGCCATGCTGAAACTGGCGGACCTGCCAGAAAGCGGCCAGATGCAACTGACCGACGGCCGTACCGGCAACAAGTTCGAGCGTCCAGTTACCGTTGGCTACATGTACATGCTGAAACTGAACCACTTGGTAGACGACAAGATGCACGCTCGTTCTACCGGTTCTTACAGCCTGGTTACTCAGCAGCCGCTGGGTGGTAAGGCGCAGTTCGGTGGTCAGCGTTTCGGGGAGATGGAGGTCTGGGCACTGGAAGCATACGGTGCTGCATACACTCTGCAAGAAATGCTCACAGTGAAGTCGGACGATGTGAACGGTCGTACCAAGATGTACAAAAACATCGTGGACGGCGATCACCGTATGGAGCCGGCATGCCCGAGTCCTTCAACGTGTTGATCAAAGAAATTCGTTCCCTCGGCATCGATATCGATCTGGAAACCGAATAACACGTGACGCGAATCGAGAGCGGGGCAGGATTGCCCGCTCTCTGCTCCGCCAGGAGGAAAGGCCTTGAAAGACCTACTGAATTTGCTGAAAAACCAGGGTCAAGTCGAAGAGTTCGACGCCATCCGTATCGGATTGGCATCGCCTGAGATGATCCGTTCGTGGTCGTTCGGTGAAGTTAAAAAGCCGGAAACCATCAACTACCGTACGTTCAAACCTGAGCGTGACGGCCTGTTCTGCGCCAAGATCTTTGGCCCGGTAAAGGATTACGAGTGCCTGTGCGGTAAGTACAAGCGCTTGAAGCATCGCGGCGTGATCTGCGAGAAGTGCGGCGTTGAAGTTGCACTGGCCAAGGTTCGTCGTGAGCGCATGGCGCACATCGAACTGGCTTCGCCGGTTGCCCACATCTGGTTCCTGAAGTCTCTGCCGTCCCGTATCGGCTTGCTGATGGACATGACCTTGCGTGATATCGAACGTGTTCTCTACTTCGAGAGCTATGTCGTTATCGATCCAGGCATGACCACTCTTGAAAAAGGTCAGTTGCTGAACGACGAGCAGTATTTCGAAGCGCTGGAAGAGTTCGGTGATGACTTCGATGCCCGTATGGGCGCCGAGGCCGTTCGCGAGCTACTGCACGCTATCGACCTGGAGCACGAGATTGGCCGTCTGCGTGAAGAGATTCCGCAAACCAACTCGGAAACCAAGATCAAGAAGCTGTCCAAGCGTCTGAAGTTGATGGAAGCCTTCCAGGGTTCCGGCAACCTGCCAGAGTGGATGGTGCTGACCGTGCTGCCGGTTCTGCCGCCAGACCTGCGTCCATTGGTTCCGCTGGATGGCGGTCGCTTCGCGACTTCCGACCTCAACGATCTGTATCGTCGAGTGATCAACCGTAACAACCGTTTGAAGCGCCTGCTGGATCTGTCCGCTCCGGACATCATCGTGCGCAACGAAAAGCGTATGTTGCAGGAAGCTGTCGACGCATTGCTCGACAACGGTCGTCGTGGCCGCGCTATCACGGGTTCCAACAAGCGTCCTCTGAAATCCCTGGCTGACATGATCAAGGGTAAACAAGGTCGTTTCCGTCAGAACTTGCTCGGTAAGCGTGTTGACTACTCCGGTCGTTCGGTAATTACCGTAGGTCCGACCCTGCGTCTGCACCAGTGCGGTCTGCCGAAGAAGATGGCTCTCGAGCTGTTCAAACCGTTCATTTTCGGCAAACTGGAAATGCGCGGTCTTGCGACCACTATCAAAGCGGCCAAGAAAATGGTCGAGCGCGAACTGCCAGAGGTTTGGGACGTTCTCGCTGAAGTGATTCGCGAACACCCGGTCCTTCTCAACCGTGCACCGACCCTTCACCGTCTGGGTATCCAGGCGTTTGAACCGGTACTGATCGAAGGTAAGGCTATCCAGCTGCACCCTCTGGTCTGTGCTGCGTACAACGCCGACTTCGACGGCGACCAAATGGCCGTGCACGTACCGCTGACGCTGGAAGCCCAGTTGGAAGCGCGTGCGTTGATGATGTCGACCAACAACATTCTGTCGCCAGCCAACGGTGAGCCAATCATCGTTCCTTCGCAGGACGTTGTATTGGGTCTGTACTACATGACGCGTGAAGCGATCAACGCCAAGGGCGAAGGTCGTATTTTTGCTGACCTGCAGGAAGTCGACCGCGTATTCCGCGCCGGCGAAGCTGCACTGCACGCCAAGATCAAGGTTCGTATCAACGAAACCGTTAATGATCGTGATGGTGGCAGCGTGAGCGGCACCCGTATTGTCGACACGACTGTCGGCCGTGCGCTGCTGTTCCAAGTTGTGCCTAAAGGCCTGTCCTTCGACGTCGTCAACTTGCCGATGAAGAAGAAAGCGATTTCCAAGCTGATCAACCAGTGCTACCGCGTAGTGGGTCTGAAAGAGACCGTGATCTTCGCTGACCAGTTGATGTACACCGGTTTCGCTTACTCGACCATCTCCGGCGTTTCCATCGGTGTTAACGACTTCGTTATCCCAGATGAGAAAGCTCGCATCATCGGTGCTGCCACCGACGAAGTGAAAGAGATCGAAAGTCAGTACGCCTCCGGCCTGGTAACCCAGGGCGAGAAGTACAACAAAGTGATCGACCTTTGGTCGAAAGCGAACGACGAAGTCTCCAAAGCGATGATGGCCAACCTCTCGAAAGAGAAAGTCATCGACCGTCACGGCGACGAAGTCGAGCAAGAATCCTTCAACTCGATGTACATGATGGCCGACTCGGGCGCACGGGGTTCTGCTGCGCAGATCCGTCAGCTCGCCGGTATGCGTGGCCTGATGGCCAAACCGGACGGTTCCATCATTGAAACGCCGATTACTGCGAACTTCCGTGAAGGTCTGAGCGTACTCCAGTACTTCATCTCGACTCACGGTGCTCGTAAAGGTCTGGCGGATACCGCGTTGAAAACTGCGAACTCGGGTTACCTGACTCGTCGTCTGGTAGACGTAGCGCAGGATCTGGTTGTAACCGAGATCGATTGCGGTACCGAACATGGTCTGCTGATGACTCCGCACATTGAAGGCGGTGACGTTGTAGAGCCATTGGGTGAGCGCGTATTGGGTCGTGTTATCGCCCGTGACGTATTCAAGCCGGGTACCGAGGACGTGATAGTTCCTGCAGGTACCCTGGTCGATGAGAAGTGGGTTGAATTCATCGAGCTGAACAGCATCGACGAAGTGATCGTGCGTTCGCCGATCAGCTGCGAAACCCGCTATGGCATCTGCGCCAAGTGCTACGGCCGTGACTTGGCTCGTGGTCACCAGGTGAATATCGGTGAAGCGGTCGGCGTTATCGCTGCCCAGTCCATCGGTGAGCCGGGTACCCAGCTGACCATGCGTACGTTCCACATCGGTGGTGCGGCAAGCCGGACCTCCGCGGCCGACAGTGTTCAGGTGAAGAATGGCGGTACCGTCCGTCTGCACAACCTGAAGCACGTTGAGCGAGTGGATGGCCACCTGGTTGCTGTGTCTCGTTCGGGTGAGCTGGCTATCGCTGATGACTTCGGTCGTGAGCGCGAGCGTTACAAGCTGCCGTACGGTGCTGTGATTTCGGTTAAAGAGGGTGACAAGGTCGACGCTGGCGCAATCGTGGCCAAGTGGGATCCGCACACTCACCCAATCGTTACCGAAATGAAAGGTACCGTGACCTACGTGGGCATGGAAGAAGGCATCACGATCAAGCGTCAGACTGACGAATTGACCGGTATGACCAACATTGAAGTTCTCGACGCGAAAGATCGTCCAGCTGCCGGTAAAGACATTCGTCCTGCCGTGAAGATGGTCGACGACAACGGCAAGGACCTGTTGCTGCCGGGCACTGACGTTATCGCTCAGTACTTCCTGCCAGCCAACGCCCTGGTCGGTGTAGCGGATGGTGCGAAGATCGCGATCGGTGATGTTATCGCTCGTATCCCGCAAGAAACTTCGAAGACCCGTGACATCACCGGTGGTCTGCCGCGTGTTGCCGACTTGTTCGAAGCTCGTCGTCCGAAAGAAGCGTCGATTCTGGCTGAGGTCAGCGGTACCATCGCATTCGGTAAAGAGACCAAGGGCAAGCGCCGTCTGGTTATCACCCCGAACGATGGTACGGATCCGTACGAAGAGCTGATTCCGAAGTGGCGTCACCTGAACGTCTTCGAAGGCGAACAGGTAAACCGCGGCGAAGTTATCTCCGACGGCCCGAGCGATCCACACGACATCCTGCGTCTGTTGGGTGTGAGTGCGCTGGCCAAGTACATCGTTAACGAGATCCAGGACGTTTACCGCCTGCAAGGCGTGAAAATCAACGATAAGCACATCGAGACCATCCTGCGTCAGATGCTGCGTAAAGTTGAAATCGCTGAATCCGGCGATTCGAGTTTCATCAAGGGCGACCAGATGGAGCTGACTCACGTGCTGGTAGAGAACGAGCGTCTGGGCGCGGAAGACAAGTTTGTCTCCAAGTTCACTCGCGTGTTGTTGGGTATCACCAAGGCGTCGTTGTCCACTGAGTCGTTCATCTCGGCGGCCTCCTTCCAGGAGACCACTCGTGTACTGACCGAAGCAGCGGTAACCGGCAAGCGCGATTACCTGCGCGGCCTGAAAGAAAACGTGGTCGTGGGTCGTCTGATCCCGGCTGGTACCGGTTTGGCCTACCACAGCGAGCGCAAGCGTCGCCGTGATGCAGACAAGCCGCTGCGCGTAAGCGCCAGTGAAGTGGAAGCTGCACTGACCGAAGCGCTGAACTCTAGCGGTAACTGAGTTCTGCGATAAATAAGTCCGGGCCCTGGCAGCCCCATTCGTCGGATCGAGGCAATTTTGCCTCGGTTCGATGAGAGGGGAGGTCGGGGCCTTGCCTTGACTGGGGGCAAGATCCTCTTTAGACTCTTGTACCCCTAAATTTGGCGGGAATTCGTTCCTGCCATTTTGCTTTTCTTGCAAGACAATAGCGTCGCAAGACAACAGTGGAGCTAGTAGATGGCAACTATCAACCAGCTGGTACGTCAGCCGCGTAAGCGTATCGTCGAGAAATCCGACGTGCCTGCGCTGCAGAACTGCCCGCAACGTCGTGGCGTATGCACTCGCGTGTATACCACTACGCCGAAAAAACCTAACTCGGCACTGCGTAAAGTATGCCGTGTGCGCCTGACCAACGGTTTCGAGGTTTCCTCGTACATCGGCGGTGAAGGCCACAACCTGCAAGAGCACAGCGTGGTACTGATCCGCGGCGGTCGTGTAAAAGACTTGCCAGGTGTTCGTTACCACACCGTTCGCGGCTCCCTGGATACCTCCGGCGTTAAAGGTCGTAACCAAGGTCGTTCGAAGTACGGTACCAAGCGTCCGAAGTAATCGGTCGTTTTGCAGTTATTAATTTTATTGAGTCGATAAGAGTAAGGTCGGGCACACAATTCTTTGGATTGACTGTCCCGGGCTAACCTGAAGACCGTTTGAGGGCTTATCAATGCCAAGACGTCGCGTAGCAGCCAAACGTGAGATTCTGGACGATCCGAAATACGGAAGCCAGATTCTCGCCAAGTTCATGAACCACGTAATGGAAAGCGGCAAGAAAGCCGTTGCCGAACGTATCGTTTATGGTGCGCTGGACAAAGTTAAAGAGCGCAAGAACAGCGATCCCCTGGAAATCTTCGAGAAAGCTCTCGACGCCATCGCTCCGCTGGTCGAAGTGAAGTCGCGCCGTGTAGGCGGTGCTACTTACCAGGTTCCGGTCGAAGTTCGCCCGTCCCGTCGTAACGCGCTGGCAATGCGCTGGTTGGTAGACTTCGCGCGCAAGCGTGGCGAAAAGTCTATGGCTCTGCGTTTGGCTGGCGAACTGTTGGACGCCGCCGAAGGCAAAGGTGCTGCAGTTAAGAAGCGTGAAGACGTGCACCGTATGGCTGAAGCCAACAAGGCTTTCTCGCACTACCGCTTCTAATTTTAGCGTCACTCAATTTGCGAGGGCTTTATGGCTCGTACTACACCGATTAGCCGCTACCGTAACATTGGTATCGTTGCTCACGTGGATGCTGGTAAAACCACCACCACCGAGCGCGTCCTTTTTTACACTGGCAAAAGTCACAAAATGGGCGAGGTGCATGATGGCGCCGCGACCACAGACTGGATGGTGCAGGAGCAGGAGCGTGGTATTACCATTACTTCTGCTGCTATCACCGCCTTCTGGAAAGGTTCTGAGAAGCAGTACAAAGACGAGCACCGCTTCAACGTAATCGATACCCCGGGCCACGTAGACTTCACCATTGAAGTTGAGCGTTCCTTGCGTGTACTCGACGGCGCTGTCGTTGTGTTCTGTGGTACCTCGGGTGTTGAGCCTCAGTCGGAAACCGTATGGCGTCAAGCCAACAAGTACGGCGTTCCACGTCTTGTTTATGTAAACAAGATGGACCGTGCTGGTGCCAACTTCCTGCGCGTGATCGGTCAGATCAAGCAGCGTCTGGGTCATACACCGGTGCCTATTCAATTGGCTATCGGTTCCGAAGACAACTTCCAGGGTCAGATCGATCTGATCAACATGGAAGCTGTTTACTGGAATGATTCCGACAAAGGTATGGTTCCTGTTCGTAAGCCTATCCCTGCTGAATTGCAGGAACTGGCTGACGAATGGCGCAACAACATGGTTGAGGCTGCTGCCGAGGCCAACGAAGAGCTGATGAACAAGTACCTCGAAGGTGAAGAACTCACCAACGCGGAAATCAAGGCTGCTCTGCGTCAGCGTACTATTGCTGGCGAGATCGTCTTGGCTGTTTGTGGTTCTTCCTTCAAGAACAAGGGTGTTCCCCTGGTTCTCGACGCCGTTATCGACTTCCTGCCTGCTCCAACCGACATTCCTGCTATCAAGGGTTCCAACCCTGATAACGAGGAAGAAGAGATGGAGCGTCATGCTGACGACAGCGAGCCGTTCTCGGCTTTGGCGTTCAAGATCGCAACCGACCCATTCGTGGGTACCCTGACCTTCGTCCGTGTTTATTCGGGCGTTTTGGCCTCCGGCGACGGCGTGATCAACTCGGTCAAGGGCAAGAAAGAGCGTGTGGGTCGTATGGTGCAAATGCACGCAAACGCCCGCGAAGAGATCAAGGAAGTACGCGCTGGTGACATCGCGGCCCTGATCGGCATGAAGGACGTCACCACTGGTGAGACCTTGTGCGACGCTGCTAAGCCAATCATTCTGGTTCGCATGGACTTCCCGGAGCCGGTTATTTCGGTTGCCGTAGAGCCTAAGACTAAGGATGACCAGGAAAAAATGGGTATCGCTCTGGGCAAGCTTGCTCAGGAAGATCCATCTTTCCGCGTCAAGACTGATGAAGAGACTGGTCAAACGATCATCTCTGGCATGGGCGAGCTTCACCTGGACATCCTGGTTGACCGGATGCGCCGTGAATTCAACGTCGAAGCCAACATCGGTAAGCCTCAGGTTTCCTATCGTGAGCGCATCACGAAGAACTGTGAAATCGAAGGCAAGTTCGTTCGTCAGTCCGGCGGTCGTGGTCAGTTCGGTCACTGCTGGATTCGTTTTGCTCCTGCTGACGAAGGTCAGGAAGGTCTGCAATTCGTGAACGAAGTAGTCGGTGGTGTTGTTCCTAAGGAATACATCCCTGCTATCCAGAAGGGTATCGAAGAGCAGATGAAGAACGGTGTTGTTGCCGGCTATCCGCTGATCGGCCTGAAGGCTACCGTGTTCGATGGTTCTTACCACGACGTCGACTCCAACGAGATGGCGTTTAAAGTGGCTGCTTCCATGGCAACCAAGCAACTGGCCCAGAAGGGCGGTGGTGAGTTGCTGGAGCCGATCATGGCGGTAGAGGTTGTTACCCCTGAAGACTATATGGGCGACGTGATGGGTGACCTTAACCGTCGTCGCGGCATGATCTTGGGTATGGAAGACACGGTCTCCGGCAAAGTGATTCGCGCCGAAGTTCCGCTGGGTGAGATGTTCGGTTATGCGACCGACGTCCGTTCCATGTCTCAGGGTCGCGCAAGCTACTCTATGGAATTCAAAAAATACAATACAGCTCCGTCGCACATCGTCGAATCTGTAACCAAAAAACAAGGCTGATTCAGCCCTTTAGGCAAGGAGTTAATTGTCGTGGCTAAAGAAAAATTTGAACGTAACAAACCGCACGTCAACGTTGGCACTATCGGTCACGTTGACCACGGTAAAACCACTCTGACTGCTGCTCTGACCCGCGTCTGCTCCGAAGTTTTCGGTTCGGCCAAGGTTGACTTCGACAAGATCGACAGCGCCCCAGAAGAAAAAGCTCGCGGTATCACCATCAACACCGCTCACGTTGAATACGATTCGGCCGTGCGTCACTACGCACACGTTGACTGCCCAGGTCACGCCGACTACGTAAAAAACATGATCACCGGTGCTGCTCAGATGGACGGCGCAATCCTGGTTTGCTCGGCCGCTGATGGTCCGATGCCACAAACCCGTGAGCACATCCTGCTGTCCCGTCAGGTAGGCGTTCCGTACATCGTTGTCTTCCTGAACAAGGCTGACATGGTTGACGACGCAGAGCTGCTGGAACTGGTTGAGATGGAAGTGCGCGATCTGCTGAGCACTTACGACTTCCCAGGTGATGACACTCCAATCATCATCGGTTCGGCTCTGATGGCTCTGAACGGCCAAGACGACAACGAAATGGGTACCACCGCTGTTAAGCGTCTGGTAGAAACTCTGGACAGCTACATCCCAGAGCCAGAGCGTGCAATCGACAAGCCGTTCCTGATGCCAATCGAAGACGTGTTCTCGATCTCCGGTCGTGGCACCGTGGTAACTGGTCGTGTTGAGCGTGGCATTGTTCGCATCCAGGAAGAAGTTGAGATCGTTGGTCTGCGCGATACTCAGAAAACTACCTGCACCGGCGTTGAAATGTTCCGTAAGCTGCTCGACGAAGGTCGTGCTGGTGAGAACTGCGGCGTTCTGCTGCGTGGCACCAAGCGTGACGACGTTGAGCGTGGCCAGGTTCTGGTTAAGCCAGGTACCGTTAAACCGCACACCAAGTTCACTGCAGAAGTTTACGTTCTGAGCAAGGAAGAAGGCGGTCGTCATACTCCGTTCTTCAAAGGCTACCGTCCACAGTTCTACTTCCGTACTACTGACGTGACTGGTAACTGCGAGCTGCCAGAAGGCGTTGAAATGGTAATGCCAGGTGACAACATCCAGATGACTGTCACTCTGATCAAAACCATCGCGATGGAAGATGGTCTGCGTTTCGCTATCCGTGAAGGCGGTCGTACCGTCGGCGCTGGCGTCGTAGCCAAAGTCATCGAGTAATAGTCGATGATTTGAAAGAGCCCCCGCCTAGCGGGGGGCTTTTTTTATTGGGTTGACACCTATCTGGGGCGTCTATAGAATTGCGCCTCCTTTTAACGGGCGCAGTGCGCCCGGTGGGAATAGCAGCCGGAGTCTGAAATCCAATGCAAAATCAGCAAATCCGTATCAGGTTGAAGGCTTTTGACCATCGCCTGATCGACCAATCCACCCAGGAAATCGTGGAAACCGCGAAACGTACTGGTGCTCAAGTGCGTGGTCCAATTCCACTGCCTACCCGTAAAGAACGGTTCACCGTTCTGGTCTCCCCGCACGTCAACAAAGACGCGCGTGACCAGTACGAGATCCGTACTCATAAGCGCGTACTGGACATCGTCCAGCCAACGGATAAAACCGTTGATGCTCTTATGAAGCTCGATCTTGCGGCCGGTGTGGAAGTGCAGATCAGCCTCGGCTAAGACTCGGTCTTAGTCGTGTAACGCTCTGAAATGGGCGGCCATAGCGGGTGAAAGCCCCGTACACTCATGAGGTTTACAACATGACTATTGGTGTAGTCGGTCGTAAATGCGGTATGACCCGTATTTTCACCGAAGAAGGTGTCTCCATTCCGGTCACGGTCATTGAGATCGAGCCGAATCGCGTCACCCAGTTCAAAACTGAAGAGACCGATGGCTATCGTGCAGTGCAAGTCACTGTCGGCGAGCGTCGTGCTTCGCGTGTAACAGCTGCTCAAGCTGGCCACTTCGCTAAAGCGAACGTTGCCGCTGGTCGTACCGTAATGGAATTCCGTCTTGAAGAAGGCGAGTACCAGGCCGGCGATCTGATCAACGCTGAAATCTTCGCTGCTGGTCAACTGGTTGATGTGACCGGTCAGTCCAAAGGTAAAGGCTTCCAGGGTACGATCAAGCGCTGGAATTTCCGCGGGCAAGATAACACCCACGGTAACTCCGTATCCCACCGCGTCCCAGGCTCTATCGGCCAGTGCCAGACTCCTGGTCGTGTATTCAAGGGCAAAAAAATGTCCGGTCATATGGGCGCTGAGCGCGTGACCGTGCAGTCCCTGGAAGTAGTGCGCGTGGACGCTGAACGCAATCTGTTGTTGGTCAAGGGCGCTGTTCCTGGCGCTACTGGCGGCAACCTGGTTGTACGTCCAGCAGCCAAGGCTCGCGGTTAAGGGGAAGCTGACATGCAATTAAATGTAAATGACGCTCAAGCGATCGAAGTTTCCGAACTGACATTTGGCGGCGAGTTCAACGAGACGCTGGTTCACCAAGCAGTCGTGGCCTACATGGCCGGCGGCCGTCAAGGTAGCAAGCAGCAAAAGACCCGTTCCGACGTTCGTGGTGGCGGTAAGCGCCCATGGCGTCAGAAAGGTACTGGCCGTGCTCGTGCCGGTACTATTCGTAGCCCAATCTGGCGCGGCGGCGGTACCACTTTCGCAGCTCGTCCACAGGATCACTCCCAAAAGCTGAACAAGAAGATGTATCGCGCAGCAATGCGTTCCATCCTTGCTGAGCTGGTGCGTACTGATCGTCTGGTCGTGGTTCAGGACTTCGCTGTTGAAGCACCGAAAACCAAAGATCTGCTGAACAAGCTGAATGGCATGGGTCTGACTGATGTCCTGATCGTGTCTGATGCTGTTGATCAGAACCTGTACCTGGCTGCTCGTAACCTGCCACACGTTGATGTTCGTGACGTGCAAGGTTCCGATCCAGTTAGTCTGATCGCATACGACAAGGTGTTGATCACCGTGTCGGCCGTGAAGAAATTCGAGGAGCTGCTGGGATGAACCAGGAACGCGTATTTAAAGTTCTGCTTGGCCCGCACGTTTCCGAGAAGGCTACGGTTCTGGCAGACAAGAAAGGCCAGTTCGTTTTCAAGGTTGCTACTGATGCAACCAAGCTGGAAATCAAGAAGGCCGTCGAAAGCCTGTTCAGCGTGAAAGTAGAGCGTGTTACTACCCTGAATGTTCTGGGTAAGAGCAAGCGCACTGCTCGCGGTCTGGGCAAGCGTAATGACTGGAAGAAGGCAGTTATCTCCCTTCAGCCAGGCCAAGATCTCGATTTCAGCAGCAGTGCTGAGTAAGGAAGGGGTGCATCATGGCAATCGTTAAATGCAAACCGACTTCCCCTGGCCGCCGTTTTGTGGTCAAGGTGGTCAACCAGGAGCTGCATAAAGGCGCTCCTCACGCACCGCTGCTCGAGAAAAAATCGAAGTCTGGTGGTCGTAACAACAATGGCCGTATTACCACTCGTCACATCGGTGGTGGTCATAAGCAGCATTATCGTCTGGTCGACTTCCGTCGCAACGACAAAGATGGCATCGCTGCCACTGTCGAGCGTATCGAATACGATCCAAACCGTACTGCTCACATCGCTCTGCTGCTGTACGCAGATGGCGAGCGTCGCTACATCATTGCCCCTAAAGGCGTGAGCGCTGGCGACCAGCTGATCGCAGGTGCTTTGGCGCCGATCAAGCCGGGCAATGCTCTGCAACTGCGTAACATTCCAGTTGGTAGCACCGTACACGGCATCGAACTGAAGCCGGGTAAAGGCGCGCAAATCGCTCGTTCCGCTGGTGCTTCGGCTCAGCTGGTTGCGCGTGAAGGCGTCTACGTGACCCTGCGTCTGCGCTCCGGTGAAATGCGTAAAGTCCTGGCTGAATGCCGTGCGACCCTGGGCGAAGTCTCGAACTCCGAGCACAGCCTGCGTTCGCTGGGTAAAGCTGGTGCCAAACGCTGGCGTGGCGTTCGCCCAACCGTTCGTGGTGTTGCCATGAACCCGGTTGACCACCCACACGGTGGTGGTGAAGGTCGTACCTCCGGTGGTCGTCATCCGGTATCGCCATGGGGCTTCCCGACTAAGGGCGCGAAGACTCGTGGTAATAAGCGTACCGACAAAATGATCGTCCGTCGTCGCAAGTAAATAGAGGGATACGACAGTGCCACGTTCTCTGAAAAAAGGTCCTTTTATTGATCTTCACCTACTGAAGAAGATCGAAGTGGCGGCGGAAAAGAACGATCGCAAACCAGTTAAGACCTGGTCGCGCCGTTCCATGATCCTGCCACAAATGGTCGGTCTGACCATTGCTGTGCATAACGGTCGTCAACATGTTCCAGTTCTCGTGAACGAAGACATGGTCGGCCACAAACTGGGCGAGTTTGCCGGTACCCGCACTTATCGTGGGCACGTGGCAGACAAGAAAGCCAAGCGTTAAGGGGTAAGGAACGATGGAAGTAGCCGCTAAGTTGTCGGGCGCTCGAATCTCCGCCCAGAAAGCCCGCTTGGTCGCCGACCAGATCCGCGGGAAGAAGGTGGGCGAAGCGCTCAACCTGTTGGCTTTCAGCAGTAAGAAAGCCGCCGAGATCATGAAGAAAGTGCTGGAGTCGGCCGTAGCCAACGCCGAGCATAACGAAGGCGCAGACGTTGATGACCTGAAGGTCTCCACCGTTTTCGTCAACGAAGGGCGTTCGCTGAAGCGCATCATGCCACGTGCCAAAGGCCGTGCTGATCGCATCGTCAAGCGGTCTTGCCATATCACTGTCAAGGTTGCTGACAAGTAACGGAGTCGAAGAGATGGGTCAGAAAGTACATCCCATTGGCATTCGCCTGGGAATCGTCAAGGAGCACACCTCCGTCTGGTACGCAGACGGTCGGACTTATGCGGACTATTTGCTCGCAGATCTGAATGTGCGTGAGTATCTCCAAGACAAACTAAAAAGCGCGTCCGTGAGCCGTATCGATATCCATCGTCCGGCACAAACTGCACGCATCACCATCCACACCGCTCGTCCCGGCATCGTGATCGGCAAGAAAGGTGAAGATGTTGAGAAACTGCGTCAGGACCTGACCAAGCAAATGGGTGTGCCTGTGCACATCAATATCGAAGAGATCCGCAAGCCGGAGCTCGACGGTATGCTGGTTGCGCAGAGCGTAGCTCAGCAGCTGGAGCGTCGTGTAATGTTCCGTCGCGCTATGAAGCGCGCTGTACAGAACGCCATGCGCATTGGTGCCAAAGGCATCAAAATCCAAGTGAGCGGTCGTCTCGGCGGTGCTGAAATCGCGCGTACTGAATGGTATCGCGAAGGTCGTGTGCCATTGCACACCCTGCGTGCCGATATCGACTATGCCATCTACGAAGCTCACACCACTTATGGTGTGATCGGTGTGAAGGTTTGGATCTTCAAAGGCGAAGTAATTGGTGGTCGCCAAGAAGAACTGAAACCACAAGCACCAGCGCCTCGTAAAAAAGCTGCTAAGTAAGGGGTACGCCAAATGTTGCAACCAAAGCGTACGAAGTTCCGCAAGCAAATGACCGGCCACAACCGTGGTCTGGCATTGCGCGGTAGCAAAGTCAGCTTCGGCGAGTTCGCGCTGAAGTCTGTTGCTCGTGGTCGTCTCACCGCTCGTCAGATCGAGTCAGCGCGTCGTGCACTGACCCGTCACGTTAAGCGTGGCGGCAAGATCTGGATCCGTGTATTCCCGGACAAGCCTATCTCCAAAAAGCCCCTCGAAGTTCGGATGGGTAAAGGTAAGGGTAACGTGGAATATTGGGTTGCCCAGATTCAGCCAGGCAAAGTCCTGTATGAAATCGAGGGTGTTACTGAAGAGCTGGCGCGTGAGGCTTTCGCCCTGGCTGCTGCAAAGCTGCCGCTCGCCACCTCCTTTGTTAAACGGACGGTGATGTGATGAAAGCGAATGAACTTCGTGAAAAATCCGCACAGCAGCTGAACGAGCAACTGCTCGGCCTGCTGCGCGACCAGTTCAATCTGCGCATGCAGAAAGCAACTGGCCAGTTGGGGCAGTCTCATCTGCTCTCGCAAGTTAAGCGTGACATCGCTCGCGTGAAGACTGTGCTCAACCAGCAGGCAGGTAAGTAATCATGGCTGAAGCCGAAAAAACTGTCCGTACGCTGACTGGCCGTGTTGTCAGCGACAAGATGGACAAGACCATCACCGTTCTGATTGAGCGTCGCGTTAAGCACCCGATCTACGGTAAATACGTTAAGCGTTCGACTAAGCTGCACGCGCACGACGAAACCAACCAGTGCCACATCGGCGACAAGGTCACTATTCGTGAAACTCGTCCGATGGCCAAGACCAAATCTTGGGCCCTGGTTGATGTTCTCGAACGCGCTGTGGAAGTCTAAGGGCTAAGGGTCGGAGAAATTATATGATTCAGACTCAATCCATGCTCGATGTGGCCGATAACAGCGGCGCTCGCCGCGTTATGTGCATCAAGGTGCTGGGTGGCTCCCATCGTCGTTACGCTGGTATCGGTGACATCATCAAAGTTACCGTCAAGGAAGCAATTCCTCGCGGTAAGGTGAAAAAAGGCCAAGTGATGACTGCTGTTGTAGTCCGCACTCGCCATGGCGTTCGTCGTGCTGACGGCTCCATCATCCGCTTTGATGGCAACGCTGCTGTTCTGTTGAACAACAAGCAAGAGCCGATCGGCACCCGTATCTTTGGGCCAGTGACCCGTGAACTTCGTACTGAGAAGTTCATGAAGATCGTCTCGCTCGCCCCAGAAGTGCTGTAAGGAGATCCGACATGCAAAAGATTCGTCGTGACGACGAGATCATCGTGATCGCCGGCAAAGACAAAGGTAAGCGCGGTAAGGTGCTTAAGGTTCTGGCTGATGACCGTCTGGTCGTCGGTGGCCTGAACCTGGTCAAGCGTCATACCAAGCCTAACCCGATGTCGGGCGTACAGGGCGGTATCGTCGAGAAAGAAGCGCCACTGCACGCTTCCAACGTCGCCATTTTCAACGGCGAAACCAACAAGGCTGACCGCGTTGGTTTCAAAGTAGAAGACGGCAAGAAAATTCGTGTCTTCAAGTCGACCCAAAAAGCGGTTGATGCTTGAACACTGCTAGGTAGAAGACCATGGCACGACTAAAAGAGATTTACCGGAAGGAAATCGCTCCGAAACTTAAGGAAGAACTTAAGCTTTCGAACGTGATGGAAGTTCCGCGCGTTACCAAAATCACCCTGAACATGGGTCTGGGCGAAGCGATCGGCGACAAAAAAGTCATCGAGCACGCTGTTGCTGACCTGGAAAAGATCACCGGCCAGAAAGTCGTTGTGACCTACGCTCGGAAATCTATCGCTGGCTTTAAAGTCCGTGAAGGTTGGCCGATCGGCGTCAAAGTGACCCTGCGCCGTGAGCGTATGTACGAGTTCCTGGATCGTCTGCTGTCGATCTCCCTGCCTCGGGTTCGCGACTTCCGCGGCCTGAATGCCAAGTCCTTCGATGGTCGTGGCAACTACAGCATGGGCGTGAAAGAGCAGATCATTTTCCCGGAAATCGATTACGACAAGATCGATGCTCTCCGCGGTCTGGACATTACCCTGACCACCACTGCTAAGAACGATGATGAAGGCCGCGCTCTGCTGCGTGCTTTCAAATTCCCGTTCCGCAACTGATTGGAGTAGGAAAATGGCCAAGAAGAGCATGAAAAACCGTGAGCTGAAGCGTCAGCTCACTGTTGCCAAGTACGCCACCAAGCGTGCAGCGCTGAAAGCTATCATCGTGGATCTGAACGCAAGTCCAGAAGCTCGTTGGGAAGCTACCGTAGCTCTGCAGAAGCAGCCACGTGACGCAAGCGCTTCGCGCATGCGTAACCGCTGCCGCCTGACTGGTCGTCCGCACGGCGTTTACCGCAAGTTCGGCCTTGGCCGTAACAAGCTGCGTGAAGCTGCAATGCGTGGTGACGTACCAGGTCTGGTTAAAGCCAGCTGGTAATAGCTATCGAAGTCCCGGTGTCCAGGTTCGCAAGATCCTGACCATCGGTGGCCTTGAACATGAATCAAGCCCCTTTTGGGGCTTGATTCATTTCTGGGGTGTGTCTAGAATACCCGGCTCGCCTGAGCCCGTGTTTTTTGCCCGGAATTTCTCGGCGACAAGTAGTAGCCGCAAGGCTAATTTTTTTGTATTAGGAGCGTCTAGCCCATGAGTATGCAGGACCCGTTAGCGGACATGCTAACTCGAATCCGTAATGCCCAGATGGCTGAAAAGTCCGTCGTAAGCATGCCGTCTTCCACGTTGAAGGTGGCTGTAGCAAAAGTCCTGAAAGACGAAGGCTACATCGCGGGTTATCAGATCAGCAGCGAAATCAAACCTCTGCTGTCCATCGAGCTGAAGTACTTCGAAGGCCGTCCGGTCATCGAGGAAGTGAAGCGCGTCAGCCGTCCAGGCTTGCGTCAGTACAAGTCCGTTGAAGATCTGCCAAAAGTACGTGGCGGTCTCGGCGTGTCTATCGTCTCCACCAACAAGGGTGTGATGACTGATCGTGCTGCGCGCGCTGCCGGTGTCGGCGGCGAAGTTCTTTGCACTGTGTTCTAAGGGGGGATAAGCATGTCTCGCGTCGCTAAGAACCCCGTTAAGCTGCCAGCTGGTGTCGAAGTTAAATTCGCCGGCCAACAGCTTTCGGTGAAGGGTGCCAAGGGCACTCTCGAACTGAACGTACACTCGTCCGTTGAAGTGGTTGAGGAAGCTGGTGAGCTGCGTTTCGCTGCTCGCAATGGCGACCAACAAACTCGCGCAATGGCCGGTACCACTCGTGCGTTGGTAAACAACATGGTCCAAGGCGTAAGCCAAGGCTTCGAGCGCAAGCTCCAGCTGGTCGGTGTTGGTTACAAGGCACAAGCAAAAGGCACAGTGCTGAACCTGGCCCTCGGCTTCTCGCATCCAGTGGATTACGAACTGCCGGAAGGCATCACCGCTGAGACTCCTAGCCAGACCGATATCCTGATCCGGGGCATCGATAAGCAGCTGGTAGGTCAAGTGGCCGCTGAGATCCGCGACTTCCGTCCACCAGAGCCTTACAAAGGTAAAGGTGTGCGCTACGCGGACGAAGTCGTCCGTCGTAAAGAAGCCAAGAAGAAGTAGGGCATAGCAAATGACCGACAAAAAAGTTACTCGACTGCGTCGCGCTCGCAAAGCACGCCTGAAAATGCACGAACTCGAAGTCGTGCGTCTCTGCGTGTTCCGCTCTTCGCAGCACATCTACGCCCAGGTCATTTCGGCCGACGGCAACAAAGTCCTGGCAAGTGCCTCGACTTTGGATAAAGAACTGCGTGATGGCGCCACTGGCAACATCGACGCGGCCACTAAGGTTGGCCAGCTGGTCGCTACGCGTGCTAAAGCCGCTGGCGTCTCGCAGGTGGCTTTCGACCGCTCTGGCTTCAAGTACCACGGTCGCGTCAAGGCGCTGGCTGATGCTGCTCGTGAAGCTGGGCTGGAGTTCTAAGTTATGTCAAATAACGACCAAAAGCGCGACGAAGGCTACATTGAGAAGCTGGTTCAAGTTAACCGCGTAGCCAAAACCGTTAAAGGCGGCCGTATCTTCACCTTCACCGCGTTGACCGTGGTTGGTGATGGTAAAGGCCGTGTTGGCTTCGGCCGTGGCAAGTCGCGTGAAGTGCCTGCTGCGATCCAGAAGGCAATGGAAGCTGCTCGTCGCAACATGATCCAAGTTGATCTGAACGGCACCACTCTGCAGTACGCAATGAAGTCCGCTCACGGCGCTTCGAAGGTGTACATGCAGCCTGCTTCTGAAGGTACCGGTATCATCGCTGGCGGCGCTATGCGTGCTGTCCTCGAAGTTGCTGGCGTTCAGAACGTTCTGGCCAAGTGCTACGGCTCGACTAACCCGGTAAACGTGGTTCACGCCACTTTCAAAGGTTTGAAAGCAATGCAGTCTCCTGAGTCCATTGCTGCCAAGCGTGGCAAAAGCGTCAAGGAGATCTTCTGATCATGGCTACCGTAAAAGTAACGCTGATCAAAAGCATGACCGGCCGTATCCCTAACCACAAACTGTGCGTTAAGGGTCTGGGTCTGCGTCGCATCGGTCACACTGTAGAAGTCCAGGATACTCCCGAGAATCGCGGGATGATCAACAAGGCTTACTACATGCTGCGTGTCGAGGGTTAATCGATGAAACTCAATGATCTGAGTCCAGCGCCGGGTTCCCGTCGCGAAAAGCATCGTCCGGGCCGTGGTATCGGTAGTGGTTTGGGTAAGACTGGTGGCCGTGGTCACAAAGGTCAGACTTCCCGCTCCGGTGGCACCATTGCTCCAGGCTTTGAAGGCGGTCAACAGCCGCTGCATCGTCGCCTGCCGAAGTTCGGTTTCGTTTCCCTGAAGGCCATGGATCGCGCAGAAGTGCGTCTGTCCGAGCTGGCTAAAGTGGAAGGCGACATCGTCTCCGTGCAGTCCCTGAAAGATGCCAACGTGATCAACGTCAACGTTCAGCGTGTGAAAATCATGCTGTCCGGCGAAGTTACTCGCGCTGTCACCATCGGAAAGGGAATCGGCGCCACCAAAGGTGCGCGTGCGGCTATCGAAGCAGCTGGCGGCAAGTTCGAGGAATAAATGGCTAAGCAAGGTGCTCTCTCTGCGCTCGGCAAAGGCGGTATGTCTGAACTCTGGGCTCGTCTGCGTTTTCTGTTCTTGGCGATTATCGTCTACCGAATAGGCGCACACATCCCGGTTCCAGGTATCAATCCTGACCGACTCGCAGACCTGTTTCGACAGAATGAGGGGACCATTCTTAGCTTGTTCAACATGTTTTCCGGCGGCGCGCTGGAGCGGATGAGTATCTTTGCACTGGGGATCATGCCGTACATTTCGGCATCGATCATCATGCAGCTGATGACCGCCGTCAGCCCGCAGCTGGAGCAGTTGAAGAAGGAAGGTGAAGCTGGCCGTCGTAAGATCAGCCAGTACACCCGCTACGGCACTGTCATCCTCGCTCTGGTTCAAGCTATCGGCATGTCCGTTGGCTTGGCCGGGCAGGGTGTTGCGTTCACTGGTGACTTTGGCTTCCATTTCGTTGCGGTATCCACTTTTGTGGCTGGCGCAATGTTCATGATGTGGCTGGGTGAGCAGATTACTGAGCGTGGTGTTGGCAACGGTATCTCGATGTTGATTTTCGCAGGTATCGTCGCCGGTCTTCCGAGAGCGATTGGGCAGTCTTTCGAGTCTGCACGTCAGGGTGATATCAACATTTTTGCCTTGGTTGCCATCGGTTTGCTGGCAGTAGCGATTATCGGTTTTGTGGTGTTCATTGAGCGTGGCCAGCGTCGTATTGCTGTTCACTACGCCAAGCGTCAGCAGGGCCGCAAGGTTTTTGCTGCGCAGACTAGCCACTTGCCGCTGAAAGTGAATATGGCCGGTGTAATTCCTGCTATTTTCGCGAGCAGCATTTTGCTGTTTCCGGCTTCGTTGGGTGCCTGGTTCGGTCAGTCTGAAGGTATGGGCTGGTTGCAGGACATCTCGCAGTCGATCGCTCCTGGTCAGCCGTTGAATATTCTGCTGTTTAGTGCAGGGATTATTTTCTTCTGCTTCTTCTATACGGCGTTGATGTTCAATCCGAAAGACGTAGCGGAAAACCTGAAGAAGTCCGGTGCCTTTATTCCGGGCATCCGTCCAGGTGAGCAGTCGGCGCGCTACATTGATGGCGTTCTGACCCGCTTGACCATGTTCGGTGCTCTATATATGACGGCCGTGTGCTTGTTGCCCCAGTTCCTGGTGGTTGCAGCAAACGTTCCGTTCTACCTTGGCGGGACCTCGTTGCTGATCGTGGTCGTGGTTGTTATGGACTTTATGTCCCAAGTACAATCGCACCTCGTTTCGCACCAGTACGAATCCCTGATGAAGAAAGCCAACCTGAAGGGTTACGGCAGCGGCATGCTGCGCTGACCCATAAGGTTCGAGGAGTTGGTGATGAAAGTTCGTGCATCGGTGAAAAAGCTGTGCCGTAACTGCAAGATTATTCGCCGCGAAGGTGTTGTTCGAGTAATTTGCAGCGCGGAACCGCGTCACAAACAGCGCCAAGGCTGAGTGTGATTGTGCTTCAAGCCCGGCAGCTAGTGCGCTGCCGGGTTGATTATTTGTTATTACAGCGATATTATCTCGCGCCCTATTTCTTGGCTTCCGGGGCGTAGGTAGCTGTCAATTGGAGTCCCACTGAATGGCCCGTATTGCAGGCGTTAACATTCCAGATAACAAGCATACTGTTATCTCGCTGACCTACATCTATGGTGTTGGTCGCACTACTGCACAGAAGATCTGTGCAGTGACTGGGGTAAACCCAGCAGCAAAGATCAAAGATCTGAGCGACGAGCAAATTGAACAGCTGCGTGGCGAAGTGGCGAAGTTCACCACTGAAGGTGACCTGCGTCGCGAAATCAACATGAAAATCAAACGCTTGATGGACTTGGGCTGCTACCGCGGTCTGCGCCATCGTCGTGGTCTTCCAGTGCGCGGTCAGCGTACCAAGACCAACGCGCGTACTCGCAAAGGTCCGCGTAAGCCGATCCGCAAGTAATCGCACCAGCGAATCGACAGGAATTTAGTCATGGCAAAACCTGCTGCTCGTCCTCGTAAAAAGATTAAAAAGACAGTGGTTGATGGCATCGCCCACATCCACGCGTCTTTCAACAACACCATCGTGACCATTACCGACCGTCAAGGTAACGCTCTTTCCTGGGCTACCTCCGGTGGTTCGGGTTTCCGCGGTTCCCGCAAGTCCACCCCGTTCGCTGCTCAAGTAGCTGCTGAACGCGCTGGTCAAGCTGCGCTGGAATACGGCCTGAAAAACCTCGACGTTAACGTCAAGGGTCCAGGTCCAGGTCGTGAATCCGCAGTCCGCGCTTTGAACGGCTGTGGCTACAAGATCGCCAGCATCACCGACGTGACGCCAATCCCGCACAACGGGTGCCGTCCGCCGAAGAAGCGCCGCGTGTAATCCAGGAGATTGTAAAGAATGGCTCGTTACATTGGTCCAAAATGCAAACTGGCTCGTCGCGAAGGCACCGATCTCTTCCTGAAGAGCGGCGTGCGCGCTATCGAATCCAAGTGCAACATCGAAGCAGCACCTGGTATCCACGGCCAACGCCGCGGTCGCCAGTCCGATTACGGCACCCAACTGCGTGAAAAGCAGAAGGTCCGTCGTATCTACGGCGTTCTCGAGCGTCAATTCAGCGGCTACTACAAAGAAGCAGCTGGCAAGAAAGGCGCAACCGGCGAAAACCTGTTGCAACTGCTCGAATGCCGTCTGGACAACGTTGTATACCGTATGGGCTTTGGTTCTACTCGTGCCGAATCCCGTCAGCTGGTATCGCACAAGTCGATCAGCGTAAACGGTCAAACCGTTAACGTTCCGTCCTACCAGGTTCGTGCTGGTGACGTGGTTGCTGTTCGCGAGAAAGCAAAAAACCAACTTCGCATTGTCCAAGCTCTCGATCTGTGTGCCCAACGTGGCCGCGTAGAATGGGTAGAAGTAGACACTGAGAAGAAGTCGGGCGTTTTCAAGAACGTTCCAGCTCGCAGTGATCTGTCCGCCGACATCAACGAAAGCCTGATTGTCGAGCTCTACTCCAAGTAAGGGCTAGAAAATAGGTGCATCCATGCAGATTTCGGTAAATGAGTTTCTGACACCCCGCCATATTGATGTGCAGGTTGTCAGTCCAACCCGCGCCAAGATCACCCTCGAGCCTCTCGAGCGTGGTTTTGGCCACACCCTGGGCAACGCGCTGCGCCGCATCCTGTTGTCCTCAATGCCCGGCTGTGCAGTAGTCGAGGCCGAGATTGACGGTGTGCTCCACGAGTACAGCGCCATCGAAGGTGTACAGGAAGACGTAATTGAAATCCTGTTGAACCTTAAAGGTCTGGCTATCAAGCTGCACGGCCGTGACGAAGTTACGCTGACCTTGTCGAAGAAGGGTTCGGGGGTGGTTACCGCTGCCGATATTCAGCTGGATCATGATGTCGAGATCGTTAATCCCGATCACGTAATCGCTAACCTGGCGTCTAACGGCGCCCTGAACATGAAGCTCACCGTAGCTCGTGGTCGTGGTTATGAACCGGCCGACTCGCGTCAGAGCGATGAAGACGAAAGCCGCAGCATTGGTCGCTTGCAGCTTGACTCTTCGTTCAGCCCGGTTCGCCGTATCGCATACGTGGTGGAAAACGCCCGTGTCGAGCAGCGTACTAACCTGGACAAGCTGGTTATTGATCTGGAAACCAACGGTACCCTGGATCCTGAAGAGGCCATCCGTCGTGCTGCAACCATCCTGCAACAGCAGTTGGCTGCGTTCGTCGACCTCAAAGGTGACAGTGAGCCAGTGGTAGTCGAGCAGGAAGACGAGATCGATCCGATCCTGCTTCGCCCGGTTGACGATCTGGAACTGACTGTACGTTCGGCTAACTGCCTTAAGGCGGAAAACATTTACTACATCGGCGACCTGATTCAGCGTACCGAAGTAGAACTGTTGAAGACTCCGAACCTGGGCAAGAAATCCTTGACTGAAATCAAGGACGTTCTGGCCTCCCGCGGTCTGTCCCTCGGCATGCGCCTCGACAACTGGCCGCCTGCAAGTCTTAAGAAGGACGACAAGGCGACTGCCTGATCGTCGTAATCACCGAACGTTGTGTTTGGTAAGGAATGAACCATGCGTCATCGTAAAAGTGGGCGTCACCTGAGCCGCACCAGCTCGCACCGCAAGGCCATGTTTCAAAACATGGCGGTGTCGCTGTTCGAGCACGAGCTGATCAAAACTACACTGCCGAAAGCTAAAGAACTGCGTCGCGTTGCTGAGCCGCTGATCACTTTGGCCAAGACAGACAGCCTGGCTAACCGCCGTCTGGCTTTCGACCGTACTCGTTCGAAAGCTATCGTTGGTAAGCTCTTCAACGACCTGGGCAAGCGTTACGCTACCCGTGAGGGTGGCTACCTGCGCATCCTCAAGTGCGGTTTCCGCGCTGGCGACAACGCGCCTATGGCGTACGTCGAGTTGGTTGATCGTGCTGCCGGCGGTGAAGCTGTATCCGCTGAGTAAGACGTCAGTCTGAAACGAAAAACCGGGCCTTGTGCCCGGTTTTTTGTTGTCTGATGTATTAGCTATTTCTATCGGTAGGCAATGTGTAATGCATTGGCTGTTGTCATATTCATGGTCAATAATCCTTGTCAGCCGATTAGCCGGCAGTTTCAAGCCTGACAGAGGAAAATAGAGCATGAGCCAGACCAAAACTCTTACTACCGCCAGTGGCGCTCCTGTCGCTGATAACCAGAACTCCCGTTCCGCCGGCCCTCGTGGCCCGCTGCTGCTCGACGATTTTCACCTGATCGAGAAGCTCGCCCACTTCAACCGTGAAAACATCCCAGAGCGCCGTGTACACGCCAAAGGCTCGGGTGCTTACGGTACCTTCACGGTCACTCGCGATATCACTCAGTACACCAGCGCCAAGCTGTTCGAGTCTGTGGGTAAACAAACGCCGACTTTCCTGCGCTTCTCCACTGTGGGTGGCGAGCGCGGCTCGGCTGACACTGAGCGCGATCCACGGGGTTTCGCCCTGAAGTTCTATACCGAAGAAGGTAACTGGGACATCGTCGGCAACAATACCCCGGTGTTCTTCATCCGCGATCCGCTGAAGTTCCCTGACTTTATCCACACCCAAAAGCGCCTGCCCCAGAGCAATCTGAAAAGCGCGCAGATGATGTGGGACTTCTGGTCTCATTCGCCTGAGGCGCTGCACCAGGTCACCATCCTGTTTTCGGACCGTGGCATTCCTGACGGTTACCGTCACATGCACGGCTTTGGTAGCCACACCTACAGCCTGATCAGCGCCACCGGTGAACGTCACTGGGTGAAATGGCATTACAAGACCAAGCAAGGCATCAAGAACCTCGCTCCGGCGGAAGCTGCGCGCCTGGCCGGGACTGATCCGGATTACGCCCAGCGTGACCTGTTCAATGCCATTGAGCGGGGTGACTTCCCTAAATGGAGTGTCTGCATCCAGATCATGAGCGAGGCCCAGGCTGCGGCTCATTACGAGAACCCCTTCGATGTGACCAAGACCTGGTCGCAGAAAGAGTTCCCGCTGATTGAGGTGGGTGAGTTGGAGCTTAACCGCAACCCGCTCAACTACTTTGCCGAGGTTGAGCAGGCTGCGTTCGGTCCAAGCAACATGGTTCCGGGCGTTGGCTTGTCGCCGGACCGCATGCTGCAAGGCCGCGTATTCGCCTACGCCGATGCGCACCGCTACCGTGTAGGCACCAATCACCAGCAGTTGCCGGTCAATGCACCCCTGAGCCCGGTAAACAGCTACCAGCGTGACGGTGCCATGGCCTTTGGCAGCAATGGCGGCGCAACACCTAACTATGAGCCAAACAGCTATGCGGACGCTCCTAAGCAAGCGCCACGTTACGCAGAGCCGGCCTTGGCCCTGAGCGGTGCTGCAGATCGTTACGATCACCGTGAAGACACTGACTACTACAGCCACGCTGGTGCGCTGTTCCGCCTGATGAATGACGAGCAGAAGGCGTTGTTGATCAACAACATCGCCGGTGCCATGGGCGGCGTCAGTACTGATGTGGTTCAACGCCAACTGCAGCACTTCTTCAAGGCAGATCCTGCTTATGGGGAAGGGATTGCTCGTGCATTGGGTGTATCGCTTAACTAACTCTAAATAAGAAGCAGAACCGCCCTCATTTGGGCGGTTTTTGCGTTATTTCGACTACTTTTCTCTGAAAATCTTCACTTTGTTAGCGTTTTTCAAGTGACCTTCCAGTCAGCTTGGTTCAAACTATCGGCTTTCAAGCAGGGAGATGTAGGGCGATGCAAGGTCACCCGGACGTAATCGATTACCTCAACACGTTGCTGACGGGCGAACTGGCAGCACGTGACCAATATTTCATCCATTCGCGGATGTACGAAGACTGGGGCTTCAGCAAGCTCTACGAGCGGATCAACCACGAGATGGAAGAAGAGGCACAACACGCCGACGCACTGATGCGTCGTATCTTGATGCTCGAGGGCACGCCGCGCATGCGTCCAGACGATCTGGACACCGGTACCACGGTCCCCGAGATGCTCGCCAGCGATTTGCGCCTGGAATACAAAGTGCGCGCTGCGCTGTGCAAGGGCATCGAGCTCTGTGAGCTGCACAAAGACTATGTCAGCCGCGACATTCTGCGTATTCAACTGGCCGACACCGAAGAAGATCACACCTACTGGTTGGAGAAGCAGTTGGGTCTGATCAAGTCGATCGGTCTGGAGAATTACCTGCAATCCCAGTTCTGATAGCCTGCCGACGTTCACTCAGGGTCGCGAGCGATCGCATCTGTTTCGTTGGCCAGTACTGCGGGTACAAAAAAGCCCCTGCCACTTCACAGTGACAGGGGCTTTTTCATGGGCTTCAGGCCTTGTCGCGCGTCAGCAGCGGCTTGAGGTAGTAGCCCGTGTGGGACTGCTCCATTTCCGCCACTTGTTCCGGTGTGCCCACTGCGATGATCTGGCCACCTTTCGAGCCCCCTTCAGGGCCCAGGTCCACCAGCCAGTCGGCGGTCTTGATCACATCCAGGTTGTGCTCGATCACCACCACGGTGTTGCCGTGGTCACGCAGGCGGTGCAGTACGTCCAGCAGTTGCTGAATGTCCGCGAAGTGCAGGCCGGTGGTCGGCTCGTCGAGGATATACAGAGTCTTACCGGTATCGCGTTTGGACAACTCGCGTGACAGCTTGACCCGCTGGGCTTCGCCGCCGGACAGGGTGGTCGCCGACTGCCCGAGCTTGATGTAGGACAGGCCCACATCCATCAGGGTTTGCAGCTTGCGCGCCAGTGCCGGCACTGCGTCGAAGAACACCCGGGCTTCCTCGATGGTCATTTCCAGGACCTCGTGGATACTCTTGCCCTTGTATTTGATCTCCAGGGTTTCGCGGTTGTAGCGCTTGCTCTTGCACACGTCGCAAGGCACGTAGATGTCCGGCAGGAAGTGCATCTCTACCTTGATCAGGCCATCGCCTTGGCAAGCCTCACAACGGCCGCCCTTAACGTTAAAAGAGAAGCGCCCGGGCCCGTAGCCGCGGGAGCGTGACTCGGGAACCCCAGCGAACAATTCGCGAATCGGCGTGAACAGCCCGGTATAAGTCGCCGGGTTGGAGCGCGGGGTGCGACCGATCGGGCTCTGGTCGATATCCACCACCTTATCCAAGTGCTGCAAGCCGTTGATGCTGTCGTGGGCTGCGGCTTCCAGGGTGGTTGCGCCATTCAGTGCCGTGGCGCTGAGGGGAAACAGGGTGTTGTTGATCAGCGTCGACTTGCCTGAGCCGGACACACCGGTCACGCAGGTCAGAAGGCCAATGGGGATCTCCAGGTCGACATTGCGCAAGTTGTTGCCCCGCGCGCCCTTGAGGGACAGCGACAGCTTCTTGTTGCGCGGCGTGCGTTTGGCTGGCACTTCGATCTTGACCCGGCCGGACAAGTATTTGCCGGTCAGGGAGTCGGGGTGTGCCATGACTTCCGCCGGCGTGCCCTCGGCCACGATTTGCCCGCCGTGCACACCGGCACCTGGGCCGATATCCACCACGTAGTCCGCCAAGCGAATCGCGTCTTCGTCGTGCTCGACCACGATGACCGTGTTGCCGATATCCCGCAGGTGTTTCAGGGTTCCCAGCAAGCGGTCGTTGTCTCGCTGATGCAGGCCGATGGACGGTTCGTCGAGGATGTACATCACCCCCACCAGGCCGGCGCCGATCTGACTGGCCAGGCGAATACGCTGGGCCTCACCGCCCGACAAGGTGTCGGCACTGCGATCCAGCGTCAGGTAATCCAGGCCGACGTTGACCAGGAACTGCAGACGCTCGCGGATCTCTTTGAGAATCTTGTCGGCAATCTCGCCGCGCCGCCCGGTCAGCTTCAGGGTGCCGAAGTAGTCGGTGGCATCGCCGATCGGCAGGTTGGTCACCGCCGGCAGGGTTTTCTCGCCCACCCACACATGGCGCGCCTCGCGACGCAGACGGGTGCCACGGCAATCGGGGCAGGGCTGGGTGCTGAGGAACTTGGCCAGCTCCTCGCGCACGGTGGCCGATTCGGTCTCCCGGTAGCGCCGCTCGAGGTTTGGCACGATGCCTTCAAATGGGTGAGAGCGCTTGACGATATCGCCACGGTCGTTGAGGTACTTGAAGTCGACATTCTGCGTGCCGCTGCCATTGAGAAGGATCTTCTGCTGATCCGCCGGCAATTGGTTGAACGGCACTTCCAGGCTGAACCCGTAATGGGACGCCAGGGAACCGAGCATCTGGAAGTAATAGACGTTGCGCCGATCCCAGCCGCGTATCGCACCCTCGGCCAGGGTTAGTTCGCCGTTGACCAGCCGCTTGATATCGAAGAACTGCTTGACCCCCAGACCGTCACAGGTCGGGCAGGCGCCGGCCGGGTTGTTGAAGGAGAACAACTTGGGTTCCAGCTCGCTGATGGCGTGGCCACAGATCGGGCAGGCGAAACGCGCGGAGAAGATGATCTCTTCACCCGGTTCGTCATCCATCGGCGCGACCAGGGCAATGCCGTCTGCCAGCTTCAAGGCGGTCTCGAAGGATTCCGCCAGGCGCTGCTGCAAGTCGGCGCGGACCTTGAAGCGGTCCACTACCACATCAATGGAGTGCTTCTTCTGTTTATCCAGCTTCGGCAGTTCGTCCAGTTCGCACAGCTTGCCGTTGACCCGGGCCCGCACGAAACCCTGTGCCCGCAGCTCTTCAAACACGGACAGGTGTTCGCCTTTGCGCTCACGGATCACCGGCGCCAGCAGCATCAGCTTGCTGCCTTCGGGCTGGGCCAGCACCAGGTCGACCATTTGGCTGACGGTCTGGGCTTCCAGGGGGATGTCATGGTCCGGGCAGCGAGGAATACCGACGCGGGCATACAGCAGGCGCAGGTAATCGTAGATCTCGGTGATGGTGCCGACGGTCGAGCGCGGGTTATGGGAGGTGGATTTCTGCTCGATGGAAATGGCCGGCGACAAGCCTTCGATGGTGTCGACATCGGGCTTTTCCATCATCGACAGGAACTGTCGGGCGTAGGCCGACAACGACTCGACGTAGCGGCGTTGGCCTTCGGCGTACAAGGTGTCGAAAGCCAGTGAAGACTTGCCGGAGCCGGACAGGCCGGTGATGACGATCAGTTTGTCCCGTGGCAGGGTCAGATCGATGTTCTTCAGGTTGTGGGTTCGGGCCCCACGAATCAGGATCTTGTCCAAAAGCGGCCTCGGTCGGCGGGCGTCGAAAGCGTAGGAGTATAAAGCCAAATACTGGATGGATGCACACCATCAAATGGCTACTTTGCAGTGATGTCCTGCAGCGGCGCGGCAAAGCGTCACCCTATACCCCGTCAATCGATGGGACTGGTAGAATCGCCGCCGGTTCACACGAGGTTTATCCATGCACGATCCCCACAGCGAACGCATGAGTGGCAGCGAGACCCGCGCAGCAAGCGGGCTGGCGCTGGTGTTCGCCTTCCGTATGCTTGGCATGTTTATGGTGTTGCCGGTGCTGGCGACCTATGGAATGGATCTCGCAGGAGCGACCCCGGCCCTGATCGGCCTAGCCATTGGCGCGTACGGCTTGACCCAGGCGCTGTTCCAGATTCCTTTCGGGATCATTTCCGATCGTATCGGTCGCCGCCCCGTGATCTACCTGGGCCTGATCGTCTTCGCCCTCGGCAGTGTCCTAGCCGCCAACGCCGACTCGATCTGGGGCGTGATCGCCGGGCGCATCCTGCAGGGCGCCGGGGCGATTTCCGCAGCCGTCATGGCGTTGCTCTCCGACCTGACCCGCGAACAGCACCGCACCAAAGCCATGGCCATGATCGGCATGACCATTGGCCTGTCTTTCGCGGTGGCGATGGTGGTCGGTCCGCTGCTGACCAGCCGCTTCGGCCTGTCCGGGTTGTTCCTCGCCACTGGCGGCATGGCCCTGGTGGGTATCCTGATCATTGCCTTCATGGTGCCGCGCTCCACCGGTCCGTTGCAGCACCGTGAGTCGGGCGTGGCGCGACAGGCGCTGCTGCCGACCCTGAAACACCCTGACCTGCTGCGCCTGGACCTGGGCATCTTCGTGCTCCACGCCATGCTGATGTCGAGCTTCGTCGCCTTGCCCCTGGCCCTGGTAGAAAAAGCCGGCCTGCCCAAAGAGCAGCACTGGTGGGTCTACCTCACCGCCTTGTTGATTTCCTTCTTCGCCATGATCCCGTTCATCATCTACGGCGAGAAGAAACGCAAAATGAAACGAGTTTTACTCGGGGCGGTGACGACACTGATGCTCACCGAGCTATTCTTTTGGGAGTTCGGCGACAGTCTGCGGGCGCTGGTGATCGGTACCGTGGTGTTCTTCACCGCGTTTAACCTGTTGGAAGCCTCGTTGCCCTCGTTGATCAGTAAGGTTTCACCCGCGGGCGGCAAGGGCACGGCAATGGGGGTGTATTCCACCAGCCAATTCCTGGGTTCGGCACTGGGCGGCATTCTCGGCGGCTGGCTGTTCCAGCATGGCGGTTTGTCGGTTGTGTTCCTGGGATGCGCAGGTCTGGCTGCACTCTGGCTGGTCTTTGCTGTTACCATGCGCGAGCCCCCGTATGTGACGAGTCTGCGTTTGCCTTTATCGCCCGAGGCGATCCGCGAAGCCGGTCTGGTCGAGCGCCTGAAGGCCGTCGTTGGGGTAACAGATGCAGTGATGGTGGCCGAAGAGGCCGCCATTTACATCAAATTGGACACCGAATTATTGGATCGCGCGACCCTCGAGCAGCTGGTCAATCCAGCGCCGTCGGCGTGCGAAGCCTAGGAGAACGTTATGGCCCGTGGGGTTAACAAAGTCATATTGGTCGGTACTTGCGGCCAGGATCCTGAGGTTCGCTACCTGCCTAACGGTAACGCCGTGACCAACCTGAGTCTGGCGACCAGCGAACAGTGGACCGACAAGCAGACCGGCCAGAAGGTCGAGAAAACCGAATGGCACCGTGTGTCGATGTTCGGCAAGGTGGCTGAGATCGCCGGTGAATACCTGCGTAAAGGTTCGCAGGTCTACATCGAAGGCAAACTGCAGACCCGCGAGTGGGAAAAAGACGGCATCAAGCGTTACACCACTGAAATCGTGGTCGACATGCAGGGCACCATGCAACTGCTGGGCGGCCGTCCACAGGGCGACCAGCAAGGCCAGGGCGGCATGTCCAACTCGGCACCGCGTCCACAGCAGTCCCGTCCACAGCCTTCGCAGCAGCCACAGCGTGAGTCGCGTCCAGCGCCACAGCAGGCGGCTCCGCAACCGGCTCCGGATTTCGACAGCTTCGATGACGATATCCCGTTCTAAGGTCGCCCCTTTCGGTATCGACCCATAAAAAAACCGCTCCTTGAAGGGAGCGGTTTTTTTTCGTCTGCAGGTTCTGCCTCAGGACGGTGCCTGGCCGGGCGGAAGCAGTTGAATCAGCCGCGGCTGGCGAGGAACTCGTCGGTCGGCAGCACCTTGGCATAGGCGAACGCCAGGGATGCCATGGCCGCCAGGTGCACTTCCTGGGCTGGGACCACTTGGCCATCGAATTCCAGTTCGCGGCAGGCGCAGGCGTCATGGATCACGGTGACCGGGTAGCCGAAGTCGGCGGCAGCACGGGTGGCGCCTTCGATGCACATGTTGCTCATGCTGCCGGCGATCACCAGTTCGTCGATGTTGTGCTGCTCCAGCAGTGCCTTGAGTTCGGTGTTGTGAAAGGCGTTGACCGCGTGCTTGAGCACCACCGGTTCCTCGGGGCGGTTCAGGACCTTGGGGTGCAGTTGTGCGCCTGCTGACCCAGGGGCGAAGAAGGGCGCGTCGGCATCGGCGAATTCATGGCGCACATGCACCACCAGCTCACCGGCCTGGCGCGCGGCAGCGATCAGGCGTGCAGCGTTGGCGGCTGCAGCTTCAACCCCGGCCAGGGGCCACTTGCCGCCCGGGAAGTAGTCATTCTGGATGTCGATTACGATCAGTGCTGGTTTGGACATGAGGGCTTTCCTTGATGAGCGTGTGGGACCAGTATGGTCGCCCGCGCCGCCTCCGAGGATTGGCCGCACCGACAATAAGCGAGGGAAAACTGACAATGGTTGCGCAATCGCCCAGCGTCGAATTGGGCCTGCTGATCTACCCCGGGGCGCAGATGGCGGCGGTCCATGGGCTGACTGACCTGTTCGCCGTGGCCAACCGGCTGGCGGCCCAGCATTCGGATGCTCCGTGGCCGCTGTTGCGGGTGAGCCATTGGCAGGCCGACGGTGACAGTGCCCCGCAGCGGGTGTTCGACAGCCATCCTGGAGCCGTGGGGCCATTGCTGGCGGTACTGATTCCGCCGTCCATTGCCACATTGCCTGATGCGGCCTCGTTGTCACCGCTGATCGAGTGGCTGCGTGCCCAGCACAGCAATGGCGCGACCCTGTGCTCGGTGTGTATCGGGGTCTTTCTGCTGGCGGCCAGCGGTTTGCTCGATGGTCGGGACGTCACCACCCACTGGACCTACGCGCCCCTGCTGGCCGAGCAATACCCCGCGCTCCGGGTCAAGGCCGACTCGCCGATCATCGATGACGGCGACCTGATTACCAGCGCCGGCCTGATGGCGTGGGCCGAATTGGGCTTGCGCCTGGTCGACCGTTTGTTGGGCCCCAGCCTTGCCAGCCGCACCGCGCGCTTTCTGGCGGTGGAGCATCGGGCCAGTACCCAGCAATGCGGCAGCCATTTCGCGCCGATCCTCGGCCATGGCGATGCGGCGGTGCTCAAGGTCCAGCATTGGTTGCAAGCCAGCGGCGCGGTGGAGGTGTCGATTGGCGCCATGGCCCAGTGCGCGGGGCTTGAAGAACGCACCTTCCTTAGGCGCTTCCGTGGCGCCACCGGCCTCAAGCCAACCGAGTATTGCCAGCATGTACGGGTTGGCAAGGCCCGGGAAATGCTCGAATTCACTAACGGCACCATCGATCACATCGCCTGGACCGTGGGCTACCAGGACCCGAGTGCGTTTCGGGCGGTTTTCAAGAAAATCACCGGGCTGGCACCCAGCGCTTATCGGCTCCGTTTCGGCGCAGGCGCATCGGTGGTCGTTGCCAGCGGCGACTAGCGCCGTCGTGCAAAATACCGGGCGCTCAGGGCCGATCGTGCAAAATCAAACAGGCCCGATGCCACCTTTCCCGCCTTGGCCGCTGGATTGCTCGGGCGTCGCGGTTGGCCTGAACCCTGCAACCTTGAGTGGCATTCTCTGAACTCAAGGCCTAGGCCAAGGTGGACCGATGATTCCGGCAGACGATAAAAAGCGCGTCGTGGCTCACTCCATCCGGCCCCAGGCGCCCCAGCATGAAGTCGAGACCAACCAGGCCCTGGCGCGCTGGTTGGCGCAAATTCTCGGCCTGCGCTTCTCGCCCCGGCACGGCCCGGAGGACAAAGTGGGCCCCAACCTTTACTGGCTGCCGACCCAGACCCTGGTGGGTCCTGAAGCCGCCCGGCAGTTGGCGGTCAAGGGCCCTGAAGACCTGTGGGGCGGTTATGTCGAACATGACTTCATCTGCACCAAGGCCATCACCCACGGCCTGCTCAACGCCGACGCCGCGGCCCCGCCAGGTTGGTCGTCGGTGTTCGCCGAGCGGGTGCGTGCGGTGGTGTTGCAGGGGCTCAGTGTCTTTTCCCTGGCTGATGCCCGGCCCGCAGCGGCCCAGTTGCTCCGCAGCGGCGCCATACGCCTGAAGCCGATCCATGCGTGCGCCGGGCGGGGGCAACAGGTTATCGAGAACCTGGAGGGCTTTGAGCAGCTTCTGGCCCAACCCGAGATTGCCGAGCTTTTCCAATCCGGCGTGGTGCTTGAGCAGGACTTGAGCGAGGTGGTGACCCATAGCGTCGGCCAGTCCTTTATCGGCGGTTTGACGCTGAGCTACTGCGGCCAGCAATACCTCACCGAGGATGGGCATGGCGAGCAGGTCTACGGCGGTTCCGACTTGTTGGTGGTGCGCGGCGACTACGACGCCTTGTTGGCGTTGGCGCTGTCGGCGGATGTGCGCCTGGCGGTGCAGCAGGCCCAGGTTTTCGACGCCGCTGCGGACGAAGCCTATCCGCAGTTTTTTGCCTCCCGGCGCAATTACGACATCGCCCAGGGCCTGGATGCCCAAGGGCAACCCTGCAGCGGAGTGCTGGAGCAGTCCTGGCGCATGGGCGGCGCCAGCAGCGCGGAAATCGCCGCCCTGCAGAGCTTCGTCAATGACCCGGCGATGAAGGTGATTCGCGTCTCCTCTGTGGAGACCTACACCGATCGGCCACTGCCGGCGGATGCCATCGAGGTGTATCGCGGCCCGGCGCAAGACAGTGAATTTCTACTCAAGTACGTGAGGGTCCAATCCTATGACGGCTAGAAGTGAAAGCATTCAGATCGACATCGACGACGAACAAATGAGCGGGACCTTCCTCAGTCCCAAATCCAAAGTGCCGGGGGTGTTGTTTGTCCACGGCTGGGGGGGGAGCCAGGAGCGAGATCTGGAACGCGCCAAAGGCATTGCCGGGTTGGGCTGTGTGTGCCTGACCTTCGACCTGCGGGGGCATGCGGGCACCGGTATTCCGTTGTCTCGGGTGACCCGAGAGGACAATCTGCGGGACTTGCTCGCCGCCTATGACCGGCTGTTGTCGCACCCGGCCCTGGACACCTCGGCGATTGCCGTGGTCGGCACCAGTTACGGTGGCTACCTGGCAAGCATCCTTACCTCCCTGCGACCGGTACGCTGGCTGGCGCTGCGGGTGCCGGCGCTGTATCGGGATGAGCAATGGCATACGCCCAAACGCGAATTGGACAAGGTTGATCTATTGGCCTACCGCGGCCAGCGGGTGCCCGCCGAAAGCAATCGGGCGCTGCATGCCTGTTCGGAATTTACCGGGGATGTGCTGTTGGTGGAGTCGGAGACCGATGACCACGTGCCCCACGCCACCATCATGAGTTACCGCGCCGCCTGCCAGCAGACCCACTCGTTGACCCATCGCATCATCGACGGGGCGGACCACTCTTTGAGTGACCCCGTGTCCCAGCAGGCTTACACCTCGATCCTTGTGGACTGGATTACCGAGATGGTGGTGGGCGAGCGCTTGAGTATCATCCAGCAACGTTGAGCCTGAATCCTGCCTGCCTGTTTGACTGACCGGGCTCGCCCGGCCAGCGATGGCAGGTGCCCGTGCCGATCAGGACGACGGTTTTTCCACCCGCAGCGCCTTGGCCTTGGCTTCCACCAGCAGGTACATCGCCAGCGCCACCAGTAACGGCAAGATGAAGTAGATGGCTCGATAGGCAATCAGCCCGGCCAGCAGGCCACCGCGGGAAACCTCGTGTTGCAGCAACGCGACAAACACCGCTTCCAGCACCCCCAGCCCCGCAGGAATATGGGTGATGGCCCCGGCAATCGCGCTGATCAGCAGCACCCCCAGCACCAACGGGTACTCCAGCTTCCCCGGGAGCAGGGTAAAGATCACCGCTGCCATCAATGACCAGTTGAGTGCGCCCAGGGCCAATTGCAGCAAGGCCATGCGGGGCGAGGGCAGGTTGATTTCCGTGCCGCGTATCGACCACTCGCGCCGCCGGGAAAACTGGCAGGCCAGTAGATAGCCGCCGCTGACCAGCAACAGCAGCCCCCCGACGACCTGCAAGGCGCCGCTGCTCAAGCTCCAGCCCGGGGGCATCGATACCAGGCCGCTGGCAAACACCACCCCGGCCACGGCCATGTAGCCGAACCAGTTGGTGGCCAGGCTCAGACCGAGGATCTTGGCGATGTTGCCCTTGCTCACCCCCAGCCGCGAATAGAGCCGATAACGCATGGCGATGCCACCGACCCAGGCGCTGAGGTTGAGGTTGAAGGCGTAGCTGATGATCCCCACCGGCAGAATCTGCCGCCAACCCAGGTCCTGGCGGATGTAGGTCCGGCCGATCAGGTCGAAGCAGGCGTACACCAGGAAACTGGTCAGGGTCAGGGCCGCAGCGATCAGCAGTGTCGGCCACTTGAAGTCGGCCAGGGTGCTGAACACTTCGTGCCAGTCGATCCGCCGCGCCAGCAGGGTAAACAGTACGATCAGCGCCAGGAAGAACAGCACGGTCAAAGGCTTTTGCAGGCGGCTCCATAATGATTTTTTCTGGGGCGCTGAAGACGCGGCAGCCTGGGAGTGGCTCATGGCTGCGACTCCTGGCGGGGGTGGGTGACGGCTTGCAGTCGCGGTTTGTGCGCGGGCAGCCCGCCAGCCCAGGCCGGAAAGTGCCGCAGGCAGTGAAACACCACAAAGCCCACGGTGAGCCGCCACAGCCGGCCGCGGGGCGCAGGGTTGGCGGTGACGGCCTTGCAGTGGTCGCGGCTCAGGCAATCAAGGCGCTCGAACAATTCATGATTGAACGCCCGGTCGCGGATCAGCACATTGGCCTCCAGGTTCAGCGCCAGGCTCAAGGGGTCGAGATTGCTTGAGCCCACGGTGCTCCAATCGTCGTCCACCAGGGCCACCTTGCCGTGCAGCGGACGCTGGCAGTATTCGTGGATGCTCACCCCGTCCTTGAGCAGGTAATCGTAAAGCAGGCGTGCGGCGAACTTGGCGATAGGCATGTCCGGCTCGCCTTGCAGAATCAAACGCACCTCGACCCCGCGCCGCGCTGCGTTACGGATCTCCCGCAGCAGGCGAAAACCCGGGAAGAAGTAGGCGTTGGCGATCACCACCCGCTGCCGGGCGCCGCGCAGCACATGCAGGTAGACCTCTTCGATGTCTGAGCGATGTTCACGGTTGTCCCGGTACACCAGGCGCACCTGCCCCTGATGATCGGTCTGTGCCAACTCGGCGCGGCGCCGGGAACGACGCTGCCACCAATACCGGGCCCGGGCCGGGCGGCCGCTTTGCTGCAAGGCGAAATGATGGATGTCGATCACCGCCGGGCCTTCGATCAGCACCGCGTAATCCTGCTTGGCTTCCGGGCCGAAGTCGGCCAGGTGGTCGGCGGAAAAGTTGATCCCGCCGATGAAGGCCAGGCTGCCGTCCACCACCACGATCTTGCGGTGCAAGCGGCGGAACCAGTTGGTGCGCACGCCGAGGATGGGGCGCGCCGGGTCGAACATCTGCAGGCGCACGCCGGCCGAGCTCAAGGCACCGAGGAAGCTCTGGCTCAGTTCGCCGCAGCCGAAACCGTCGAGGCTGACGCTGACCCGCACCCCACGCTGCGCGGCCTCGATAAGGATCTGCTGCAGCTCGTTGCCGACCTTGTCTTCGAAGAGGATGAAGGTCTCCAGGAGGATTTCTTCCTGTGCCTGGCGCAGGGCCTCAAACACCCTGGGAAAGTAGGCTTCGCCATTCTCCAGCAACTCGATCCGATTGTTGTTGTGCCAGCCATACTCCAGGTCGACGGCAGGTGACGGCGCGCTCGGCGCGGCCTCCGCGAGCTGATCCACAACGTTTTTTTCCAGCGGTGCGCTGTTCATAGTTCGACCTCCACCGCCAGCGGAGCATGGTCGGACAGATGTGACCAGGGATGGGCCGCCAGCACTTGGGGCTGGTGGATTTTCAGGTTGCGGACATAAATCCGATCCAGGCGCAGCAGCGGCCAGCGCGCCGGAAAGCTGCGAGCCGGCTTGCCCTGAGTACTGACGAACACTTCCTGCAGGCCGCTGGGGGCGAGGGTGGCATCGGCGCGCTGGCGCCAGTCGTTGAAGTCCCCGGCGACAATCAGCGGGGCCTCCGGCGGAATTTCGGCGAGCCGTTGCAGCAGCAATTGCAGTTGCTGCTGACGGTGGTTTTCGCGCAGCCCCAAGTGCACGCAAATGGCGTGGGTTTCCCGATCCTGGCCCGGCAGGCGCAACACGCAATGCAGCAGGCCACGGTTCTCGTGTCCGGAAAGGGACACGTCGAGGTTGTCGTACCGCACGATCTGGAATTTCGACAGCAGGGCATTGCCGTGGTCGCCCTCGGGGTACACCGCGTTGCGGCCGTAGGCGAACTGCGGCCACAGGCTGTCGGCGAGGAACTCGTACTGGGGCATGTTGGGCCAGTTGCTGTAGCGCTGGGGGTGGCCTTCATGGGTGCCGTGGATTTCCTGCAGAAACACCAAGTCGGCGGCCACGCTGCGCACCGCGTCCCGCAATTCCGGGAGTATGAAGCGGCGGTTGAGGGCGGTGAAGCCTTTATGGGTATTGACGGTCAGCACCCGAAAGCGAGTCAGGGCCGGAGTCTGGGCGAGGCTTGGCCGCGTTGCGGAGTCGGCACTCATAGGCGCGACCTGGGCGTGGCGGGTCGAGGGGCGGTCATATCGAAGTGATTCGCTGCCATGTCTGCTCCAATGCGTGGGCCTTGGATGACCCCGGTGAGTGGATGACTGTGCTGCGAGGGAGAAAGTTTCGACGCGCCTACGGACGGTGATCCATGGGCGGCCTGTCGATTTTCAGAGGGGGAGCGCTACGCTTGTCGCTCAGGCCAAAGCGAACTTGCCGGGCATTTGCCGATCAGTTCCTTACAGACCTTGCCGAAGGAGCCTTCCGTTGTGCTGAAACTCAAGACCGCAATGTTGTTGGGTGTGCTGCTGTTTATGGGCAGCAGTGAGCTGGAGGCTGCCCCCGCTACAGCGGCTGATGAGCCCGCCGAAAAAACCGAGTTGCTGGTCGAGGGCGGTTTGCTCGGTGCCATCAGTTCGAGCATTGGAGAGGTCCAGGACAAGCTCGACCTCAACGAAAACCTGATCGATGCCTGGCGCCTGCGGGCCGACCGCGCGGCGGACGAAGTCGGGCGCCTGGTCAATCCCCCCACGGACCGCTCCAACTGGAGCGTGGCCGGGGATTTCTTGATGTTATCCGGGGTGTGGATCGGCGCCTTTGCGGTGTTGACCCTGCTGGGCGGCATCTTCGCCAGGCGCCTGGGCCAGCAACGCCTGTTGCGCGCCCGGGAACGCAGCCAGTCGGTACTCGGTTATTTACTCCCTTACACACTCCCCGCACTGATTTGCCTGCCCTTGACCCTGTATGTCAGCCACCTGGTGCCCAGCTCGGTAGGGCGGGCGCTGGCGCTGTGTTTCGCCTATGCCACCAGCAGCGGGATTTTTTCCACGTCGGTGCTGTTGTGCCTGGTGGTGCTGTTCAATCGCGGGCACAAGCGTCCCGCGGTGCGACTCATCCGCGCTTACTGCCCGAAACCGCTGTTCCTGATCGGCTTCTTTGCCGCCCTCAGTGACGCCCTGGTCAGCCCGCAGATCGCCCGGCAACTGGGTGGCAATATCACCAGCAGCGTGGCGGTGTTCACGGGCCTGGCGGCGTCCCTGACCTTTGCCATGCTGGTGATCCGTCTGCGCCGGCCGGTGGCCCATCTGATTCGCAATCGCCCCCTGGCCCAGCGTCTCAAGCAGCCGGCGTTGCAAGAATCCCTGCGGATTTTTTCCGGGCTCTGGTACTGGCCGATTCTGTTGATGGTGCTGGTGTCCGCGGTGAACCTGATCGGGATCGGCGAAGACAACCAGAAGGCCCTGCGCTGCGCCCTGCTGACCACGGTGCTGCTGATTGCCACGGTGTTTCTCAGCACGATTTTCCAGCACCTGTTCAAGTCCCGCAGCGCTCGGGCCTTGCAGCACAGCAGCGCCTACAAGGAGCGCCTGCTGAGCCTGTTGCACGCCTTGTTGCGGATTGTCATGGCCATCGCCTTTATCGAAATATTGGGGCGGATCTGGGGCCTGTCGTTGTTCGAGTTCGCCCAGCGCAACACGGTGGGCCGGGCCATCAGCGATTCGTTAAGCCGCATCGGCCTGATCTTCCTGGTCACCTGGCTGCTCTGGGTGGTGCTCGACACGGCGATCCAGGAGGCCCTCAAGCCGCCGCTCACCAAACGCTCGGCGCGCCAGCCCAGCACCCGGGTGAAAACCATCCTGCCGCTGCTGCGCAACGCGATCAAAATCATCCTGGTGGTGATCTGCGCCATCACCACCATGGCCAATCTGGGGATCAATGTCGGGCCGCTGCTGGCGGGGGCCGGGGTGGTCGGGCTGGCCATCGGCTTTGGCTCCCAACAACTGGTGCAGGACGTGATTACCGGCTTGTTCATCATCATTGAGGACACCCTGTCCATTGGCGACTGGGTGGTGCTCGACTCGGGGCACGCGGGCACGGTGGAGGGCCTGACCATTCGCACCCTGCGCCTGCGCGACGGCAAGGGCTTCGTGCATTCGGTGCCCTTTGGCCAGATCAAGGCGGTGACCAACCAATCACGGCAATTCGCCTATGCGTTCTTCTCGGTGCAGTTCACCTACGACACCGATGTCGACAAGGCCATCGAACTGATCCGCGAGGCCGGCCGTTCCATCACCGAGGATCCGTTCCTGAAGTACAACCTGCAGGGCACGCTGGATGTGTTCGGCGTGGACAAGATGGACCTCAATGGCGTGGTGCTGACCGCGCAGTTCCGCACGGTTTCCGGTGGCCAGTACGCGGTCAACCGCGCGTTCAACCAGCGCTTGAAAAAGCTTGTGGATAACTGCCCCGAGGTGCACTTCGCCCAGACTTATCCACAGCCGGTGGCGCTGCCCAGCCCTCCCGCCGTTTGAAGGGGCGGCTCAGTGGCGGGTCAGTTTGTTGCGCAACTGAGTCGCCGCAGCCGGGTCCAGCTCCAGCCAGATGTGCTGTTGGCCGGCGATTTCGGCGGCCGCTGGCAGGCCGTCGCGATACACCAGCCGATTGCCGGCCAGCGCCGCGACCTTGGGCCCAGGCAACAAGGTGCCGGCCAGGTTCAGCGGGTCCACGCCGCAAACGCCGATCAAGCTGCCATCGAGGGGGCGGCGCCGCACTTCACGCAACAGGGGAATGGCTTCGGGCAGGGCAAATTGTTCCCCTGCCAGGCCGCTGACAAAGCGTCCGCCACGGATCTCGCCCCGGGCTTCCAGGCGATGCAGGGTGCGCAGCAGTTCGCGCCAACTGGGCAGCCAGTCCGCCTCACGCTCCAGTAAGCGCCAGAACAGCACGCCATATCGGCGCAGCAAGGTCATGACCACATGTTCCAGAGTGGCCTCCGGCAGGGCCCCGGGACGTGCGCCGGGCTTTGGGCTGCCCGGGCGGCGCAGCAGGGCCCAGCGCCCGGCATCGTCCATGCCACCGACAAAGGCCCCACGGCCTCGTCGGCTGCTGCGATTCTGGCGTTTGCTGGCCGGTGTGATCAGCGCCCGCAGGCCGGCAAAACTGTCGGCATTCACTTGGCCGGCCGCCACCAGCTCCTGCAAGGCGCTTTCCAGCTCGCTGCGCAGCAGGTGGGCTTCGTGGAGCAATTCATCGAAGAACAGGGCGCCGTGTTCACTCAGGGCCTGCTGCACTTTGTGCGCCTTGGGCGACAGCTCGCGAGTTTCACCTGGCGCGGTGAGTTCGCCCCACAGCGCCACTTGGCGGCGTGGCAGCAGAACGATGGGGGTGCTACGCAGGTTCGCGCCGGCAGTTTTGGGGGTGGCGCTCAGGCGGCTCCAGGCCACTTTGCCGCTGCGGCACAGCTCATCCAGCCAGCTCCCTGAGTAATCCTTGAGCCGCGCCGGCAACAGTTCGCTGTCCCAGGCACCGGCCGCCGCCGGGTAACCCTCCAACTGGCTGACGATCTCCCCGAGCATGGCGCTGCCCTGGCCCTGGGTGTGACTGGACACGTGCTGCCAGTCGAACAGGAAACGCATGAAGTCCTGCAAGGACACCGGCTCGATTTCCCGGCGCAGGCGCTTGACCGTGTAGCGGTGAATGCGTGCCAGCAGGTGGCGTTCGCACCATTGCTCTTCAGTGCCTGCTGGGGTGAAGCGCCCGCGCAGCACGTAGCCTTCGCGCTCCAGTTGCGCCAGGGCCTGGGTCACCTGGCCGGCGGGCAACCCCAGGGGTGTGGCGATCTGCGTCAGGCTCAGGGGGGCAAAACCGCTGAGCCGGGCGCGAATCACTTCCACTGCCGCCGCCTCCGGCGTCCAGGGCTGATCGAAGCCGGGCAGGGCGCTCAGGGGCGGCTGCAGGTCAGCCTGCGGATACAGCGTTTGCAGGCAGCACAGGCGTTCCAGTGGCAGCCACAACCCGCCGCCGTCGGGGCGTTGCAAACGACTGGCCCGGCCACTGGCGGCGAGGGCGCGCAACCACTCCGGCCAGTGGGTATTGGCCTGGGCTTCGGCGTCGCTGATGCAGGCCAGGTTCATCAGTGTTTCGTGCATTTCATCCACGCCGCCCGGTGCCGGCCAGGCTTCCAGGGCCACGGCTGCAATGGCTTCGGCGTCCAGGGCGCCGAGGTCGTCGGTGCTTTGCGGGTCGCTCCAGCGGCGACTGAGCACCGCCTGGGTACGTCGTTCTTCCAGGGGGGCATCGTCGAGAAAGGTGTAGGGCTTGGCGCTGAGAATCTCTGCCGCCAGGGGCGAGGGCGCCGGCAGGTCGCGGCTGATCAGGCGTACCTGGCCTTGCTCCATGCGCCGAAGCAGGGCCAGCCAACCTTGGCTGTCCATGGCCTCGTGCAGGCAGTCGTCGAGGGTTTGCTGCACCAGCGGGTGGTCGGGAATCTCGCGTTCGCCGGCGAGGTTTTCCAGGCAGGCGATCTGGTCGGGAAACACGCTGGCAATCAGGTCTTCACTTTTCATCCGCTGGATCTGTGGCGCCACCTTGCGCCCGCCGACGAAGCGCGGCAGGGCCAGGGCGACCCCGGCATTCCAGCGCCAGCGCACGCCAAACAGGGGCGCTTCCAGCAGGGCCTGGATCAGGATGTGTTCGGCGCTGTTGCTGTGCAGGTAGCGCCAGACGTCCGCCAGTTCGAAGCTGTGGCTGGTGGACAGTGACAGTACGATCGCGTCTTCGCTGGCGGCGGCCTGCAACTCGAAATTGAAGGTGCGGCAGAAGCGCTTGCGCAGGGCCAGGCCCCAGGCGCGATTGATGCGGCTGCCGAAGGGGCTGTGGATCACCAGTTGGGTGCCGCCGGACTCGTCGAAGAAGCGCTCCATGATCAGGCAGTCCTGGGACGGCAGCGCACCCAGGGATTGGCGCGCCCGGGCCAGGTAGTCCAACAGTTGCCCGGCGCTGGCGGGGTCCAGGCCCAGCTCTCCGGTCAGCCAGTCGAGCGCGGGTTGCAGGTTGCCCGGGGTGGCTGCGAGCCGCTCGTCCAGTTGCTGCAGCAGGCGGGCCACGGCGGCGGACAATTCGGCGCTGCGGCCCGGTGCCTCGCCCAGCCAGAACGGAATATTCGGCGGCTGGCCTTGGGCATCCTCGACCCGCACTTTGCCGGTTTCCACCCGCAGGATGCGGTAAGAGACGTTGCCCAACTGGAACACATCGCCGGCGATGCTTTCGACTGCAAAGTCTTCGTTGACGCTGCCGATGTTCAGCCCCTGGGGCTCCAGCAGCACGGCGTAGTCGGCGTTGTCGGGAATGGTGCCGCCACTGGTCAGGGCTGTCAGTTGGCTGCCGCGCCGGCCACGCAAGGTACCGCTCACGGCATCGCGGTGCAGGTAGGCACTGCGCAGCCCCTGGCGCCCGTTGTAGCCTTCGGCGAGCTGGCGCAGCACCGCTTGGAATTGGTTGGGGTCGAGGTTGGCGTATGGCGTTGCCCGGCGCAGCATCTCCAGCAGCGCCGTTTCGGACCATTCCTGGCAACTGACCTCAGCGATGATCTGCTGCGCCAGTACATCCAGTGGCGCGATGGGCAGCACCAGGCTGTCCAGCTCGCCGCGCCGCACGCTGTCGAGCAGGGCGGCGCATTCGATCAGGTCGTCGCGGGTCAAGGCGAACAGGCGTCCCTTGGGCGTGCCCCTGACCTGGTGCCCGGAGCGTCCGACCCGCTGCAAAAACGCCGAGATCGAACCTGGCGAGCCGATCTGGCAGACCAAGTCGACCTCACCAATGTCGATGCCCAGCTCCAGGGACGCGGTGGCCACCAGTACCTGCAATTCACCGCGCTTGAGGCGCTGCTCGGCATTTAGCCGCTGCTCCTTGGCCAGGCTGCCGTGGTGGGCCGCCACGGCCTGCTGGCCCAGGCGCTCGCTGAGGTGGCGGGTCAGGCGTTCGGCCAGGCGCCGGGTGTTGACGAAGACCAGGGTCGTGCGATGCTCGCGGGCCAATTCTGCCAGGCGCTCGTACAGCAGATCCCAGACATCGTTGGCCATTACCGCCGACAAGGGTGTGGGCGGCACCTCGATTCCCAGGTCCCGGGGGCGAGCATGGCCGATGTCGACAATCTCGCAAGGGCGATCCCGGCCCACCAGGAAGCGCGCCACGGTGGCAATGGGTTTTTGCGTGGCCGAAAGGCCGATGCGCAGCAACGGTTCGGCACACAACGCTTGCAGTCGTTCAAGGCTCAGGGCCAGGTGGCTGCCGCGCTTGCTGGCGGCGATGGCATGGATTTCGTCGACGATTACCGTGCGGGCGGTGGACAGCATCTGGCGGCCCGAGTCCGAACCGAGCAGCACATAGAGGGATTCCGGTGTGGTCACCAGAATATGCGGCGCGCTTTTGCGCATGGCCGTGCGCTCTTTTTGCGCGGTGTCGCCGGTGCGTACGGCGGTGCTGATGGACAGTTCCGGCAGGCCGAGCACGCGCAACTGTTCGGTAATGCCGGCCAGTGGGGTTTGCAGGTTGATCTGGATGTCGTTGCTCAAGGCCTTGAGCGGTGAGACATAGATCACCAGGGTCTGGGCCGGCAGCGTGCCGCCTTGGGCCAGGCCCTGTTGCACCAAGTCGTCCAGCACCGCGAGGAAGGCGGTCAGGGTTTTGCCGGAGCCGGTGGGGGCGGCAATCAGGGTGGAGCGACGCTGGCGGATCAACGGCCACGCGCGGGCCTGGGCCGGGGTGGCTGCGGGGAAGGCGAGCTGGAACCAGGCGCTGACCGCTGGGTGAAAACCGGCCAGGGCGTTGTCCACGCAGTGGGGAAGATTCATGGAGGATTTATGCGGCCGTCCCGGCCAAGTTGCAAGCCTGGCCTGTCGGCATTCGTAGACGGCGGGATCGGCGTGCGCCAAATGGCCGGCGCCTCAACACTTTCTCAGTGACGGTTGCGCCGGAAACCCGCAAAATGCAACGATTCTGGCTACTCTCAATGACCGAGCCTCCAGGCTTGGCCACTTAAAACCATCGTTCTGAACAGATTGGGCCTGCTGACTCTATGCGAATGCGCCTTATGTTACTGGGCGGCGGAAATGCCCTTGGGCAGGCGCTGATTCGCCTCGGTGCGGAGGAAGACATCGGTTTCCTCGCCCCTCGTCCGCCGCAAGACGGCTGGGACGCCGCGAGCCTGACGCAACTGCTCGACGACACCCGTCCGGATGCCTTGATCAACCTTGCCTACTACTTCGACTGGTTCCAGGCGGAGTCTGTGCCCGAGGCGCGCCTGGCTGGCCAGGAACGGGCGGTGGAGCGTCTGGCCGAACTCTGTCAGCACCACAATATCGTCCTGCTGCAACCGTCCAGTTACCGGGTGTTCGACGGCTCGCGGGCCACGGCCTACAGCGAAAAAGACGAACCCATTCCCCTCGGCCTGCGTGGCCAGGCGCTGTGGCGGATCGAGCAGAGCGTGCGCGCCACCTGCCCGCAGCACGTGTTGCTGCGCCTGGGCTGGTTGCTCGACGACAGCGCCGACGGCATTCTCGGGCGCTTCCTGGCACGGGCCGAACAGCCGGGGGAACTGCTGATGGCCGACGACCGGCGGGGCAACCCGACGCCGGTGGACGATGCCGCACGGGTGATCATTTCCGTGCTCAAGCAACTCGACTGCGCGGCGCCGCTGTGGGGCACTTACCACTACGCCGGGCAAGAGGCGACCACCGTCCTGGCCTTGGGGCAGGCGGTGCTGACCGAAGCCCGGCAACTGCATGCCCTGGCCATCGAAGCACCCACCGCCCAGGCCCACGCTGCGAGCCCTGACGTGGCCGAAGAGCCGCAGCACGCGGTACTGGCCTGCAAGAAAATTCTTCACACCTTCGGGATCAAGCCGCGTGCCTGGCGCGCTGCGCTCCCGGCTTTACTGGATAGGTTTTATCGTCATGGCTGAAGGCCCTGTATTGATCACCGGCGGTGCCGGCTTCATCGGTTCGCATCTGGTCGACGCCTTGCTCGCCAAGGGCTACTCGGTGCGCATCCTCGATGACCTGTCCACCGGCAAGCCCGGCAACCTGCCCCTGGACAATCCACGGGTTGAATTGATCGAGGGCGATGTCGCCGATGCCGCGCTGGTGGCACGGGTCATGGCCGGCTGCCAGGGCGTGGCCCATCTGGCGGCGGTGGCTTCGGTACAGGCGTCGGTGGACGACCCGGTGCGCACCCATCAAAGCAATTTCATCGGCACCCTGAACGTCTGTGAAGCCATGCGCCAGGCCGGGGTTAAGCGGGTGTTGTTCGCTTCCAGCGCGGCGGTCTACGGCAACAATGGCGAAGGTGAGTCGATCGATGAAGAAACGCCCAAGTCGCCGCTGACGCCTTACGCGGTCGATAAGCTGGCGAGCGAGCACTACCTGGACTTCTATCGCCGCGAGCATGGGCTGGAGCCGGCGATCTTTCGCTTCTTCAATATCTTCGGGCCGCGTCAGGACCCGTCTTCGCCTTATTCCGGGGTGATCAGCATTTTCAGCGAGCGGGCCCAGAAAGGCCTGCCCATCACCGTGTTTGGCGATGGCGAGCAAACCCGGGATTTCGTCTACGTCGAAGATTTGGTCGATGTGTTGGTACAGGCCCTGGAAGCGCCGCAGTTGGAAATCGGTGCGGTCAACGTTGGCCTGAACCAGGCCACCACCCTCAAGCAGATGCTTGAAGCCCTGGGGCAAGTGGTGGGGCCGCTGCCGCCCATCAGCTATGGTCCGGCACGGGCAGGGGACATCCGTCATTCCCGGGCCAACAACCAGCGGTTGTTGCAGCGCTTCACCTTCCCGGAGCAGACCCCGATGAACGTCGGACTGGCTCGACTGATGGGCCGCTGAGGTTTTCAGCGAGACAAAAAAAGGCGCCTGTGTAGGCGCCTTTTTTGTGCGTGGGTACCTTAGAACTTGTAGCCCAGGCCCACCATGTAGACCCATGGATCAACGTCCACATTGACCTTGGCACGGGTGCCCGGCGCTACGCTGTTATTGTCCACGTAGGCGCGGGTGTCGATGTCGATATAACGGACCTGGGCGTTGATCATGACCTTGTCGGTCAGCATGTAGTCAGCACCCAGTTGCCAGGCCATGCCCCAGGAGTTCTTGGCGCGGAAGTTATCGAAGCCGGCGGCGTTGGCCTCGCTGCCGACGTGCTCGTCATAGATCCAGGTGTAGTTGATGCCGGCGCCCACGTAAGGCTGGAAGGTCGACTTATTGTCCAGCGGGTAGTAGACCACACTCAGGGTCGGCGGCAGGTGCTTGAGGGTACCGAGCTTGCCGTTGGCAGGGGCGAGGCTGGTGCCTTTGATTTTCACGTCGTGTTCGAACGGTGAGGCCGCCAGCAGTTCGATGCCCACGTGGTTGGTGAGCATGTAGGCGAAGTTCAGGCCCAGTTGGGTGTCGCTGCTCATGGTTGCCTTGCCGCCCAGGTCGGTACCTGCTGCCGGGCCGCGATCGACCTTGACGCTGGAACTGTCGGCTTTTGGATTGACGGTGATTGCACCGGCGCGAACGATGATTTCGCCGGCTTCGTGAGCGTTGGCAATCGGGGCAGAAAGGGCGAGCGCGACGAGGGAGGCGCTGAGCAAGGACTTGTGCATGGGAGGCTCCAAAGGACGTTTCAAATTGACTGGGGCCAATGTTAAGGATCGTCAACGACGAGCCTTTGACTCAGCTCAATGAAACCGTGATGCCTTGGGAGCGGGTTGAACTATTCTCTTGGGCCGGTAATTACTCCGGCAATTCGTACACGTAGATCTTCTCGGCTTCCATCTGATACCCGGCATCTGCCAGCTCGCTGGTGGATGGCTTGACCTGCATCGCGCCTTCGATCCAGTACGGTTGGTACAACTCATCCAGCTTCACCCCGACTTCACTGGTGACGTGGACGATCTGGTTCGATGGCGGTGGCGGCACATGGATGCAGGCGCCGAAATAGGGCACCAGCAGGAACTCGGTGGTACGGCCTTCTTCGCTGACTTCCAGGGGCACGATGTACCCCGGCAAGCGTACCGCTTGGCCGTTGAGTGCCTGCACCACTGGCGCGTTGGGCAGGTCCTGCTTGGCCGCTGGCGCCGACTCGGCAGACAGGGCATCGCTCATCTGCGACAGGTCGTGCAGGGGCTGCATGTTCGGCACTTCCGGCGGGGCGTCGGCAGGGATCATCTCCGACCAGGCCAGGTCTCGCGGGGCGGCTGCCCACAAGGGCGTGGCGACCAACAGCAACAGCGCAAACAACACCCGCGACATCAACAAACTCCTCATAAGCGAATCGACAGGCCATCGGCCAGGGATTGCCGGTAGGCGCGCCAGGCCGGCACGCTGCCCATCAGCAAGGCGGCGATCAGGATACCGCCCAACAGTGCCCACTCATACTCGCTGGGCCAGGCCAGGGGCAGGTACAGGCCGTAGGTCGACTGCACGTAGCCCTGGGCCAGGGCAATGCCCAGGTACAGCAACCCAAGCCCGGCCAGCACCCCGAACAGCGCCAGGGCAAAGGCTTCCAGCACCAGCAGGGTCGCGATGTGCCACGGGCGGGCGCCCACCGAGCGCAGGATGGCCATTTCCCGACGTCGCTCGTTGAGGCTGGTGAGGATCGCCGTGAGCATGCCGATCAAGCCGGTCAGGACCACGAACAGCGACACCACAAACAGGGCTTTTTCCGCCGTCCCCATGAGGCTCCAGAGCTCCTGCAAAGCAACGCCCGGAAGAATGGCCAGCATCGGTTCGCCGCGGAATTCGTTGATCTCCCGTTGCAGGGCAAAGGTGGAGATCTTGCTGTTCAGGCCGAGCATGAAGGCGGTGATGGCCTGGGGCGTGAGGTCCATATTGCGTGCCTGGTCGGCGCTGATACGGCCTTCGCCACGGGCCGGCACGCCGTTGTGCCAGTCGATGTGGATCGCTTCCATGCCGCCCAGGCTGATGTGCAGCGTACGGTCCACCGGGGTGCCGGTGCGCTTGAGGATGCCGACCACGGTGAACGGCTTGTCATCGTGCTTGACCAGGCTGATGGCGGCCACGCCGTGGGCCAGCACCAACTGGTCCCCCAGCTTGTAGTGCAGGGCATCGGCGACTTCAGCACCCAGTACCACTTCGAATGGGTCCGTGGCGAAGGCGCGACCGACCGCCAGTTGCAGGTTCTGCTGACGGCCGTACTGGTAGTGCTCGAAGTAGGCGTCGGTGGTGCCCATCACCCGGTAGCCGCGATGGGAGTCGCCGAGGGAGATGGGGATTGCCCACTTGACCTTCGGGTTGTTGGCGAAGTGTTCGAAGCTGTCCCAGCGGATGTTGTTGGTGGCGTTGCCGATACGGAACACCGAGTACAACAGCAGGTTCACCGAGCCGGAGCGGGCACCGACAATCAGGTCGGTGCCGCTGATGGTGCTGGCGAAACTGGTCCGGGCTTCAGTGCGCACCCGTTCCACGGCCAGCAGCAGGCACACCGAGAGGGCGATGGCGAAGGCGGTGAGGAGCGCGGTAAAGCGGCGGTTAGCCAGGCTGGCCATGGCTAGACGGAACAAATACATCTCAGACCTCTGCGGGCGTGGCGGCGCGATTGAGTTCGGCGAGCGACAGGTTGCGATCGAACAGCGGTGCCAGGCTCTGGTCGTGGCTGACGAACAGCAGGCTGGCCCCGGCTTCGCGGCATTCGGCGAACAACAGCTGGAGGAAGGCTTCGCGGGCGTCGTAGTCCAAGGCCGAGGTCGGTTCGTCGGCGATCACCAGTTCCGGTTGGCCGATCAACGCCCGCGCGGCGGCGACCCGTTGCTGCTGGCCGATGGACAGCGAGTCGGCGCGACGGCTGAGCAGGTCCGGGTCCTTGAGGCCCAGGTGGGCCAGCAAGGTCGCGGCGGCCTGGTCGACGCTGCCGTGGCGCTGGATCGCCCGTGCGGCGCGCAGCTTGGAGAAGTGGCAAGGCAGCTCGACGTTTTCCCGCACCGACAGGAACGGCAGCAAGTTGAACTGCTGGAAAATGTAACCCGTGTGGTCGACGCGGAAGCGATCACGGGCGCCGGCGCCGAGTTCGGTCAGCTCTTGGCCCAGCAGGCGAATGCTGCCGCGGTTGGGCTTTTGCACGCCGCCCAACAGGCCCAGCAGGGTGGTCTTTCCGCTGCCGCTGGGACCTTTGAGAAACAGCGTCTCGCCCGCCTCCAGGCGAAAGGCCGGAATGTCTAGCAACTCCGGGTGCTCGGGCCAACTGAAGCCCAGGTCAGACAGTTCGATCAATGCTTGGGTCATGTGCAATCAGTATTGCCTGCTGGCGAAGTTTCAAAAGTGATGTCGCTGCCCGTAGGAGCCGGCTTGCCGGCGATTGCATCGCTAAGGTTTGCGTGACAGACCGCAGCGTTTGCATCGCTGGCAAGCCAGTGCCTACAGGGGCCGGGTTCTAATCAGAATTTAACGGTGGCTGATTGAGCCGTCGCTTCCACACCTTGCTGACCACTCGGGCCGATCAGTTGTACCTGAATTTTCTGGGTGGCGGGGAAGGTCTTGAAGACTTGCCCCAAGTCCAGGTTCTTCAGTGCGGCCGGCGTGGCACAGGTGAATTGATAGTGGGCGTGGATCTCGCTGTGTTCGTGGTGATGCTCGTGGCCGTCGGCGTCTTCGTCGTGGTCGTCATCATCATGATCGTGGTCATCGGCATCCGGCTTGTCACCGAACAGCGGGCTTTCCAGTTCCTGCTTGGCCACGACGCAACCGGCGGCCTTGGGCAGGCTGAACAGGGCCAGGGGTTGTTCCAGCTGGGCCCGTGCGGCGGCGACCTTGGCCTTGTCGGCGTCGGTGCTGGCGGCGTGTTCGAAGCCCACCAGGTTCATGGCCGGGCTTTCCAGCTCCAGTTCCAGGTTCTTGCCGTCCAGCGCTCCGTTCAGGCGCGCGACGCCGTGTTCGTGGGCGCCGAGGCTACCATGTTCGTGCTCGTGATCATGGGTTTCGGCAGCCTGGGCAATGGCCAGCGGCAACAGGGCGAACGGCAAGGCAAGAAGCAGGCGGCGCATAGCGTGTCTCCAGGAGGAAGATGAAAATAATGTTATGTGATCTTATAACAATAAGGCGCAGAGTTTGACCGCCCGCTTGGCGTTACGCAAGACGCGTGGGAGCATGCCCGACAGAAATAACCGGGAGCAGGGCAATGGTGAGGATTCGTGGAAGCATCGGCGATTGGCCGGTGGACTTGACCCTGGAGCTGGATGCCGGGGAGTGGGCGCAACTGGGCGCGCAGTTGCAGGCGAGTACGCCGGAAATGGCTGCGGCGCCGGTGGCCAGGCCCGTGAGTCAGGATGATGCTGTGTGGCAGACCGCCAAGGACCTGCTGCGCCAGGCCGGACAACTCAGCGGCCCGGACTTGCTGGAGCAACTGGAGGGCCTGACCGGCAGCGCCGGTGCCGGTAAGCGTTTGTTGGTGCGTTTGCGTCACTGCGCTGAGGTCAAGGTGGTGAGCGGCGCCGATACGCCGCTCTACAGCTGGGTGCAGTGATCCTGTAGGAGCCAGCTTGCTGGCGAAGGCACCTTACCTGGCAAAACGCATTCGCTGGCAAGCCAGCTCCTGCATGGGCCAGCGCAGGCGTACAAGGATCAGTACAGGGCGGCGAACAGTTTGCGGCGGTAGGCGGTGACCAGCGGGTGATCGTTGCCCAGCAGGTCGAAGACTTGCAGCAAGGTCTTGTGGGCGATGCCTTCGTTATAGCTGCGGTTGCGCATGAACAGTTTAAGCAGGGCTTCCAGCGCCGCTTCGTACTGCTGGCGGGCCAGTTGCTGGATCGACAGCTGGTAGGCCGCTTCGTCGTCGAGCGGGTCCTTGGCCAGGCGCGCCTTGAGGTCCGCGGCATCCGGCAGGTCGGCCGCTTGCTTGAGGAAGGTAATCTGGGCCTTGGCGCCGGCCAAGGCAGCCTTGTGTTCGTCACTCTTGACCGCATCCAGCACGGTCTGGGCTTCCCCCAGCTCACCACGTTCGGCCAGGCAGCGGGCGTACAGAATCAGCGCCTTGGCGTTGCTGTTGTCTTCCCCCAGCAGGACTTTCAACGTGGCTTCAGCTTCGGCAATCCGCCCTTCGGCGAACAGCGCCTCAGCCTGCTCCAAGGGATCGGCCGCGGCCGGTGGTGGCATCTGTACGTGAGGTTCGAGCATGGCCCGCACTGCGGATTCCGGTTGCGCGCCGGCAAAGCCGTCCACCGGTTGGCCGTCCTTGAACAGCACCACGGTCGGCAGGCTGCGAATGCCGAAGCGGGCGACGATGTCTTGCTCGATGTCGCAGTTGACCTTGGCCAGCAGCAACTCGCCCTGATAGCTCTCGGCAATCTGTTGCAGCATCGGCATCAGCGCTTTGCAGGGTGCGCACCACTCGGCCCAGAAATCCACCAGGACCGGTTTGTGGAAGGAGTTTTCGATCACCGACTGATCGAAGTCGGCGGTGCTGGCGTCGAAGATGTACGGCGTGTCCTGACTCATGGGGTCTCTCGAATAAGCGGGAATGGAGCCACTATAAAGTTGCGCGGGATAGATCGCCATCGCCTGTAGGCGCCAGCGCAGCGGCAAATGGCCGTTGTGCGTGGTACAGGCTCACGTTGCGAAATTCCCAGGGCTCGGCCAGGTCCGGCAGGGTCAGGGCGTTGAGGCTTTCCAGGCGCTGATACAGCGGGTGCTGGAAATCCCTGACCCGGGAATCCGCCACCAGGGCTTGCTGCCCGCGACTGAGGAACTGGTCCAGCAGCGGCAGGTTGGCGCGGTCATAGAGCACGTCCGCCACCAGGATCAGATCAAAGCGATCGGCCTCCGCGAAGAAGTCCGTGGAGTAGTTCAGTTCCACCCCGTTGAGTTCGGCATTGGCCCGGCAAGCCGCGATGGCCAGCGGGTCAAGATCGCAGGCCACCACTTCCAGGGCCCCGGCCTTGGCCGCAGCAATGGCAGCCACCCCGGAGCCGGCACCGAAGTCCAGCACCCGCTTGCCGGCCACCCAATGGGGACGTTCGGCCAGGTAGCGGGCCAGGGCCAGGCCGCTGGCCCAGCAGAAGCACCAGTAGGGTGGCTCATGGAGGATGCGCCGGGTTTCTTCCGGAGTGAAGGCACGGTCCATGTTGTCGGCGTCGATCAGCCAGAGTTTCAGCGGGGTGTCCGGCAGCTCGCTGGGCACCAGTTGGGCGTCGCCCAGCAGCTCACTCAAGGCATCTTGCAGGTCGAGCGGCGCCTTCATGGGGCTTTGACAAACTGCAGCGAGCCCAGGGCTTGGGTGGTGGCCTGGTCGATGCGCACGGCCGGCAGGTGCAGAATCAGTTGCCCGGACTGGCTGGCGCGCCCACGCAGTTCAACCCGCGCCCCGGCCGGAAATGCCTCGGGGTCGAAGCGCAGGCGAAACGGCAGGGCCTGGTTATTGCCGGTCAAATTACTGTTGGCCAGCAAGCGTTGTGGGCGCCCGCGCTCGTCGATCACCAGCAGCGCCAGTTCAACTTCGGCACCGGCCGGGATGCCTTCCAAGGCGCCGCTGAGCTCGCGTTGATAGGCCGGCAACGGCCCCAATTCGGCGGGCGCCTGAGGTTTTTTGACCGATTGCTGGGGGCTGGGAGCCTGTGCCGGGGTAGACGGAGGGTTGCTGCTACAGGCGACCAGCAGGCTGACGAGGCTGAGCAAAACGAGCGGTCGTAGGGGCATCTGAAGCTCCAGCAAAGCGAAATTTCGTGTGCGAAACATAATAGTCGGTCTGTATACCGTAAAGGCTATGGCTTGTCTTGCCAGTGGGATGCGCTACCATGGCCCTCCCTTTTTTTGTTGCCTGCCACCATGCACTGTCCCTTCTGCGGTGCCAACGACACCAAGGTCATCGACTCGCGACTGGTCGCCGAAGGCGAGCAAGTCCGCCGCCGGCGTGAATGCCTGGCCTGTGGTGAGCGTTTCACCACGTTCGAAACCGCTGAACTGGTGTTGCCGCGCCTGATCAAGACTGACGGTAGCCGCCAGCCCTTCGACGAAGAAAAACTCCGCGCCGGCATGCAGCGCGCCCTGGAAAAACGCCCGGTGAGTGTCGAGCGTCTGGAAGCTGCTTTGGTGCATATCAAGCACAAGCTGCGAGCCACCGGCGAGCGCGAGGTCAAGTCCCTGGTGGTGGGCGAACTGGTCATGGGCGAGCTGCAAAAGCTCGATGAAGTGGCCTATATCCGTTTCGCCTCGGTCTATCGCCGCTTCCAGGACCTCAATGAATTCCGCGAAGAGATCGACCGTCTCGCCCGCGAGCCGGTTAAAGAATGACGCCCACGCCTGAGCAGTCCGTCCTCGACGCCCATTACATGGCCCGAGCCCTGGAACTGGCCCGCAAGGGTTGGTACAGCACCCATCCCAACCCACGTGTCGGCTGCGTGATCGTGCGTGACGGCCAGGTGGTTGGCGAAGGTTGGCATGTGCGCGCCGGCGAGCCCCACGCTGAGGTCCACGCCTTGCGTGCGGCCGGCGAGCTGGCCCGCGGTGCCACCGCCTACGTGACCCTCGAGCCCTGCAGCCATCACGGTCGTACCCCGCCGTGCGCCGACGCCCTGGTGAATGCCGGCGTGGGGCGGGTGGTCGCAGCCATGCAAGACCCCAACCCGGAAGTGGCTGGCCGTGGCCTGCAACGCCTGGCCCAGGCCGGTATCGAGATTGGCAGCGGCGTGCTCGAAGGCGAAGCACGGGCGCTGAATCAGGGGTTTCTCAAGCGTATGGAGCACGGCCTGCCTTATGTGCGGGTCAAGTTGGCCATGAGCCTGGACGGGCGCACCGCCATGGCCAGTGGCGAAAGCCAGTGGATCACCGGCCCGGCCGCACGTTCTGCGGTGCAGCGCTTGCGGGCCCAGGCCAGCGTGGTGCTGACCGGCGCCGACACGGTGCTGGCCGATGCCGCCCGGCTCACGGTGCGCGCGCAGGAATTGGGCCTGGACGAGGAACAGACCGCCCTGGCCCTGAGTCGCCCACCCTTGCGCGTGCTGATCGACGGCCGTCTGCGGGTGCCTCTGGACGCGCCGTTCTTCAAGGCCGGGCCGGCCCTGGTTGCCACCTGCGCAGCCGTGGAGGAGCAATACGCCAATGGCCCTGAGTGCCTGATCGTTCCCGGGGCGGACGGAATGGTTGATCTGCGTCGCCTGCTGCTTGAGCTGGCGGGGCGTGGGGTCAACGACGTTCTGGTGGAGGCCGGCCCGCGCCTGGCGGGTGCCTTCGCGCAACAAGGCCTGGTGGATGAGTACCAGATCTTTGTGGCCGGCAAGTTCCTCGGCTCTTCGGCCCGACCGCTGCTGGACTGGCCGCTGGCACAGATGGCGGATGCGCCGGTGCTGAAAATCATTGAAATGCGCGCTGTGGGCGATGACTGGCGAGTCACCGCCATTCCTGTGCCATCAGCGAGCGTATAATTCCCAGCTTTCGCGCCGACAAGGCCCTGTTCTCGAGGAGGACTCCATGTTCACCGGCATTATCGAATCCATCGGCAGCATCCGTGCATTGACCCCTAAAGGCGGAGATGTGCGGGTCTATGTAGAAACCGGCAAGCTTGACCTGGCCGACGTAAAACTGGGCGACAGCATCGCGGTGAACGGCGTTTGCCTGACCGCGGTCGAGTTGCCCGGTGACGGTTTCTGGGCCGACGTCAGCCGCGAGACCCTGGACTGCACCGCCTTCCATCAATTGAAAAGCGGCAGCCGGGTCAACCTGGAAAAAGCTTTGACCCCGACCACCCGCCTGGGCGGTCACCTGGTCAGCGGGCACGTCGATGGCGTCGGTGAAGTGGTGGCGCGGGAAGAAAATGCCCGGGCCATTCAGTTCCGCATCCGTGCCCCCAAGGAGCTGGCCAAGTACATCGCCCACAAAGGCTCGATCACCGTCGACGGCACTAGCCTGACGGTCAACGCGGTCAATGGCGCCGAATTCGAACTGACCATCGTTCCGCACACCCTGGCCGAAACCATCATGGACGACTACCGTCCGGGCCGGCAGGTGAACCTCGAAGTCGACCTGCTGGCGCGTTATCTGGAGCGCCTGCTGCTCGGCGACAAGGCAGCAGAGCCTTCCAGCGGCGGCATCACCGAAAGTTTTCTGGCCGCCAACGGCTACCTCAAATCCTGACTCAAGGGGGTGCCGCGTGGCGCTCAATAGCATCGAAGAACTGGTTGAAGACATCCGCCAAGGCAAGATGGTCATCCTTATGGATGACGAAGATCGCGAGAACGAAGGCGACATCATCATGGCCGCCGAGTGCTGCAAGGCCGAACACATCAACTTCATGGCCAAGCACGCCCGCGGCCTGATCTGCATGCCGATCACCCGCGAGCGCTGCGAGCTGCTCAAGCTGCCGCTGATGGCTCCGCGCAACGGCTCGGGTTTCGGCACCAAGTTCACCGTGTCCATTGAAGCCACTGAAGGCGTGACCACCGGCATCTCCGCCGCTGACCGCGCGCGCACTGTACAAGCGGCGGTTGCCAAGGACGCCAAGGCCGATGACATCGTCAGCCCCGGCCACATCTTCCCGTTGATGGCCCAGCCTGGCGGTACTTTGGCCCGTGCCGGCCACACCGAAGCCGCGTGCGACCTGGCGCGCATGGCCGGGTTCGACCCGAGCGGTGTGATCTGCGAGGTGATGAACGACGACGGCACCATGTCCCGTCGCGCCGAGCTGGAAGCCTTCGCTGCCGAACATGACATCAAAATCGGCACCATTGCCGACTTGATTCACTACCGGATGATCCACGAACGTACCGTTCAGCGGATCTCCGAGCAGCCTCTGGACAGCGAATTGGGCCAGTTCAACCTGGTGACCTATCGTGATTCGGTGGAAGGCGACGTGCACATGGCCCTCACCCTGGGCGAAATCTGTGCCGAACAGCCGACCCTGGTCCGGGTGCACAACATGGACCCGCTGCGCGACCTGCTGATGGTCAAGCAACCGGGGCGCTGGAGCCTGCGGGCCGCCATGTCCGCAGTGGCCGAGGCCGGCAGCGGTGTGGTGCTGTTGCTCGGCCACCCCCTGGATGGCGACGTGGTCCTGGCGCATATTCGCGAAAGTGCCGATCACGCACCGGCCAAGACCCCGACCACCTACAGCATCGTCGGTGCCGGTTCGCAGATCCTGCGGGACCTGGGCGTGCGCAAAATGCGCTTGATGAGTGCGCCAATGAAATTTAATGCGATATCCGGTTTCGACCTGGAAGTTGTAGAATACGTGCCCTCCGAATAAAAGCCGCCCGCCAAAGGCCTCTTGTTCGCGGTTAAAACATCACTGAGGGGCGCGTACTGAACGCGTCCCGGCTCTTTAAGAGATTTGTCGAATGACCCTGAAGACCATCGAAGGTACCTTCATCGCCCCCAAAGGCCGCTATGCCCTGGTGGTCGGCCGCTTCAACAGCTTCGTCGTCGAAAGCCTGGTCAGCGGCGCGGTTGACGCCCTGGTTCGCCACGGCGTGAGCGAAAGCGATATCACCCTCATCCGCGCACCTGGCGCCTTCGAGATTCCCCTGGTCGCGCAGAAAGTTGCACAGAAGGGTGAATACGCAGCGATCATCGCCCTGGGCGCAGTGATTCGCGGCGGCACCCCGCACTTCGAATACGTGGCTGGCGAATGCACCAAGGGCTTGGCCCAGGTGTCCATGGAATTCGGCGTGCCCGTGGCCTTCGGCGTGCTGACCGTTGACTCGATCGAGCAAGCCATCGAGCGTTCCGGCACCAAGGCCGGCAACAAAGGCGCTGAAGCTGCCTTGTCCGCCCTGGAAATGGTCAGTCTGCTGGCGCAGTTGGAGGCCAAGTGATTAGCGACGATAGCGATCGTTTCAACCCGCGCGATCCGAAACCTGCGGACGCTGGCAAGCCATCCAAGAGCGCCAAGCGCCGCGAAGCCCGTCAGCTCGCGACTCAGGCGCTGTACCAATGGCACATGGCCAAGCATTCGCTGAACGAGATTGAAGCGCAGTTCCGGGTCGACAACGATTTCACCGACATCGACGGTGCCTACTTCCGTGAAATCCTGCACGGGGTTCCGGCCAGCAAAGACGAGATCGACAGCGCTCTCACGCCTTGCCTGGACATCACCATCGATGAGCTGGACCCGGTTGAGCTGGCGGTGTTGCGCTTGTCCACCTGGGAACTGCTCAAGCGCGTCGACGTGCCGTACCGCGTTGTGATCAACGAAGGTATCGAACTGGCCAAGGTCTTCGGTTCCACCGACGGTCACAAGTTCGTCAACGGCGTACTCGACAAGCTGGCCCCACGTCTGCGTGAAGCTGAAGTGAAGGCGTTCAAGCGCTGATTCGCGCTTGTGGCTGCCATGGGCGAGTTTGAGCTGATCCGTAACTTCTTCGCTGCCGCGCCTTGTGCGCAGGCCGGCGAGGGTGTTGCCCTGGGGATTGGCGACGATTGCGCCTTGCTGGCAGTCCCCCCTGGCGAGCAGTTGGCGATTTCCACCGACACCCTGGTGAGCGGTGTGCACTTCGCCGATCCCTGCGAGCCCTTTCTTTTAGGTCAACGCTCTCTGGCGGTGGCCGTCAGTGATCTGGCCGCCATGGGCGCCGCCCCGCTGGCCTTTACCCTTGCCCTGACCTTGCCGACGGTGGACGCCGATTGGCTGCAAGCCTTTGCCCGTGGTTTGAATACCATGGCGCAAGATTGCGGCGTGCGTTTGATTGGCGGCGATACCACGCGCGGCCCCCTGGCCTTGACCCTGACCGTGTTGGGTCGGGTGCCGGTTGGCCAGGCCCTGGTCCGCAGCGGTGCCCGGCCGGGGGATTTGCTCTGTGTCGGCGGTGAGCTGGGCAACGGCGCGGGCGCCCTGCCGCTGGTGCTGGGGCAACGCAGCGCCGAGCCGGCGGTCGCTGAGCCGCTGCTGGCTCATTACTGGTCGCCCCAACCCCAGCTTGGCCTGGGGCAGGCACTGCGGGGCAAGGCCACTTCGGCCCTGGATATCTCCGATGGCTTGCTGGCCGATTGTGGGCACATCGCCAAAGCCTCGGCCGTGGGTCTGCAGATCGACAGCCAGCGCTTGCCGATGTCCCCGGCGCTGGTGAGCTTTCTCGGCGAGGCGGGAGCACGGGTCGCGGCCTTGAGCGGCGGTGACGACTACGTGCTGGCCTTCACCCTGCCACCTGCCGAATTGGCGCCCTTGCTGGCCGAAGGCTGGCCGGTGCATGTGGTGGGGCGGGTGGTCAGCGGGGAGGGCGTGACGCTGCTGGACGCCAGTGGGCAAGACATCACCCCGAGTCTGCGGGGCTATCAACATTTTCGGGAGACACCGTGACAGATCATCCCAAACAGGTTCCGGCTGAGTTCGTGCCGCCGTCGGTCTGGCGTAATCCCTGGCATTTCCTGGCCTTCGGCTTTGGCTCCGGCACCTTGCCCAAGGCGCCGGGCACCTGGGGGTCGCTGGTTGCACTACCCTTTATTCCGTTGTGGCAGATGCTGCCGGATTGGGGCTACTGGCTGATGCTTGGCATCACCATGCTGTTCGGCTTCTGGCTGTGCGGCAAGGTGGCCAATGACCTGCGGGTCCATGACCACGAAGGCATCGTCTGGGATGAAATGGTCGGTATGTGGATCACCCTCTGGCTGGTGCCGGAAGGCTGGTACTGGTTGCTCGCCGGGTTCCTGATGTTCCGCTTCTTCGACATTCTCAAGCCCTGGCCAATCCGCTGGATCGACCGGCATGTGCACGGCGGTGTCGGCATCATGCTCGATGATGTGCTGGCCGGGGTGTTTGCCTGGTTGGCGATGCAGGGGCTGGTGTGGTGTTTTACCTGAGGGATTGAACATGGGGTTCAGCCGCGCTCTGGTGCTGTTGCTCTGTTTCTGCGGGTATAGCGTGGCCTGGGCTGGCGAGTCACCGGCGTCGCTCGGGCCCATTCGCCTGGCCAGTGAGGAATGGGACGACTACACCGAAGCCAACGGCCAGGGCCTGGCGTGGGACATCCTGCGGGAAGTGTTCGAGCCGCAAGGGATCAAGCTGGACATCCGCAGCGTGCCCTACACCCGCTCGGTGGGGCTGGTGCAGCGGGCCGAGGTGGATGCCCAGGTCGGGGCTTATCGTGGCGAGTCGGTGGGCCTGCTTTACCCTCGCTGGAATTACGACACCGACCATATCTACTCCCTGGGGCTGGCGAGCAATCCGCCCCTGACCCAGGACAACCTCGGTGCTTACCGGCTGGTCTGGGTGCGCGGCTACAAGTATCAGGATTACTTGCCCAATGTCCGGCGCTTCAATGAGATTCGCCGGCGTATCGGCATTCTGCCGATGCTGATGTACAACCGCGCCGACTACTACATCGATGCCTTGACCGAGGTGAATTACGTGCTCGGCCAGGCTGAAGACCCTTCGCGCTTCCGGCTCAGCCATCTGGCCGAATTGCCGCTGTACCTGGGCTTTACCGACAACGAGCGTGGTCGCGCCTTGCTCGCGGTGTTTGATCGACGCATGGAAGAGTTGGTCAAAAACGGCCACCTGCGGCCGATTTTCCAGCATTGGAAGCAGCCTTATCCCTTTGAATCCGGGCGAGCGGTGTTGACCCCTTGATCAAACTTATCGATCTTTATCTCCGATAATTCAGCCTAAGCGTCTGTCGAAAGCTGCTGTTACAATGCCGCCTCTGCGAATCTCCAGTCCCAATACAGATCAGGAGCACAACGGTGCCCGTCGTTTTTGTTGCCGCTTCCAAGTTGCCCACCCCTTTTGCGCAATTCACCATGCATGGCTTTCTCGATGAAGCCACCGGCCGTGAGCACGTGGTGCTCAGCCTGGGTGATGTCGCCGATGGTGCCCCGGTACTCGGCCGGTTGCACTCCGAATGCCTGACCGGCGATGCCCTGTTCAGCCAGCGTTGCGACTGCGGCTCGCAACTGGAAGCCGCCCTGCGGGCCATCGCCCGTGAAGGCCGTGGCGTGCTGTTGTACCTGCGCCAGGAAGGGCGTGGCATTGGCTTGCTGAACAAGATCCGTGCCTACGAACTGCAGGACGGCGGCGCCGATACCGTTGAAGCCAACGAACGCCTGGGCTTTGCCGCTGACCAGCGTGACTACGCCATGTGCCTGCCGATGCTGGAGCACTTGGGGGTCACCTCCCTGCGCCTGATGACCAATAACCCGCGCAAGGTCAAAGCCCTGACCGAGATGGGCATTCAGGTGGCCGAGCGGGTGCCGTTGCACACCGGGCATAACCCCCATAACAAGCTCTACCTGGCCACCAAGGCCAGCAAGCTCGACCACATGATGGGTAACGAGCATCAGGGTGAGGTTGATCGCGCGTGACTCGTGGCCAAGTGCGGCGGCGCCTTGCCGTCAGCTGGTGGCAGTACCTGGCGCTGGCCTTGTTGCCGCTGTTCGTGATCAATGCGCTGTTTGGCCAGGGCGAAGCCCTGTTGCCGGTGCTGGCCATGCCGTTCTTTATCGCTGGCGTGGCCTCGATGTTTGTCAGTTTGCGGTTCTTTAGTGGCTACAAGCACGCCCTGATCGCCACCCAGAAAGCCCTGGACACCCCGGAAGAACCCGCCGCCTGGATCGAGCTGGCCGCGCGCCGTCGCCTGGCCTTGCTGGTGGCCGCATTGCCGGCGTGGGTTGGCACCTTGGCGGTCTTCGTCGGCCTGGAAGCCGTGCCGCTGTTTCTTCTGGCACTGTCCACCACGGTGCTGTTCTACCTCTACCGTATTCCACGCCAGCTCGGCTGATGCGCTGCTGGCTGGCGCTCCTGCTGCTGGTCCTGTGTGGCCCGGCTTTGGCAGTGGAGCGGGTGGTCAGCCTGGCCCCTTCGCTGTCGGAAATCGTCGTCGAACTGGGGGCCAGTGAGCTGCTGGTGGGGGTGCTGGATGCCGGCGAACGCCCTCCCGAGTTGAAAGACCTGCCGTCCGTGGGCCGCTATGGCCAATTGGATGTGGAGCGTCTGCTCAGCCTCAAACCCGACCTGTTACTGCTCTGGCCTGCCAGTGTTGGCCCGGCCCAGCGTGAGCAGTTGGCTCGCCTGGGCATTGCCACCTACGTTGCTGAACCCCACAGCCTTGCGCAGCTCACCCGGCAGATTGCCGAGATCGGCGAGCGCCTGGGCCGGCCCGAAGCGGGGCATAAGCTGGCGGCGCAACTGGATGCGCGGCTTGCTGAGTTGCGCCAGCGCTATCAGCGCCCGTCCCCCTTGCCGGTGTTCTATCAGGTCTGGGATCGGCCGCTGTACACCATTGGTGGCCAGCAGATCATCAGCGATGCCTTGAGTGTGTGCGGCGCACGTAACGTGTTTGCCGACCAGGCACTGCCGGCGCCCCAGGTCAGTATCGAAGCGGTGTTGGCGCGCAATCCCCAGGCCATCCTTGCCACCCGCCAGGCACAGCTGGACGCCTGGAAAGCCTGGCCGCAGATCGCGGCGGTGGCTCAGGGGCGGTTGTTAAGGGTGATGGATAACGGCCTGGAGCGGCCCAGCGCACAGATGGTCGCGGCGACCGCCGCACTGTGTGCCTTGATTGCGCCGCAACGCTGATCGCCCCCGCGCCAAGGGGCGAACGCTGCGGCGGCTATCAGTGCCCCAGCAGTTGCAGGCGCTGACGCACCGAGGCTTCGATCCCGGCAGCGTCCAGGCCGCACTCGGCGAGCATCTGTGCCGGTTTGGCGTGCTCGACGTAAGCATCGGGCAGGCCCAGGTGCAGGATCGACTTGAGGATGTTTTCCTGGGCCAGGAACTCGCTGACCGCGCCGCCGGCGCCACCCATGATGGCGTTCTCTTCGACGGTCACCAGCAGTTCGTGGCTGCCGGCGATCTCGCGGACCAGGGCTTCATCCAGGGGTTTGACGAAACGCATGTCGACCACCGTGGCGTCCAGCTTCTCGGCCACATGCAGGGCTTCGGCCAATTGCACGCCAAACACCAGCAAAGCGACCTGTTTGCCCTGGCGACGGATCACACCCTTGCCGATCTCGATCGGTTCCAGGTCTTTGTCGATCGGCGCGTTGGGGCCGTTGCCCCGTGGGTAGCGCACAGCCGCCGGGCCGTTGTACAGATGGCCGGTGCTGAGCATCTTGCGCAACTCGTTCTCGTCGCTCGGGGTCATCACCAGCATGCCGGGGATGCAGCGCAGGTAAGAAAGGTCGAAACTGCCGGCGTGGGTCGGGCCGTCTTCGCCCACCAGGCCGGCACGGTCAATGGCGAACAGTACGTCGAGGTTCTGCACCGCGACGTCGTGGACCAGTTGGTCGTAGCCACGCTGGAGGAAGGTCGAATAGATCGCCACCACCGGCTTGGCGCCTTCGCAGGCCATGCCGGCCGCGAGGGTCACCGCGTGTTGTTCGGCAATCGCCACGTCAAAGTAGCGCAGCGGGAAACGTTCGCTGAAGGCCACCAGGTCGGAGCCTTCCTTCATCGCCGGGGTGATGCCCACCAGGCGCGGGTCGGCGGCGGCCATGTCGCACAGCCATTCGCCAAATACGCCGGAGTACTTCGGCCCGCCGGCTTTCTTCGGCGCAGCGGCCGGAGCGTCCAGGGGTTCCAGCTTGGTGATGGCGTGGTAGCCGATCGGGTCGACTTCCGCCGGGGCGAAACCTTTGCCTTTCTTGGTCACCACGTGCAGGAATTGCGGCCCCTTGAGGTCACGCATGTTGCGCAGGGTGGCGATCAGGGTCGGCAGGTCGTGGCCGTCGATGGGGCCGATGTAGTTCCAGCCCAGTTCTTCGAACAGGGTGCCGGGGACCAGCATGCCCTTGGCGTATTCTTCGGTGCGGCGGGCGATTTCCCAGGCGCCGGGCAGGCGCGACAGGACCTTCTTGCTGCCCTCGCGCATGCTGGCGTAGGTGCGGCTGGAGAGGATCTTGGCCAGGTAGTTGGACAGCCCGCCGACATTGCGCGAGATCGACATGTCGTTGTCGTTGAGGATCACCAGCATGTTGGCGTCCACTTCCGGCGCATGGTTCAGCGCCTCGAAGGCCATGCCGGCGGTCAGCGCGCCATCACCGATCACCGCAATCGCCTTGCGCTCGCTGCCTTGCAGGCGGGCGGCAATGGCCATGCCCAGGGCGGCGCTGATGGAGGTGCTGGAGTGACCGACGCCAAAGGTGTCGTACTCGCTTTCGGAGCGTCGCGGAAAGGCGGCCAGGCCGTCCTTCTGGCGCAGGCTGGCCATGCGCTCGCGGCGTCCGGTGAGGATCTTGTGCGGATAAGCCTGATGACCCACGTCCCACACCAGCCGGTCGTCCGGGGTGTCGAAGACGTAATGCAGGGCGATGGTCAGCTCGATGACTCCGAGGCCGGCCCCGAAATGCCCACCGGTCTGACCGACCGTGTAGAGCAATTCCAGGCGCAACTCATCGGCCAGGGTTTCCAGCTCGGCTTCACCTAACCGGCGCAGGCCGTCCGGCGTGTTGGCACGGTCGAGCAGGGGCGTGGTCGGGCGTTTGCGGGGAATCTCATGAAACGTCGTGGGCATCAGGCGAATCGTTATAGGTATAGAAGAGGCGGCAGTTTACCTTAAGCATCGCAAGCTGCCCACGCGGAGCGCCGAACTTGGCCGATATGCAGCCTGTGCAGCGCGGCCTTTCAGTTACGGCGTTCGACGATATAACGCGCCAGCTCGCGCAACGGCTCGGCCGCCGCGTCAAAGGGTCGCAGGGCATGCAGTGCCTGGTCCCGCAGCTCCAGGGCGTAGGCCTTGGCCGCTTCGAGCCCGAGCAGGGCCGGGTAGGTCGGTTTGTCACGGGCGATGTCGGCGCCCTGGCGTTTGCCCAGGGTGGCGGTATCGCTTTCCACATCGAGGATGTCGTCCTGCACTTGGAACGCCAGGCCGATGGCCTGGGCGTAGGTCTGCAAGGACTTGAGTTCGTCTTTCTGCGCCACACCGCTGGCCAGGGCGCCGAGCTTGACGCTGGCCTCGATCAGCGCGCCGGTCTTGTGCCGGTGCATGTACTCCAGGGCCTTTTGGTCCAGCTTGAGGCCCACTGAGCCGAGGTCGATGGCCTGGCCGCCGACCATGCCTGCCGGGCCTGCCGCCAGCGCCAGGGCGCTGACCATCTGCAGGCGGATCTCGGTGCTGGCCTGGCTCAGGTTCGGGTCCAGCAGGGCACTGAAGGCCAGGCTCTGCAAACCGTCGCCGGCGAGGATCGCGCAGGCTTCATCGAAGGCTTTGTGGGTGGTGGGCTGGCCGCGACGCAGGTCGTCATCGTCCATGGCCGGCAAATCGTCGTGGACCAGGGAATAGGCGTGGATCAGCTCCACCGCACAGGCCGCGCCGTTGGCTTGCTCGGGCTTGCCGCCCAGGGCCTCGCAGGCGGCGTAGGCCAGCAATGGGCGCACGCGCTTGCCGCCATTCATCACGCTGTAGCGCATGGCTTCATAAAGGCGGGCGAGTTCGGGGCTTGGAGCGATGAACAGGGATTGCAGGGCGGCGTCGACGCGGGCCTGACTGCTGGCCTGATAGGCGGCAATCATTCTGGCTGTTCCGCATCGAAAGGTTGCTCCGCCAGTTCGCCATCGCGCTCCAGCAGGACCTGCACTTTCTGCTCGGCCTGGGCCAGGGCGGCCTGGCAGTCACGGGTCAGGCCGATGCCTTGTTCAAAGGCGGTCAACGAGTCTTCCAGCGACAGCTCGCCGTTCTCCAGGCGCTCGACCAGGGTTTGCAGGTCGGCGAGGGATTGTTCGAAATCTAAGGCAGCTTTTTTGCGGGCCATGGCGGCTATCCCGGTTGACGTTAAACCGGCGCGACACTAGCAGACAGAGGGTTTTGGGGCAAATGAGAAGCGCTTGCTGGCGCCTACCTGCCAGCACTCTTCGTGGGCTGATTCAAGCCTGAATCCGGGACGTTTGATGGGGCTTGGCAAGACTCACTCTGCGCAAGCGATGGTGACGGGATTCCGGGTCGGTGATGTCGCCGTAATGGCACGTGTGGCGGGGTTTTCAGGGCATTGCCGATTCCCTCGCAAAATCCCCTTTCGCCAATTGTGTAACAGACGCCAAGTCGCTAATCTGCCGCCTTTCCAGGGCCCACTGTCGCTGGGCTCTTTTCTGAATCTTTGCAGCTGCGCCGCGGACCTGGCGCCAGGGTTTTCCCATGCATGGCAGGACGCAGTACATGCGCGCTCTATCCTCCCTTCTGCTGGCCCTGGGCGTGGCCGCGACGGCGTTCGCCGAGCCTTCCGCCGAACTGCAGGAACCGCTGGCCGGCTGGCGTTATTCCGGGTTGCTGGACCGCAGCGAAAACCCGCAAGTGGCCTACCCGACGCCACCCATCGACCGCGGCATCCAGCGCAATCGCACCATGATCGAAGGCCAGCTCAAGGCCATCGGGCACTTGCGCCAGCCCCACAGCCTGTCGGTGAACGGCAATCCGTTGAACCTGTACACCGATGAGCAGGGGCGTTTCGGTCGCCCCTATGCCTTTGGCGCCGGCTCCAACAGCGTTGAAGTGCGCAGCTCCGAGGGCAAGTCCCTCAAGCGTGTGCAGTTCTACGAAGCCAACGACTCCAAGACTCCGGCGCGTATCCGCGTGGTGCTGGGCTGGGACGACCCCAAGGCTGAGCTGGACATGCACATCATTACGCCCGACGGGCAGCATGCATTCTTCGGCCACCCGGGCCTGACCAATGGCGGTGGCCTCGACCCGGATGGCGTCGACGGCCCCGGCCCGGAAATGTTCACCATGACCGCGCCCCTGCACGGCACCTACCTGATTTACGTCAACTACTGGGGCAACTTCGGCAGTGGCGGCTATAACTTCGAGGCGGGCAGTAACCAGAACGAGATGATCACGTCGCAGATCAACCTGGTGCTCAACGAAAACACCGTCAACGAAAAACGCGAGACCTTTATTGTTCCGATGCGCGCCATTGGCGACCTGTTGCTGGTCAAGTCTTTCACCTATTGAACATCCCGCTCCACGGATGAATTGGGCTTTGTGAATCATGAGCGAAAACACTGCATCCCCGTCGGCCGGCGTGCCCGGCACAGAACAACCCGGCAAGCCGCGGCGCTGGCCGGCCCTGGTCATGGGCCTGTGCCTGGTGGCCGCGGTCGCCAGCGGCCTGGGTTGCAAGCCCAAGGCGCCGGTGGCGGAACTGGCCGGTGACAAGCTGGGCCTGAGCCGGCCCGACGGCCTGCTGGAAACCCACTCCCTGACCCAATTGCCCAAGGACCTGCTGGCAGTGCCGTTCCTCAAGGAAACGCTGACCGAGGACTTCGTTTTCTATTACGAAACCCACGCGGATCGCCTGGGCCTGATCGGCAGCCTGCGACGAATCATCTACGAGCATGACCTGAAGCTGCAGGACAGCCTGATCGAGCAGCTCTTCGACCAGCCGGCGGACGTGGCCCTGTGGCGCGGCGCCGACGGTCGCCTGAAAGACTTCCTGCTGGTGATGGACCGCGGCGGCCTGGCGAAGCTGTTGGAGCCCCTGGCCAAAGCGGCCCTGGACGACACCCAGTTGAGCAAGCTGGCGGACCTGAAAGTTTCCGGCGATGAAGTGGCGCTGTACCAGCTCAATTACAACGCCAGCCGTTCGCTGGCGTTCGCTTCCTACGGCGACAAGCTGGTGGTGCTGTCCAACCCGACCAAGCTCTACGACCCGGCCAGTGGCCCCAGTGATGAGCCGGGCAGTGTCTCCACCACCGCCCTGGAGGCCTTGCTCAAGGGCGACAAACTCTTCCCCGAAGCCTTTGGCCTGGAAGCGCGCAAGCCCGAGGTTCAGCAGCGCCTGACGGTCAACGCCAGTGTCCTGGCCATGGGGTACCAACGGTTTATCCCGAACTTCTCCGGCCTGCGCTTCGACATGGACGACAAGGGCTGGCACAGCTATCTGGCCATGGATGAGCTGGAAGACCAGCCGGACTTTGACTTCAAGCCGATCTGGCAAGCCATGCCCATGGGCGCCAGCGCCTGCGTGGCACTGCCCCTGGCCGCCGAGCAGCAACAACCGCTGCTGGTGAAACTGGGCGCCGACGCCTCGATTGCCAAGGCCCTGACCGAGCAGATGGCCGGTGCCGCCGGCCTCTGCTGGTACGCCGACTCGCGGCTGTACACGCCGCTGCTGGTGGCCAGCCTGAAAGATCAGGACAACGCCAAGCTCGACGCTGAACTGGGCAAGCTGTTCGGCTCCATGGTCGGTTCGCTGGAAGGCAAGGTGCCCGAGAAGGTGTTCCCGGTGACCGAGCAGCAGAACGGCGACAGCCATCAGTGGCAGCGCCAGGTCAGCTCCAATTTTGGCCAGTACCCAGCCGACCAGGCCAAGGATCCGCAGGCGATTACCGGCCGTGCCTTTATGCAGGTGAGCCTGGCCCGCCATGGCTCCACCCTGTTGTTCTCCCTCGACGACAAACTGGTGGGCAAGGCCCTGGGCACCCTGGACAAGCGTTTCCCGCCCCTGGCTGACGTGGTACCCAAGGACGTGCTGATGCCGGTGTACCTGGGCCCGGACTCCCTGGCCCAACTGATGCAGCAGGAAACCTTCGACAGCCTGCCCCAGGACATGGAACCGGTGTTCAACAACGCCGCACAAACCTACCTGGTGCCCAAGCTGCGCAAGCTCGGTGGCTACGGCAAGTACGCCCTGACCCTGCCGGAGGGCAGCGAGCCCAATGGCCACTGGCAATGGCTGCCCCTGCAATGGCGCGCGTTGTGAGTGTATGGCGCAACCACCTCGGCAGCCTTGGCCTGTTGGCCCTGCTGCTGAGCAATGCGGTGGGCGCGACCCAGGTTTCGCCGCTGGACGTGCAGCAGTCCCAGGTGTTCCGTGCCTGGTTCGTGCGCATTGCCCAGGAGCAACTGAGCCAAGGCCCAAGCCCGCGCTGGTACCAGCAGGACTGTGCGGGCTTGGTGCGCTTTGCAGCCAATGAAGCGCTCAAGGTCCACGACAACAAATGGCTGCGGGCCAATGGCCTGTCCAACCGCTACCTGCCGCCGGAGCTGCAATTGAGCGAAGGCCAGCGCCGCCTGGCCCAGCAGTGGCAGCAGGGCGGCGGCAAGGTCGGGCCCTACGTCAACGCCATCAAGCTGATCCAGTTCAACAGCCAGTTGGTGAGCCGCGACCTGGGTCAGGCGCGCCCCGGCGACTTGCTGTTCTTCGACCAGGGTGACGACCAGCACCTGATGATCTGGATGGGCCGCAACATCGCCTATCACACCGGCACCACTACCCCCACCGACAACGGCATGCGCTCGGCTAGCGTGCAGCAACTGATGACATGGAAGGACACCCGATGGATACCCGACTCAGCCAACCCCAACTTCATCGGCATCTATCGACTGAACTTCCTCACCCAATGAGCGAATCCCGTATGTCCCGTTTTCTGTTTCGCCTGACTGTGCTCCTGACCCTGGTGCTGCCGGTGTCGCTCGCCAACGCCGAAGACACGGTGCGGCCGAGCGATTACACGCCGCTGTCCGGTGAGAGCTTCTTCCTCCTGGCCGACAGCAGCTTCGCCAGTGACGAGCAAGCCATGGTGCGCCTGGAAGCCCCGGGCCGGGATTACCGGCGGTTTCGCATGGAGCCCTATGGCGGTGCGGATATCCGCGTGTATCGGATCAACCAGCCCTTGGATTTCCTCAAGCGCCAGAAGAACCTGCACCGGGTGGTCAGTGACGGTCAGTTCAAGGGCGAGGGCCTGTCCAACACCCTGTCGTACCTGTGGGACAACTGGTACCGCAAATCCCGTCGGGTGATGCAGCGTGCGTTCTCCTACGAGTCGCGCAAGCAAGTCATCGACGAAGTCCCCGAGCTGCGCATGGGCAACTCCATGCTGGCGCCGACGCCTTATGACACGCATCCGCAGTTCGCCTTGATGCCGGGCCTGCCGCTGGTCACCCAGTTCCGTTACCCGCTGTGGCAGGCCCGGCCGATCCAGCCGCCCGAGGGCGTGAACCTGGCCGGTTCGTCCAGCGAGTTTGTCAGCGTTTCCCCAGGTAACGTCTACATCCCCCTGGGCAACCTCAAGCCGGGCCTGTACCTGGTGGAGGCGTTGGTCGGCAAGTACCGCGCAACCACCATGGTCTTCGTTTCCAACACCGTGGCGGTGAGCAAGATTGCCGGTGACGAGTTGCTGGTGTGGGCCGCGCGCAAACACGAAGGCAGCTCGGTGCCCAAGGTCAATGTGCTGTGGACCGACGGCCTCGGCGTGATGAGCAGCGGCGCCACGGACGCTGAGGGCCTGCTGCGCCTCAAGCACGTCAGCCCGGAACGATCCTACGTGATCGGTGAAGACGAGGAGGGCGGGGTCTTCGTTTCCGAGAACTTCTATTACGACAGTGAAATCTACGACACCAAGCTCTATGCCTTTACCGACCGGCCGCTGTACCGGCCGGGGGATTGGGTGTCGCTGAAGATCGTCGGTCGCGAGTTCAAGAACGCCCGGGATTCGGTGCAGCCTGGCGCCGCGGCGGTCAATGTCAGTGTGCTCGATGCCACGGGCACCGCCTTGCAGACCCTGGCCCTGAACCTGGATTCCAAGGCCGGTACCCAGGCGCGTTTTCAGTTGCCGGAAAATGCCGTGGCCGGTGGTTACGAACTGCGTTTCAGCTACAAGGATCAGGTCTACAGCAGCGCCTTCCGCGTTGCCGAGTACATCAAGCCGCACTTTGAAATTTCCCTGGCCCTGGCCAAGCAGGACTTCAAGACCAACGAGCCGGTCAAGGGCAGCCTGGTACTGCTGTACCCGGACGGCAAGCCGGTGGCCAACGCCAAGCTGCAACTGAGCCTGCGGGCCCAGCAACTGTCCATGGTGGATAACGAGCTGCAATACATGGGGCAGTTCCCGGTGGAGCTGACCAGCACTGAACTGACCACCGACGCCAAGGGCAGTGCGACCCTGGATTTGCCTGCGGCAGACAAGCCCAGCCGCTACATGCTTACGGTCTTTGCCAGCGACGGCGCGGCCTACCGGGTCAAGACCACCAAGGAAATCCTGATCGAGCGCGGCGCTGCCAGCTTCAGCCTGAAAGCCCCGCAACGCTTCAGTGCGGTGGGCGACAAGGTGCAATTCAGCTACGCCAATGAAAATACCAGCGAGCAAGCCAAGACCCTCAAGCCCAACCGCTACGGCTGGGTACGCCTGGAAGACCAGAGCACCGGCGAAGGCAAGCTGGCGGCCGGCGACAGCGGGTTCAGCCTGGCCTTCGAGCGTCCGGGGACTTACAACCTGACCCTCAAGGACGAGCATGACCGGGTATTGGGCGGCACCAGCCACTCGGTCACCGGTGACGGAGTCAAGGCGGTGCCGGGCACCGTGGAAATCGTCCTCGACAAGCAGGAGTACAAGGCCGGTGACGAAGCCCTGGCGCTGATCACTTTCCCTGAACCGGTGAGCGATGCCTTGCTGTCCCTGGAACGGGACAAGGTCGAGGCCACCGCGCTGCTGTCCAAAGGCGGCGACTGGCTGAAAGTCGAGGCCCTGAGCCCCACCCAATACCGCGTGCGGGTGCCGGTCAAAGACCGCTTCGCGCCGAACCTGACCTTCTCCGTGCTGTACACCAAGGGCGGCGAATACAGCTTCCAGAATGCTGGCATCAAGGTGGTCACGCCGCAGATCGATGTGGCCATCGCCACCGACAAGGACAGCTACCAGCCGGGCGAAACGGTGATCGTGGACCTGTCCACGCAGTTCGCCGGCAAGCCGATCCCGGCCCATTTGACGGTCAGCGTGGTGGACGAAATGGTCTACGCCCTGCAACCGGAAGTGGCCCCGAGCATCGATCAGTTCTTCTATCACCCACGGCGCAACAACGTGCGCACCAGCGCCAGCCTGTCGTTCATCAGCTACGACGTGGCCCTGCCGGGCAGCCCGACGGCCCCGGGCAAGGCCAACCGCAGCGAGCGCGGGGTCAAGGTGCTGGAGCGTCCGCGGCGTGAAGAAGTGGACACCGCTGCCTGGCAGCCGGAGTTGTTGACCGATGCCAGTGGCAAGGTCCGTTTCAGCTTCCGCATGCCTGACTCCCTGACCCGCTGGCGCATCACCGCGCGGGCGATTGCCGACGCCGGCCAAGTGGGGCAGAAGAAACAGTTCGTCCGCTCCGACAAGGCGCTGTACCTGAAGTGGAGTGGCCCAACGCGCTTCCGCTCGGGCGACAAGCCGGACCTTGGGGTCTTTGCGTTCAGCCAGTCGGAGAAGGAGGTCAAGGCCGAACTGGTGATTCATTACGCCGGTGAAACCCAGCGCCTGCCCCTGACCTTGAAACAGGGCATCAATTATGTGGCCTTGCCTGCCATCACCCTGGGTAACGGTGAATGGACGGCCGAGCTGGTGCAGGGCGGCAAGGCCGTGGATGCCCTGGCGGTGCGTCTGGCCACCCAGGGGGCCGGCTGGCAGACCGTGCAGACCGAGCGCCTGGACGTGGTCACGGGCGACACGCCGCTGGGCCTGCCGGCCGATGCCGCGGACATTCACCTGCACCTGGACGACAGCCCGCAAGCGCTGTTCCGTTCGGCCCTGGACGATTTGCTCGAATACCCTTACGGCGGTGTCGAGCAGACGGCCAGCCAGTTGTTGCCGCTGAGCGTGGCGTATCCGGCCCTGGCCAATACCCCGCAAGTGCGCGATCGCCTGCGCCTGATGATGCAGAACAGCCGCCTGCGCCTGGTGCAGATGGCCGGCCCCGAGGCGGCCTTTACCTGGTGGGGCGAAGACGCCGAACCGGACGCCTTCCTCACCGCCTACGCCTATTACGCCGACTGGAATGCCAGCAAGGTATTGGACCTGAACCTACCGCCGGAACATTGGCAGCGGGTGCTGGAGGTCTACGCCAAGCAGGCCGGCAATACGCCGCTGTTGCAGCGTGCGCTGATCCTGTCGTTTGCCCGGGAAATGAAATTGCCGATCAACACCCTGGTCAGCGGTTTGATGGATGACCTGGCCAAGGCCGGTGAGGGCCGAGATGCCGACGTGCAGGACGATGGCGGCGCCAGCCTGGTGATGGAAGATCCGGATTCGGCCCTCGGCCTGGCCAGTGCCCGAGTGCTTGCGGCGGCCCTGGCGCGGGACGCCAAGGTTACGCCGCCGGTGGCCTTTGTTCGTCAATTGGACGCCGCACAGCAGCGCCTCGACGTCAGTTCGCAGCCTTTCGTCCAGGCCTTGAGCCTGTCCCTGAAACCTTTTGATCAAGGTACTGCTCGGGCCTTGTTGCAGCGGTTGCTGCCGTCGCAATCGACCCTGGAGCGGGCCCTGGCCCTGACCTGGTTGCAACACAGCATTGCCCAGGCCGCGCCGGCCGCGACCTTGAGTCCTGGGGCGGGTTGGCAGGTGCAGCAGGGCGCCAGCGGTGAAACTTCCTGGGTCTGGCAGGGGCCGCAGGTGCCCAGCGTGCTGACCTTGGCCAATGCGCCGGAGCGTCCGTTGCAGGCGTCCCTGAGCTACCTCAGCAAGCAAGCGCCAGCGACGCCGCTGCCGGTGACCATCAGCCGTCGCCTGCTGCGCCTGGTGCCAGGGGATGAGGCCTTCACCTTCAAGCTGGAAGCCGTGGGCAATAAGCCGATCGCCAGCGATGGCCTGTACCTGGACGAGGTGATCATCGCCAACCGTGGGGCGCGGGGCTTGGCGTACGGCATGCTCGAAGTGCCGCTGCCGCCGGGCGCCGACGTCGAGCGCACCACCTGGGGCATCAAGTTGGCCGGGCCGGCCGGTGCCGAAGCGGCATCCCTGGAGAAAGCGCGCTTCGAGCCGGGCCAGATGGCTTACGCCGTACCGCTGGACAGCCTCAACCCGAACGGTGAAGTGCGCCTGCGGCACCTGATCCGCTTCTCGCAGAAGGGGCAGTTCAACCTGCCTGCGGCGCGTTTCTTCCAGGTCTATGCCCCAGAGCATCAGGCCCTGGAGCAGCCGTCAGCGCTGGGCCAGGTCACGGTCAAATAACATGACGCGGCGTTTGGCCTGGTTGTGGTTGTGCTTGATCCCGGTGCTGGCAACAGCCCAGGACGAGCCGCTGCGCCTGGCCTGGCAAAGCGGCCAGGGCAGCGAGCTGGTGCAACTGGGCACGACCCAGGTACTGGCCCGCGAGCCCTTGCCGACCGACCTGCAAACCCCGCTGGGCAGTGTGTGGAAACTCTTCGTCTATGCCTGGCTGGTGGACACCGGCGCCCATGAGCCGGCCTACGACTGCCTGGGCCAGAGCAAGGAAGAAGTCTACTGCTGCACCGTGGGCGGCAGCATCGCCCGCGACCAGGCGCTGGTGCGCTCCTGCGGCCTGTACTTCGAACCCCGGCGCTTGAACCTTCAAGCGGCCGACTGGCGCCACTACTGGCAGACGCGTCAGGCCCCTGAGTGGTTGCTGGACCTTGAGCAATTGCAGCCGCAAACCCGGGTGCCGGTGCACGAGCTGTTGCGCATGCTGGCGCTGATGCCGGCCCAGGATCAGGCGCGCCGGGTGCTGCTGGACGTGGTGCTCAATGCCGCAGACGGCAGGCTGGTCGGCGCCCTCGGTGGGCGCTTGCGGGTCAAGACCTGGAGCTGGCTGGGAGATCAGGACGTGCAATCGCGCCAGGGCGGTTTTGCCGGCTGGCTGGTGGATGGCACGCCGCTCTGGGCGGGCGGCCGGGGCACCAGCCAGCGAGTGCTGAAGGACCATGTCGAGGCCCTCGCCAGCCTGTTGCCGACCAACCCGCCTATGGATAAAGGGCGCTGCGTGGAAGTCAGTCTGTTCGCCCGCTACCCGCTGCAACGCCTGACACAACAGGGCCGGGCGGTGCCAGCCGGTGCCTTGCAAGGCGATTACCGGGTTGAGTTTGCCAATGGCAACCAGTTGGATATCCACAGCGCCGGTGAGTTGTTCCTGCTGCAGGAGGCGGGAGCGTCGCGTCTGGTGGCCCGCCTGGACCGGGAGGAATACGTCGCCCGGGTCTTGCAGCGTGAAGCCAGCAGCGAGCCGGTTGAGGCGGCCAAGGCCCTGGCCGTGGCCATCCGCACCTACCTGCTGCAGAACGCTGGGCGCCGTGGCGAATGCCTGAGCATCGACGACAGCAGCGGCAAGCAACGGGTCGCCCCGCGCCCAGCTACGGCTGACGCCCGGCGCATCGCCGCCTGGACCAGCGACCTGGTGCTGGCGGGTACTCAAGTCACTTACCACTCTGACCTGAGCGCCCCGGACAAACTCTCTTGGCAGCAGGCCGTGGAACAGGCTCAAGCCGGCCAGCGCTACGACAGCATCCTGCTGCATGCTTACCCGCGCGCCAGCCTCAGCCGCTGGGACAATCCGGTGGCGTCCTGCGAACCCCTGCCGGCGGCCCAGGACTGGCTGCAAAAGCAACGTCCGCGCTGGCGCCAGCCGCTGCAAAACGAAGTCGGCTACAACGAAGTCAGCCAATTCGCCGTGTGCCGCCTGGCCTTCGGCCGGCCCTATGTGGACCGCGAACGCCAGCGTATCTATGTGCGTGGCGTGCTGTCGCTGCAGGACCGCCTGGACCTGACCCACGAATACCTGCACCTGGCTTTTGAAGCCCACCCCAACGGCCAGGATGAAACCTACATCGAAGGGCTTGCCCGTCACCTTTTACTGGAATAGGCCATGAAATTTCCTGCTCCCCCGGTCCTCCTGTTCCTCTGTGGACTGTTCAGCCTGCCGTCGGCCCTGGCCGACAGCGGTATTCGACTCGACACCCCCAAGGGCGGTTGGCGCAGCGGCTCGGCCGATGGCGAGCAGTTCACCCAGACCGTCAACTACCCGGCCTCATCGGTCAACACGCCCCAGGGGCAGGCCGACACCGCGCGCATTAGCGGGCAGATCAAAGCTGCGCCCAAGGATGCACGGGAGCCCGGCAAGCTGATCGTCAACGGCATCAGCATGCCGCTGAAAATCGACAGTGCCGGTGGCTTCGATCGGCCGTTCTCCTTCCCCAATGGCAGCAACAGCGTGGAAGTGCGCAGCCCTGACGGCCAACAGCGCAAGCGCGTGCAGTTCCTCAACAGCGGCGGCGGAGCCACGCCGCCGAAGCTGCGCGTGCTGCTGTCCTGGGACAGTGACAACACCGACCTCGACCTGCACCTGATCACCCCGGACGGCGCCCATGTCTGGTACGGCGACCGGGTGGTGCCCAACGGTGCGACCCTGGACGTGGACGTGACCACCGGCTACGGCCCGGAAATCGCCGCCATGCCCGCGCCGCTCAAGGGCCAGTACCTGGTCTATGTGAACTACTACGGCGGCGGCTACCGCAGCGATGACGACGAGGAGGGCGGCCAGAGCAACGCGGTGCAAGCCCTGACCACCGCCCAAGTCACCGTTATTACCGAAGAAGGCACTCCGAGCGAAAAGATCGAATCCTTCATCGTCCCCATGCGCGCCCCGGGCGAGCTGACACTGGTGAAGACCTTTAACTACCCGTGAGGGCGTGGGTTCCCGTTGATGGGGCGGTGGCCCATCAACGCAGCGGTTTAAAGCGAGGAGTCGAGCCCGGCGTCCGCAGATGGCAGTGCGGACATGCGAACGCCGAAACCCTCGGGCTTCGGCGTGTCGACAGGGTGGTGGGGCCTTAGAAGCTGTACTTGGCCGAAAGCATGAAGTTACGTGGATCGCCATATACGTTGAAGGCGTTCCAGGTGTTGCTGTTGATGCTCTGGTAGTACTTCTTGTCGAAGACGTTGTTGACGTTTAAACGCAGGTCGAGGTGGTCGGTGGGTTTGTAACCCAGCATCAGGTCCACCAGGGTGTAGCCCTCTTGCTCGATGCGATAACCGTCGCCCTTGTTGTAGGTGGTGTTCTGGCTGGTGAGGCCACCGCCGACCCGCCAGCGCTCCAATGCACCCGGCAAGGTGTACGTGGTGTTGAGCTTGAACAGGTGCCGCGGCAGGTCACTGTTGAACAGTTTTCCTTCATTGCTGGCCTGGGCGTCCTTGCGGTACTTGGCCGAGTTGTAGGTGTAGCCGGCGGATAGCTGCCAACGGTTGGTCAGGGCGCCGTTGACTTCCAGTTCCAGGCCTTCGCTGCGAACCTCTCCCGAGGCCACGTAACACGTGGTGCCGGCCGGGGTGCACCCCACATTGACGATGGAGGCGCGGTTCTCCTGGTCGATGCGATACACCGCTGCGCTGGCGTTGAGGGCGCCGTTGAAATATTCACCTTTGATCCCAGCTTCGTAGTTCTTGCCGGTAATGGGTTTGATGGGCGAGTTGTCAGCGTCCACCACCCCTTGCGGGCTGAAGATATCGGTGTAGCTGGCATACACCGAGTAAGTGTCATTCAGGTCGTAGATCAGCCCCGCGTAGCGAGTGACATTGCGCGTGACCTTGTCAGTCTTGGTGTTGCTGCCCAGGGTGTCGATCTGGTAGTCGTACCAGTCCAGGCGGGCGCCGAGGATCAGGTGCAAAGGGTCTGCCAGGCTGAAGCGGCCGGTGACGTAGGTGCCGGTCTGCTCGGTCTCGCTTTGTTGCTGCCAAGCGCTCATGTTGACGGCAGGCTTGGCCACGGTATGGGGGTTCCAGTTGTAGATGTCGATGTCCCTGGCGCTGACTACCGTGGTGCCGTAGCCCTCGAAGGTTTCCCGGCGATGGCTGGCTCCCAGCACCAGTTCGTGTTCGCGTCCCAGGAGCTGGAACGGCCCGCTGGCGAAGGCGTCGTAGCTGCTCTGGTCATTCTCGTAGCGGAATTTGCCGGTCATCTGGTCGAAGGTGTTGCCAGTGCCTGCGGTGGCATAGGAGGCGAACAGGTCGAGCTTGGACCAACTCTTGGTCGCGGCCAGGCGCAGCTTCCAGTCATTGTCGAAGCGCTGTTCCAACTCGGCGAACACACTGTTGTTGTCCTGGTCCCAGCGGCCCCAGTCGTTACCCAGGAAGGTCGAACGTGACAGCTTCAGGTCGCGGCCGTCGCTGCCGGTGGGCACGCCGCCCCAGGCGGTGTTGTTGTTCAGGTTCTGGTTGGAGGCACCGAAGGTGAAAAGGGTGGCGTCCGTCAGGTCGAACTCAGTAATGGCGTAGAACAGGCTGTGTTCCTTGTTCACCACGTCCTGAAAGCTGTTCTTGACCTGATAGCTGGTGACGGCGCGCCCACGTACCGTCCCCGCGTCGTTGAGGGCGCTGGAGGCATCCAGCTCGCCACGGTAGTTGTCCCAACTGCCGGCGCCGGCGCTGATGCTCGCCATGGCTTCTTTGGTCGGCCGTTTGCGCACCAGGTTGATGGCCGCTGAAGGGCTGCCGGAACCGGTCATCAGCCCGGTAGCGCCGCGAACCACTTCCACTCGGTCGAGCATGGCGGTTTCGGTGGCAGCGATGGTGTCCCGAGAGGTGTAGCTGGCGACGGTGGTCGGCAAGCCGTCGTAAAGGATGTTGTCGACGCTGAATCCCCGGGCGTAATAGGTGGGGCGTTCCGGGCCATCGTTGGACAGGGTCAGCCCGGGAACGTCCTTGACCACGTCATGGATGGTCTGCATGCCTCGATCGTCCATGCGCTGGCGAGTGACCACACTGACCGATTGCGGGGTCTGGCGAATCGACAGCGGCAGCTTGGTGGCTGTCTGCATGCTGCCGGTGGTGTAGGAGCCGCTGTCTTCGGTGGTCGCGCCCAATTGCTGGCCGGTCACGGTGGTCGCCCCCAGTTCCAGCGCGCCTTTGGCCTCGGTGAGCGGCGCCAGGCTATAACGGCCGTCGCTCTCGCGGATGGCCTGTAAACCACTGCCGTTGAGCAACCGATTCAGGCCCGCATCGATGCTGTAGCGACCTTCGAGCCCTGGGCTCTGGCGACCACGGGTCAGGTTGGCATCGAACGACAACACCACGCCGGCCTCGGCCGCGAAGCGAGTCAGCACTTGGCTGAGATCCCCCTGGGCCAAGTGATAGGCCTGCTCGCCGGCAGGCTCTGCATAAGCGTTTGCCGACAGGGCCAGGGGTAACATGACGGCGCCGCAGAGCAGTGCACGGCGCAGGCTCAGGTGTAGAGGGTGGGTGGAGAGAGGGGGCAATGCGGGTGGAAGCAGGGCTGTCATGGACGTGGTTCTCTTCAGGTGTCGGGCCGCACAGATAGGCCGTTCTCCATAAGTCGAACGAGAAGTGGAATTAATATCATTGGCGTTGAAGATTTTTTCGTCAGACGCGTCAGGCGGGTACCAGATTGACCCAGTAACGGGTGCGTTGCACCACACGCACCGGCAACGAACCGGACAAGGCACGGAGGATCTGGTCAGTGTCGCGCAGATCAAAAGTGCCGCTGATGCGCAAGTCGGCCACAGCGGGATCGCAGCGCAGCCAACCTCGGCGGTAGCGCCCCAGTTCGGCGACGAAAGCCTCCAGACGCTGATCGTTGGCGACGAGCAAGCCACGGCTCCAGGCACCTTCGGCGAAATCCAGCGTGGTGGGGGCGTGTACGGCCTGACGATCGAACTGGCACCGCTGGCCACTCGTCAGCAGTTGGGTCTGGCCTTCGTGGGTGGTGATCTGCACCTTGTGCTCGAACACGGCCACGGTCGTGGTTGTGTCTTGTTCCCTGACCGTGAAGCGCGTGCCCAATGCCAATACCCGGCCCTGGCGGGTCTGCACGCTGAATGGGCGCTGGTGGGGATCGGCGGCGGTGGTCACCATGATTTCCCCCTGCTTGAGCAGCACCAGGCGTTGCTGGCCATCAAACACAATGTCCACTGCGCTGTCGCTGTTGAGCAGCAGTTGGCTGCCGTCTTCCAGGGTCACGGGCAGGCGTTCGCCCACCTGGCTGCGGTAGTCGGCCAGCCACGGGCCCTGGCTGGCCTGGCGATAGCCGCCCCAGCCGAGGGTGCTGCCGCCGATCACCAGGGCCAAGCCCTTGAGCACACCACGCCGGCTCGTCTGGCGTTCACGTCCGGCCAAGTCCAGGGTGCGTTCGGCCAGGGGGCCGGGGACGCGCAGCATGCGTTGCTGCAAGCGTTCGGCCTGTTCCCAGGCCCAGGCGTTCAGCGGTGCGGCCTGCAACCAGGTTTGCCAGGCCAGTCGGTCGGCCTCGGTGGCGGCCTCGTCATTGAGGCAGCTGTACCAATGGGCGGCTTGTTCCAGGGCGGTCAGTTGGGCGGCGCTGATGGGTGGCATGTTTAGAGTTCGAGCTCGTTGCGCAGGCTGTAGAGCATGCAATGCTGCACGGCCTTGGCGATGTAACGATTGACCGTGACCAGGGACACTCCCAGGGTTTCGGCAATCGCCTTGTAGGTCATGCCATCCAGTTGCGACAGCAGGAAAGCCTTGCGCACATTGGTCCCCAGCGCCGCCAGCATGGCATCCAGCTCATACAGGGTGTCCAGCAAGATCAAGCGGGTTTCCGGAGACATGGCGCTGATTTCCGGTTGCTCGGCCAGCACCTGCAACCAGGCCCGTTCAAGGCGTTGGCGGCGGAAATAATCGATCATCATGCGCTTGGCGATAGTTGCCAGGTAACCCCGTGGTTCGCGCACCGCACTCAACTTGCTCGAGGCGTCGCGGGTGCCGAGGATGCGCACAAACACGTCCTGTACCAGGTCGGCAGCCAAGTGGTGGCAGGCAACCCGCGGTCGCAGCCAGCCCTGCAGCCAGCGGTGCTGCTCCTGGTAAATCCTGCTGACTTGCTCCTGCAGCACGGGATCCTGGCTCGGCATGACGCACTCAACGGTTCAAATGGGAAGGATTATCATTCTATGTGGCTTGCTCTGGCGTGAGCAAGCTCAGTGATGGCTCTTGTCCGCAATAGACGGTGATATGCACCAGGGGCAAAGGGTGCGTTGGCAAGCTGGTGACTTTCAGGTGCGGCCGTCAGCGAACATCCTCGGCAACGCTAATAGGCCACGTCCTCAGCGAAATTGTCCGCAGAGCGCATTGCCGTCGTAGGTGTGCATCAGCGGCCCCAAGAACATGAAAGGGCCGCAGGCGTAAAACGGGTCGGACAGGCTTTGCTGGGTGTAAAGCAGTTCTGCTTCCTGACCGTTGATGTCGTTGCCGTAGGCATACTCGGTGTAGGAATGGCACACCGGCAGTTTGAGCGGGATCGGGACGAGCAGGGCCCAGACGGTGGTGCCGCACCATTCGCGCTGCTCGGAAAAGCGCACCGTGCGGGTGATCACCGGTGTTTGCTCGCGGTAGGTGAGCTGGGTGTGGGCCGGGGTTTTGCTGGTGACTTTAATGGGCATCTCTACCCAGGCGCCGACACAACCGCTCAGGCTGATCAGCGCGAATGCCGATATCAATGTGTTTTTCATGGGGCGCCTGAAGAGAGCAAGAAGAACGGCGGAGATCTGAGTCGCCGAGGCTGGCTATTTGGCCATCAAGGTCTCGATGGCCGACGCCTGGCATTCGCTCAGCGGGCCCTGGTGCTTCTTGATCCGGTGCACCCAGTCCGAGCCGGACAGCCGTTCCCCGCGACGTACCAGGCGACCATGGTTGTTCAGGGCCTGGCGCAGGTCCTCGACCATTTTCGGGTACGAAGGGCCCCCATCGAAACGAATGCGCAGTGAGCCGATAAGCGAGCGCTTGACCCAGAATTCGGGTCGTTGCTTGGCACTGCTGTTGCTGAATCCAGCCTGTTGCAAGGCATTTTCTGGGTAGGCGTTCATTGCATATCCATCCATTGGAGATTCATCCCGTCCTGGGGAACTGCACGTTGGCAATTCGCTGAAGGGCTCATGTTTTCATATGGCGGATCAATATGCGAAAGCTTTTCTTTCGTGAATGCCCGATTTGCCGCGCTGAACACCTGCGGGGCGGGTGAATTTGCTTCGGGCATTAAAAAGCCGGCTTGTGGCCGGCTTCTCGGGGACTGGCTTGGTTCATTTTTGGTAAACCGCACCAGCCTTCAAAACGTACATCCAGCTCTTGCGGCTGGCTGTGGGACTGGGCGAGAAAATCATCCGCTTCGTCGAGCGATCTGGCCGCAGGGCGGGTCGATGCGCAAATGTGGTGCGCAGCATACGCATATTTGCCGGGGATTCCCAGTGCGAAGCGCGCTCCAGAGGGCTTGGAGGTGGAAAAAGTGCAAGGAAGGGTGGCTGGGCCGCTTTCTGGCGCCCACAAAAAAGCCCCGAATCACCGGGGCTTTCTCTTAACGCTTATGGCTAAGCGCTAGATACTGCTCTTAACCCTTGTAAGCCGCAACCGACTTCAGGATCTCGGCGCGGGCTGCTTCTGCGTCGCCCCAACCTTCGATCTTCACCCACTTGCCTTTTTCGAGGTCTTTGTAGTTCTCGAAGAAGTGCTTGATCTGTTCCAGCAGCAGGGCTGGCAGATCGGTGTATTCCTTCACGTCCACGTACAGCTGGGACAGCTTGTCGTGTGGAACAGCGATGACTTTGGCATCGCCGCCGCCGTCGTCGGTCATGTGCAGGATGCCGACCGGACGCGCACGGATTACCGAGCCCGGGGCCACTGGGTAAGGGGTCACGACCAGCACGTCGAGGGGGTCACCGTCGTCGGCCAGGGTGTTGGGGATAAAGCCGTAGTTGGCCGGGTAGAACATCGGGGTGGCCATGAAACGGTCAACGAACAGGCAGTCGCTGTCTTTGTCGATTTCGTATTTGATCGGCGCGTGGTTGGCCGGAATTTCGATCGCGACGTAGATGTCGTTCGGCAGGTCTTTGCCAGCCGGAATCTTGCTGTAGCTCATTGGGCTTTGCCCCCGTTAGTTGACCAAATGACTTGGCCGGATTGACCAAAAAGTGGCGGCGATTATAGACGTACTCCGCTACCGACGCCACGTACCAAGGGTCGTAGGTTCTGCACGAAAATGGCCTGCGCGTCGATCATGCTGCCCGTCGGGTGTCTTCGGCATCCAGCAGAAACAGGCTGACCTTTGCTCGACGAGTTTTCGTACCGACCTACAACACTTGATCGTGTGGCTGATAGACCGGATCGCTGGCCTGAAGTTGCCGGAGTCGGGCGAGTGGATTCTGACGGTAAAACAGCTGCAACTGTTCATAGACTTTCGGATAGGCCTGCACCAGCAGGTCCGGAGCGCTGAAGAAGTATTCGCTGGTCACGGCAAAGAATTCCGCAGGGTTCTCCGCCGCGTAGGGGTCGATGGCGGTTTCGGCGTCGGGGTTGAGCTCCAACTGCTGGTCGAGGTCGTCGTAGGCCTCTTGCATCACCTGCGCCCAGTCGCTGACGCGCATGTCGCTGTGCAGCGGCGGCAAGCCGTTGGCGTCGCCGGTGAGCATGTCCAGCTTGTGCGCCAGCTCGTGGATTACCAGGTTGTAGCCTTCCCAGCCGCCGCTGGCCATGACCCCGGGCCACGCCAGGATCACCGGGCCCTGTTGCCAGGCTTCGCCGCTGTGTTCGCCGTCCCATTCGTGTTCGATGCCACTGGCATCGCGATGGCGCTGGGGGCTGAGGAAGTCGTCGGGGTACAGGATGATTTCGTGGAAGCCCTGGTACCAGTTCAGGTCGCCCAGGTACATCAACGGCAATTGGGCCTGGGCTGCGAGGAGCAGGCGTTGTTCCTGGTGCAGTTCGACGCCGGGCAAGGCCGTCAGGTGCTTGTCCGCTAGGAACAGCACGCTGGCTTCGCGCAGCCACTGGTCTTCGGCGGCGCTGATGCCGTCGAGGAAGCTCAGGTGGTCTCGCACCCGCTGCCAGGTTTCATCGGCGACCGGGTGCTTGGCCAGGGTGCGCTTGCGCCGCCAGGCGCTGAGGGACCACATGGCCGTCAGTGGCTTTCGGTTTTGGCTGGGCTGCGGCTGAAGCGGCTGCGGAACACGCCGATGATCATCGGCACCAGGGACAGCAGGATAATGGCCACCACCAGCAGCGACAGGTTCTTCTTGATAAAGGGCACGTTGCCGAAGAAGTAGCCCAGGGTTACCAGGCCACCGACCCAGAGGATGGTGCCGGCGACGCTGAAGAAGACAAAGCGCGGGTAGGGCATTTTCGCTACGCCGGCGACGAAGGGCGCGAAGGTGCGGATGATCGGCAGGAAACGCGCCAGGGTGACGGTCTTGCCGCCGTGCTTGTCATAGAAGTCGTGGGTTTTCTGCAGGTAGTCGCGGCGGAAGATTTTCGAATTGGGGTTGCTGAACAAGCGTTCGCCCGCCGTTCGGCCGATCACGTAATTGGTGCTGTCGCCGAGGATGGCGGCGAGCATCAGCAGGCCGCCCAGCAGCACCGGGTCCATGCCGCCCCCGGCTGCGACGGCGCCGGCGATAAACAGCAGGGAGTCGCCCGGCAGGAAGGGCATCACCACCAGGCCGGTTTCGCAGAAGATCACCAGAAACAGGATGGCGTAGATCCACGGCCCGTAATTGTTCACCAGCATGTCGAGGTAGACGTCGAGATGGAGGATGAGGTCGATCGGGTTGAAATCCATGCAGGCACCTGTGGTGACAGCCCGGCTCAGCGGGCCTGTGCGATAAGTCGGAGTAAGGGACTACAAGGGGGATGTAGGTTTTCTTACAGTCCGAAGAGGTCGGCATTATAAAGACTGAGATGTGAATTGCGCGTTGAGATTGTAGCGGGGGATGTCGCGTGGCGTGGGGTCCGGCGCCGAGGCAGAGAGCCCCTCGGCGCCGCTTGGGGTCAGTTTTCGCCGATGGGCAAGGTGTAGTTCTTGAACTCGGTGTCTTCACGGAAACCCATGGATTCGTAGGTTTTCTGTGCCACTTCATTGTTGCTGCTGGTGGATACCCGCAGACGCACGGCGTTGGTTTCCTTGGCCATCTTCTTCGCGGTACGCATCAGGTTGTCGGCCACCAATTGGCGCCTGGCATCCTCGGCGACGTAGATGTCGTTGAGAATCCACACCCGCTTGAGTGAAAGGGACGAGAAACTCGGGTACAGCTGGCAGAAGCCGAGCAGTTTGTTGTCGTCATCGGACAGTGCCAGGTAAATCACCGACTCTTTGCGGCGCAGGCGCTTTTCCAGAAAGGCCCGGGACGAGTCCGGATAGGGCAGGGCGCCATAGAATTCGCGGTACTTGACGAATAACGGGGTCAACAAATCCAAGTGTTCGAGGGTTGCTTGAGTAATCCGCATGGTGGCTCTCAACTTCAAGTGGATGTGACGGCAAACGGTTCATTACTCGGTGCAGCCGTGCTCGGATGCTGCCCAAAGCGCGTAAAAAGCGCAATCGTCTTGCAAAATCACCCGGGCGGCGGGCCCAGCAGGAAGTTGCCCGTGAGCGCTGCCGATGCATCGCTGTCCAGGGTCGGCACCTGGGCTTCGTCTTTCAGGTTGACCCCCGACAGTTGCCGTCGACAGGCCTCGCGCATCAGGTACAGCAGGCGATGGGCGGCCATGCCGTAGCTCAGGCCCTCCAGGCGTACGTTGGAAATACAGTTGCGGTACGCGTCGGTGAGGCCGACTTTCGGCTGGTAGGTGAAATACAGCCCCAGGCTGTCCGGCGAGCTGAGGCCCGGGCGTTCACCGATCAGAATCACCACCATCTTGGCCCCCAGCAATTCGCCGATTTCATCGGCCACCGCCACTCGGCCCTGTTCCACCAGGATCACCGGCGACAGCGACCAGCCTTCGGCGGCGGTCTGTTCTTCCAGGCGAGCGAGAAACGGCAAGGTGTGCCGATGCACGGCCAGCGCCGACAGGCCGTCCGCGACCACCACTGCCAGATCGACCCCGCCCGGATGGGCCGCGGCATGGTCGCGCAGGGTTTGTGCCGATTGATCGCTGAGTCGACGCCCCAGATCAGGGCGCTGCAAATAGGTGTGGCGATCCGTGGCGGCACTGTGCAGCAGCAGGCTGTCGCGGCCGCGCTCGGCCAATTGGCTGGCCAGTGCGCCATGTTCGAACGGCAAGTGCACGGCATCCCGGGCCTGGGCGTGGGCAAACTGGAAATCCAGTTGGGCCTGGGTTGGCAGGCTGGTGCCGGTGCGGCCCAGGGCAATGCGCGCCGGGGTCAGGCGGCGCAGTTCCAGCCACGGGTTCTGGCTGTCGGTAGGGTGCTTATCCATAAACCTGTTCCTTATCCCAGCTGTGCCAAGGCCTGGCGGAAGGCCGGCGGCAGGTTGTGGCCAAAATGTACCTTGCCGTCGGCTTGGGTAAAGATCCCGGTCTTGGCCAGCCACTGTTCGAACTCAGGTGCAGGTTTCAGGCCAAGGGTCTGCCGGGCGTAGAGCGCATCGTGGAAGGACGTGGTCTGGTAGTTGAGCATGATGTCGTCGGAGCCGGGGATGCCCATGATGAAGTTGATTCCGGCCACGCCCAGCAGGGTCAGCAGGGTGTCCATGTCGTCTTGGTCGGCTTCGGCGTGATTGGTGTAGCAGATGTCACAGCCCATGGGCACGCCCAGCAGTTTGCCGCAGAAGTGGTCTTCCAGGCCGGCACGGATGATCTGCTTGCCGTTGTACAGGTACTCGGGGCCGATAAAGCCGACCACGGTGTTCACCAAAAACGGCTTGAAGTGCCGGGCCACGGCATAGGCACGGGTTTCGCAGGTCTGCTGGTCGATGCCGTGGTGGGCGTTGGCCGACAGCGCGCTGCCTTGGCCGGTCTCGAAGTACATCAGGTTCTGCCCCAGGGTCCCGCGATTGAGGCTTAGGCCGGCGTCATAGCCTTCCTGCAAGACATTCAGGTTGATGCCGAAACTGGCGTTGGCCGCCTCGGTGCCGGCAATCGACTGGAACACCAGGTCCAGGGGCACCCCACGGTTGATGGCCTCGATGGAGGTGGTGACGTGGGTCAGCACGCAGGACTGGGTGGGGATTTCATAACGTTGGATGATCGCGTCGAGCATTTCCAGCAAGGCGCAGATCGAGGCAATGCTGTCGGTAGCCGGGTTGATGCCGATCATGGCGTCGCCGTTGCCGTACAGCAGGCCGTCGAGAATGCTCGCGGCGATGCCTGCCGGCTCGTCGGTAGGGTGGTTGGGTTGCAGGCGGGTGGAGAGGCGCCCGCGCAGGCCCAGGGTGCCGCGGAACTGGGTGACCACACGGATTTTCTGTGCCACCAGCACCAGGTCCTGGACGCGCATGATCTTCGACACCGCCGCGGCCATTTCCGGGGTCAGGCCCGGCGCCAGGGCCCGCAGGCTCTGCTCGTCGGCGGCGTCGCTGAGCAGCCAGTCGCGAAAGCCGCCGACGGTCAGGTGGCTGACGGTGGCGAAGGCCAGAGGGTCGTGGGTGTCGATGATCAGCCGGGTGACTTCGTCGGCTTCGTAGGGGATCAGCACCTCTTCAAGGAAGTGCTTCAAGGGAATGTCCGCCAGGGTCATTTGCGCGGCCACCCGCTCGCCGTCATTGAGGGCGGCGACCCCGGCCAGATAATCCCCGGAGCGTGCCGGACTGGCCTTGGCCATGACGTCCTTGAGGCCATCGAAGCGATAGGTCTGGGTGCCGACGCTGTGGGAAAAACTTGCCATCTCAGTCTCCGTTCCAACGATGAAAGTGCAATGCCGAAGGCTGCAATCAGGATGCCAGCCCTGTGGCTCGGGCGCTGGCGTCAGGAATCACCGGCAGAGGCTCTGGTTTTGCCATGAGCGCCTGCCGCTGTCGAGGTCAAACCGTGGCTTTCTGGCCGACGGGCAGTGGCGCATCGGCCGCTGGCGCGCCCAAGTATTCCCCTGCGGCGATGATCCCCGCTGCCCGGTCCTGGGCCTCCAGTTGCAGGGCCTTGGGCACCGACAGCCAGTAGGCCAGGCCGACGGCGATAAAGCCGGCGCTGAGCTTGCCAATCAGCACCGGCAGGATGATGGTCGGCTGGAAGTTGGCGGTGAACGACAGGTGATCGCCCAGCAAGAACGCCGCGCACACGCCGAAGGCGATGTTGATCACTTTGTCTTTGGGCGGCATGAAGCGCACCAGGCGGAACATGGCCAGGATATTGGCAATGGTGGCCAGCATGCCGGCGCTGCCGACGGCACTGAGGCCGATCTTGCCGCCGAGGTTTTCCAAAGGCGTGCCCAGGTATTTGCGCAGCAGGTAAACCATGGGGAAGGCCCCCGCCAGCATGATGCCGATGTAGCCGGCTGTTTCCAGGGCGCGGGTCTGGTCCTCGGCGTCGGCGATGATCGGGTGGAACCCCCAGCCGCCGAACACCAGGGAGAAGAACCCAGTGAAGTACTCGACGATGGAGAACACCAGCACCAGCTTGATCGCCGCGTCCATGCCACGGCCAAAGATGATGAAGCCCTTGATCATCATGTCCGGCAGAAAGCGCAGGCCCAGGGCCAGGGCGACGACGAAGATCACGATGGGCAGCAGGTTGGCGTAAATGTGGCTCAGGCCCAAGGCCAGCTGATAAGCCGCTTCGCCATTGGTGCTGACCAGGTCCCGTACCAACGGGTTGCTGAACGCCAGGATCACGCTGGCGATCAGTACGCCGATGGGGATGGTGAGGATGCCGGACATGATGCCCAAGGCCATGTATTTGTGGTCTCGTTTGTCGAGCATGGCCAAGCCCATGGGAATCGAGAACACGATGGTGGCGCCGCCCATGAAACCGGTGATCAGGGCCATGACCAGGGCTTCCTTGCTGGCGGCCAAGGCCGAGGCCAACTGATACCCGCCCATGTCCGAGGCGATGATCATGGTCGCCGCCAGGGCCGGGTCGGCGCCCAGGGCGTTGAAAAACGGGCCGAACACACTTTCGATGACCAAGGTCAGGTAGGGGATGGAGGCCATGATCCCCGCCGCGGGCACGAAGATATGCCCGGTGGCGTGGATGCCTTCCATGAATTCTTTGCCCAGGCCTTGCTCGCTGTCGTAGATGGCGGCAAAGGCGCCCAGTACGGCGCAGAGCATGATGAGGTAGAGCACGTAGTTGCCGATCTGATCCATTGCGATCTCCCTTCTTATTTTTTTAGCAAAGCCCTCGGGGCTTTGTGCACGACGGTGTGGCGAGTGGCTGATGTTTTGCCAGCAGGTGCCCGTCCGGCGGTCTCAAGGGCGCCGGGGAGCAGGGATGGGTGAGTGGTGCGGGGAAGGCTTCCCGGCGACCGAGGTCGCCGGGAGAGCAGATCAGAAGAAGCCCAGTGGATTGATGTCGTAGCTCACCAGCAGGTTTTTGGTCTGTTGGTAGTGGTCGAGCATCATTTTGTGGGTTTCACGGCCAACGCCGGATTTCTTGTAGCCGCCGAACGCGGCGTGTGCCGGGTACAGGTGGTAGCAGTTGGTCCACACACGCCCGGCCTTGATGGCGCGGCCCATGCGGTAGGCACGGTTGATGTCGCGGGTCCAGAGGCCGGCACCCAGGCCGAACTCAGTGTCGTTGGCAATGGCCAGGGCTTCGGCTTCGTCCTTGAAAGTGGTGATGCTCACCACCGGTCCAAAGATTTCTTCCTGGAACACCCGCATTTCGTTGGTGCCCTTGAGCAGGGTTGGCTGGATGTAATAGCCGGTGGCCAGGTCGCCGGTGAGTTTCTCCACCTTGCCGCCGGTCAGCAGCTGCGCGCCTTCACCTTTGGCGATTTCCAGGTAGGAGAGGATTTTGTCGAACTGCTGCTCGGACGCCTGGGCGCCGACCATGGTGTCGGTATCCAGCGGGTCGCCACGCTTGATCGACTCGACCTTCTTCATCACCACTTTCATGAAGTCATCGTAGATCGATTCTTCCACCAGTGCGCGGGATGGGCAGGTGCACACTTCGCCCTGGTTGAAGAACGCCAGCACCAGGCCTTCGGCGGCTTTCTCGATGAACTGCGGCTCGGCTTTCATGATGTCGGCGAAGAAGATGTTCGGCGACTTGCCGCCCAATTCCACGGTGGACGGAATGATGTTGTCGGCGGCGCATTTCATGATGTGCGAGCCCACCGGTGTGGAACCGGTAAACGCGATTTTGGCGATGCGCTTGCTGGTGGCCAGGGCTTCGCCCGCTTCCTTGCCGTAACCGTGAACCACGTTCAGTACGCCCGGTGGCAGCAGGTCGCCGATCAGCTCCATCAGCACGTTGATGCCCAGTGGCGTCTGCTCGGCCGGCTTGAGCACCACGCAGTTACCGGCGGCCAGGGCTGGCGCGAGTTTCCAGGCGGCCATCAACAGCGGGAAGTTCCACGGGATGATCTGGCCGACCACGCCCAATGGCTCGTGGAAGTGATAAGCGGCGGTGTGTTCGTTGATTTCGGCGCTGCTGCCTTCCTGGGCGCGGATGCAGCCAGCGAAGTAGCGGAAGTGGTCAGCAGCCAGGGGAATATCGGCGTTGAGGGTTTCGCGGACCGCTTTGCCGTTGTCCCAGGTTTCGGTGATGGCCAGCAGTTCGAGGTTCTGTTCGATGCGGTCGGCGATTTTCAGCAGCACCAGCGAGCGGTCCTGGGCCGAGGTCTTGCCCCAGGCGTCAGCGGCGGCGTGGGCGGCGTCCAGCGCCTTGTCGATGTCTTTGGCGGTGGAGCGCGGAAAGTCGGCGATCGGCTTGCCGTTGACCGGCGAGGTGTTGGTGAAATAGTTGCCATCGACCGGCGCTACAAATTCGCCGCCGATGTAATTGCCGTACTTGGCCTTGAACGAAACGATAGCGCCTTCAGTACCGGGGTGTGCGTAACGCATGGTGGGTAACTCCTGGCTTTTGTGCTTATTGGGGAGGACGCGCTGTTGCGCTTGAATAGCGTAGAGCAAAGGTCGGGCCAGTGCGTTGCGAGCCAGATGAATCAAGGGCTTAGCTGCGTTTCGGAGGACTCTGGAACGGCACCGCGTGACGGATGTGGTACGGCCAGGGTGACACTTTGTACCGCTTGTGGCGCAGTCTGTGACTTGCCGGTCGCGCCAGCATTGCAATACCGACGGCGCAGGAGGATGCTCGTTTCCACGGGATTGCTCGATACCGATTGGCCGCCGCTGCCTCAGGTGCTTTTCGGTCCGGTCCAGGTGCGGACCCAGCAGTCGTAAACCCCCGCAAACCTGGGCGTTGTCCAGGTTTGCAGTTGTGAGTGCCGACGCCTGACGCCGGCTCTGCAACCGGACCCTACGGGGAGAATAATAAGAAATGCACAGCAATCATCTGAGTCGCCACGCCCAGCAAGTGTTGACCGTGGCCCAGGGCAAAGCCCATTTACAGGGCCCGGGTCGCGACCCGTCCATTGCCCGTTCCTGGCTGCGTTGCCTGGAGGACTACCACCTCGATCCGGCCCAAGCCATGGCGCCTACGGTGCTGGAACACGGCCGTTTGCTGGAAAGCCGCGAGCGCTTGCAGGCGGTGCTGCAGATTGCCGGCAACGAAATGACCAGCCTGCACCAGCAGCTCTCAGGCGCCGGTCACGCCGTGCTGCTGACCGATGCCCGGGGCGTCATCCTCAACTGCATCACCGCACCCACCGAGCGCAAGATCTTCGAGCATGCCGGCCTGTGGCTGGGCGCCAACTGGAGTGAAGCTTGCGAAGGCACCAACGGCATCGGCACCTGCCTGGTGGAGCGCCAATCCCTGACCATTCACCAGGATGAACACTTCCGCGGTCGCCACACCGGCCTCACCTGTTCCGCCAGCCCGGTGTTCGATCCCCATGGCGAACTGCTGGCGGTGCTGGACGTGTCCTCGGCGCGCCAAGACGTTTCCCGGCAGAGCCAGTTCCACACCATGGCCCTGGTCAACCTCTCGGCGAAGATGATCGAGAGCTGTTATTTCCTGCGTTACTTCGACAACCAGTGGCTGCTGCGCTTCCATTTGCAGGCCGAGTCCGTGGGCCTGTTCAGCGAGGGGCTGCTGGCGTTTGACGGCGACGGGCGGGTTTGCGCGGTCAACCAGAGCGCGTTGAACCTGTTGGGCCATGGGCGTGGCGGTCTGTTGGGCAAACCGGTGGAGTCGCTGTTCGACTGCTCCCTCGACGAACTGCTGGGGCGGGCCAGCGTCAATGCCAGCGCCAGTTGGCCGCTGCGCACCCGGGATGGGCGTGCTTTGTTCGCCTTGTTGCGCGGTCAGCCGCGGGGTGTGCCGCGGGTGGCCGCACCCCAGGTTCAGGTCGTCGATCTGGCGCCAAGCCCGGCTCCGGGTGCCCTTTGCCTGGGGGATGCGGTGTTGCAGGAAGGGTTGCGCAAGGCCTTGCGGGTCTTCGAGCGGGACGTGCCGCTGTTGATCAATGGCGAGACCGGTTCCGGCAAGGAGGCGTTCGCCAAGGCTGTGCACCAGGGTAGCCAGCGTTCGGACAAAGCCTTTGTTGCCCTCAACTGTGCGGCGATTCCGGAAAGCCTGATCGAGAGCGAGTTGTTCGGTTATCGCGGCGGCAGTTTCACCGGGGCGCGCAAGGAAGGCATGCGCGGCAAACTGCAGCAGGCCGATGGCGGCACCCTGTTCCTGGATGAGATCGGCGATATGCCCCTGGCCTTGCAGACTCGCCTGTTGCGGGTTCTGGAGGATCGCCTGGTGGTGCCCATCGGCGGCGAGCCCCAGGCGGTGGACGTGCGGATTATCAGCGCGACCCACCGCGACCTGCTGGAGCGGGTGCGCGAGGGCAGTTTCCGTGAAGACTTGTATTACCGTCTCAATGGCTTGGAAATCGCCTTGCCGGCGTTGCGCGAGCGCACCGACAAATCCCAGTTGCTGGACTTTCTCCTGGCGCAAGAAGCGGGGGAACAGCGAGTGCAGCTTGACGATGCGGCGCGCCAGGCCCTGCTGGGGTTCGATTGGCCGGGCAATGTCCGGCAATTGCGCACGGTGCTGCGAACCCTGGCCGCCCTGTGCGATGACGGGCTGATCGTGCTGGAGGATGTGCCGCTGTCCATTCGCCAAGCGCGCCCGCCGCAGCCCGCTGCCGCACCGTCCGAGTACCCGCTGGACGATGCCGAGCGCCTGACGCTGCTCGCGACCCTGGAACAGCAGCGCTGGCACATGACCCACAGCGCCGAGCAGTTGGGTGTCAGCCGCAACACCCTGTATAGAAAGCTGCGCAAGCACGGGATCGCCCGCCAGTCGGTCTAGGCGGGCGGTACCATCGGCCTGATCCTGCCTGCGATCGTGGGCCGGCTCGCAGCGGCGGCTAATCGGCCTCCCGGTCAGCTAAAGAGTGCGATTTTCGGCCCTCTAGGCTAACCTGCCGCGATGTTTTACGAGGTCGACTATGCACATTCATATTCTGGGTATCTGCGGCACTTTCATGGGCTCGATGGCGGTTCTGGCCAAAGAGCTGGGCCATCACGTCACCGGTTCCGACGCCAACGTCTATCCGCCAATGAGCACGCAATTGCAGGCTCAGGGCATTGAGTTGACCCAGGGCTACGACCCGGCCCAGCTGGACCCGGCGCCGGATCTGGTGGTGATCGGCAACGCCATGTCCCGTGGTAACCCGGCGGTGGAATATGTGCTGAACAAAGGCCTGCCTTATGTTTCCGGCCCGCAATGGCTGGCGGACCATGTGCTGCAGGGGCGTTGGGTATTGGCCGTGGCCGGCACCCACGGCAAGACCACCACCAGCAGCATGCTGGCCTGGGTGCTGGAGCACGCGGGCATGAGCCCCGGCTTCCTGATCGGTGGCGTGCCGCAGAACTTTGCCGTGTCGGCCCGCCTGGGCGGCACGCCGTTCTTTGTGATCGAGGCCGATGAGTACGACAGCGCCTTCTTCGACAAGCGCTCGAAGTTCGTTCACTACCGCCCGCGCACCGCAATCCTGAACAACCTGGAGTTCGATCACGCCGACATCTTCCCGGATCTGGCGGCAATCGAACGGCAGTTCCATCACTTGGTGCGGACCATCCCCAGTGAAGGCCTGGTGATCCATCCAACCACCGAACCGGCCCTGCAGCGGGTGATCGAGATGGGGTGCTGGACGCCAGTGCAAACCACTGGCGCCGGCGGGCAGTGGCAGGTCAAGCTGCTGCGCGAAGACGGCTCTGAGTTTGAAGTGATGTTCGACGGTGTTGCCCAGGGCGTGGTGGAGTGGTCGTTGACCGGCCAGCACAACGTCGCCAACGCCCTGGCGTGCCTGGCCGCTGCCCGCCATGTGGGCGTGGTGCCGTCCATGGGCATTGCCGCGCTGAGTGCGTTCAAGAACGTGAAGCGGCGCATGGAAAAGGTGGCCGAGGTCAACGGCATCACCATCTATGACGACTTCGCTCACCACCCGACGGCCATTGCTACCACCCTGGATGGGCTGCGCAAACGCATTGGTGAAGCGCCGCTGATTGCGATCATCGAGCCGCGCTCCAACTCCATGAAGCTCGGTGCCCACCGCGATGGTTTGCCGGAGAGCGTCAGCCAGGCCGACCAGGTGATCTGGTACGCCCCCGCCAACCTCGGTTGGGACCTGGGCGCAACGGCGGCCTTGTGCTCGGTGCCGTCGATTGTCAGTGACTCCTTGGAAGGCATCATTGAGCGGGTCAAGAGCCAGGCCAAGCCCGGCACCCAAGTGGTGATCATGAGCAACGGTGGCTTCGGCGGCCTGCACGGCAAACTGGCTGAGGCCTTGAGATGAACAACGGTCCGGAACGCATCACCCTGGCCATGACCGGTGCTTCGGGCGCCCAGTACGGCCTGCGCTTGCTGGATTGCCTGGTGCGGGAAGACCGCGAGGTGCACTTTCTGATCTCCAAGGCTGCGCAGTTGGTGATGGCCACCGAGACGGATGTCTCGCTGCCGCCCAAGACCCAGATGATGCAGGCCTTCCTCACCGAGTACACCGGTGCGGCGGCGGGGCAGATTCGTGTCTACGGCAAGGAAGACTGGATGTCCCCGGTGGCGTCCGGCTCCGGTTCGCCGGCAGCGATGGTGGTGGTGCCGTGCTCCACGGGCACCTTGTCGGCCATTGCCACGGGGGCGTGCAACAACCTGATCGAACGCGCCGCCGACGTGACCTTGAAGGAGCGCCGCCAGTTGATCCTGGTGCCTCGCGAGCGCCGTACTCCAGTATTCACTTGGAGCACATGCTCAAGCTGTCGAACCTGGGGGTGACCATCCTGCCGGCGTCGCCGGGCTTCTATCACCAGCCGCAGACCATCGACGACCTGGTGGACTTTGTGGTGGCGCGGATTCTCAACCTGCTGAACATCCCTCAAGACATGCTGCCGCGCTGGGGCGAGCACCATTTGAGCAGCGATGAATAAGGGCCTGTTGCTGGCCTTGATCGCCCTGCAACTGGGCGGTTGTGCCACGGTGCGTACGCTCGATGCGGCGCAGCCGGGCGCGCCGGTGGTGTATTCGGGAACCCGTCTGGACCTCTACGCGATGCAGGGCGGTTGCTGCGCCATGGACAGGTTTGGTGCCGAAGCGCCGAGTTATCCGGGCCTAGATCTGCCGGCCAGCGCCTTGCTCGACACGCTGCTGTTGCCGCTGTCGGTCTTGACGGTCTTGGGGGTGGGGTTTCAGGCCACGGGCGGCCTATAACGGACGACTTTAATGCGCTACTCCGACAAACCGCCTCCTCGTAGGAGTCGGCTTGCCGGCGATAGCCTCAACTCACTTTCATCACTTGCCCAGTTTGCGCAGCTCATCCGACTCGATGACCCGCACGCCGTCTTGCTCTTCCAGGGCCAGGCGCCACATGGCCCGGGCCAGTTGGCAGGCTTCGATGCCGTGGTATTTACCGGGAATCAGGCGTGACAACGGGCCGGCCAATTGCTCACTCAGGCGTGGTTCGATCCGCTCGCCCAGCAGCAACGAAGGTCGGCAAATAGTCAGTTGTGGCCAGCCCTGGGCCTTCAGCGCCTGCTCCATTTCACCTTTGACGCGGTTATAGAAAATCGACGACTTGGCATCAGCGCCCAAGGCGCTGATCACGATCAGGTGCCGTGCGCCCATTTCCCGTGCGCGTTTGCCGAAGGCTACTACCATGTCCAGGTCCACGGCGCGGAACGCCGCTTCCGAACCCGCCAGCTTGATGGTGGTGCCCAGGCAGCAGAAGGCGATGTCCACCCGGCCGCTGAGTTGTGGCAGAAAGACGGCGGGGTCGCCGACCGGGTTTTCCAGGTGCGGATGTTCGGCCAGTGGGCGCCTGCTGGGTGCCAGGACGCGGGTGACGGTGGGTTCGTTGAGCAGGCGGTCGAGCAAGTGCTCACCGGTGAGGCCGGAGGCCCCCGCGAGCAGAATGTGCTGAGGCGTCAAGTACATGATGAGTTCCCCCTTGATACAGTTTCAGCTTAGTTGCTCTTCGCTTCCGTGCTGCCTATAGAGACACTTTGTAGTGCCTTTCGTGCTTGCTGTTTGCGTAACTGTTGCCAATGGGCGATCACGCCTTTTGGGGCCCAGATTTGTGGTTCGGAGGCTTCGAAGTTGTCGGCCTGTTCACGTTCGGCGACGGTGGCCCGGGCCAGCTTGAAGGCTTGCTCCAGGTCGTCGGTCTGGTTCAGCGCCTGGGCGAACAGGGCGTCGCCGAAGTAGGTGAAGTCCGCCTCCTCGGAGCAGCCGAAGGACACTCGATCGGCCTTGGAGGCGGTCATGACCAGGGTTCGTTCGTCCTTCAGCGCGGGGATGAAACCGCCGGAATAGCAGGCAGAAATCACCACGATCTTGTCGCGGTTCTTCAGCGGGGCGAGGGCGGTGGCCAGCTCGTCCGCCGGCAGGTCGGCCAGCTCCAGGCGCGGCTGGTCGAGCACCAGTTCATGGGCGCTGGTGCCGTGGCTGGTCAGGTAGATGAACACCAGGTCTTCCGGGCCGCTGCGTTCTGCCAGGGCCTGGGCCGCACGGTGTAGGTTTTCTCGGGTGGCCATGGGCCGGTCGGCCAGGTGGTCGCGATGGTTCACCAGGCGCACCTGGCCGTAGGCGCCGAAGCGTGAGGCCAGCATGTTGCTGACGTAGTCGGCCTCACGCAGGAACACGCTTTGTTTGCCGTCACCGGCCAGGGTCAGGCTGTAGAGTTCGATGGCCGGGGTAGATGCGGGCAGGCCAGTGAGGGCCTGGTCCAGCAGGCGGCCCTGGGCCAGTAAACCGAGCTCCAGCGGGTCGGGCAGCAGCTTGCCGTCGGCGTCGCGGACCCGCAGTCCGTTGATCCAGTCACCGCTTTGCACCGAGCCGTCGCGCAGCACCAGCACGCCGTGGCCCTGATAGTTATCGCTGTCGAAGCCGCCGATGTAGAAGCTGCCGTCGGTGAGGTTCAGGCGTCCCTGGCCGCTGAAGCGCCAGTCGCTGAATTGGCCCACGTAGTGGCTGCCGTCGACACCGATCAGTTCGCCGCGACCGCTGAGGGCACCTTCCTTGAACTGCCCGATCCAGACGTCGCCGTCGGCGTTTTCATAACGGCCTTTGCCATTGAGCTGGTTTTGTTTGAATCCGCCGACGTAGATGTCGCCTTCGGCGCTGTTGAAGGTGCCGGGGCCCTCCAACTGGCCGTTGACGAAACGGCCGCTGAACTGGTTGCCGCTGGCGTCGCTGCGTTGGCCCTCGCCGTTGGGTTTGCCCCGGGTGAACTGACCCTGGTATTGGCTGCCGTCTTCCAGTTCGAGGCGCCCGAGGCCCGAATACAGGTCGGCCTTGAACTCGCCGCGATAGGTCATGCCGCCTTCTTTGAGGGTGCCTTCGCCGTCACGCCGGCCCAGCTTGAAACCGCCGCTGTAGCTGCTGTCCTTGGTGGTCAGGCTGCCCTGGCCGTGAAACAGGCCCTGTTGGAACTGGCCGCGATAGACCTCGCCGTTGCTGCCGTGCCATTCGCCCTGGCCATGCCATTGACCGTTTTCGAACTGGCCGGCGTACCAACTGCCATTGGGGTAGTCGATGCGTCCCTGGCCCTGGAGCAACCCGTTGACCAACTCGCCGCGATAGCGCCCGCCGTCCGGCAGCCGAGCATCGGGCGGCAGGAGGGATTCGCCATCGCCGCAAGCGGCAAGCAACAGGGTCAGCGTCAGGGGTACAAGTGAGCGCATAGGGGGATCCGGGTAATTAGGGGACCGAGTATGCCGCAGGCTTGTGACTTATATATAGAGAGGCGGTGCGAAACAGCGCGGGCTGTTCGCACCCAGGGGCTTCAGACAAAGCAGAGGGACAGGGGCTCGGCGATATAGGCGGGCTTTTCCTGGCCTTCGATTTCCAGGGTGGCGGTGGCCTTGAGCAGCCACTGGCCGGGTTTCTTTTCCAGGACTTCGGTCAGTTCGACCTTGAGCCGTACCTTGGAGTCGACTTTCACAGGCTGGATGAAGCGCACGCTGTCCAGGCCGTAGTTGACCACCATCTTCAGGTTTTCCGGCAGGACGAGGATGTCTTCCATCAATTTCGGAATCAGTGACAGCGAGAGGAAACCGTGGGCAATGGTGCTGCCAAATGGGGTTTGCGCGGCCTTGACCGGGTCCACGTGGATGAACTGAAAGTCCCCCGTGGCTTCGGCAAACAGGTTGATACGCTCCTGATCGATGGTGAGCCATTCGGAACGTCCAAGTTCCTTCCCGACATAATCTTTGAGCTCTGCAACAGGAACATAGGGCATTGAGACTCTCCTTGGTTCATCGGCTTTTGTAGTGTTCAAGCGGCGTGGGCCTGAGCCCCAGACATCCACTTTAGATCAACATGGCCATTGGGTCGGGTCAACCCTCCATGCTTTTGGCGAATGCCGGTGCATAGCGGGCGCGTGCTTATAATGCGCGACGGTTTTTGCGAGGGACGCGGGATGTTGTTACGAGGTCTGACATGGCTGGTGCTCTTTCAATTGCTTGGCACGGCGCTCAATCACCTGATAGTGCCGGTGCTGCCGGGGCCGATCATCGGCCTTCTGCTATTGCTGGTGTACCTGGTGGTCCGCGGTGAAGTGGGAGAGCCGCTGAACCAAGCGGCCAGCAGCTTGCTGCGTTACCTGCCATTGCTGCTGGTGCCGCCGGCAGTGGGGGTGATGGTCTATGCCCGGGACATTGCCGCGGACTTCTGGGCAATCACTGGGGCGCTGGTGTTGTCCCTGGTGATCTCCATGGGGTTTGTCGGGGTGCTGATGCAGAAACTGGTCAAACGCCAGGTGCACAAGGAGGGCGAGCAATGACCCTCGACTGGCAAGGCGCCTGGGCTGCAGTGATTCATCACCCGCTGTTTGGCATCGGCATCACCTTGGGTGCCTATCAACTGGTGCTGGCGGCGTTCGAGAAAACCCGCTGGATCTTCCTGCAGCCGGTGCTGGTGTCCATGTTGCTGGTGATTGGCGTGTTGCTCGGCTGCGGCCTGACGTACGCCGAGTACCGCAAGAGCACCGAGATTCTGAGCATTCTCCTGGGGCCGGCCACGGTGGCCCTGGCGGTGCCGCTGTACCTCAATCTGCGACGGATTCGCCAGTTGTTCTGGCCAGTTTTTACTACGCTGGTGGTGGGTGGGGTGGTGGCCACCGGGTTGGGTGTGCTGCTGGGCTGGTGGTTCGGTGCCGAGCACATGATTTTGATGACCATGGCGCCCAAGTCGGTCACTTCGCCCATTGCCATGCTGGTGGCTGAGCAGATCGGCGGCGTGGCGGCGCTGGCGGCGGTGTTTGTGCTGATCACCGGGGTGGTGGGGGCGATTGTCGGCCCAGCGTTGCTCAATCGCCTGGGCGTCCATAGTCCGGAGGCGCGGGGCATGGCCCTGGGCATGACGGCGCACGCGGTGGGCACCTCGGTGGCCCTGCAGGAAAGTGACGAGTGCGGCGCCTTCGCGGCGCTGGCCATGAGTTTGATGGGGGTGGCCACGGCAGTGTTGCTGCCGTTGGCGGTGTCATTGGTGGTTTAAGGATGTGTGTATGAGCCTGGCGCTTTTCCCGTTGAACACGGTGCTGTTTCCCGACTGCATCCTCGATTTGCAGATCTTCGAGGCGCGCTACCTGGACATGATCGGCCGCTGCATGAAGCAGGGCGACGGCTTTGGCGTGGTCTGCATCCTGGAAGGGCAGGAAGTCGGCCTGGCCCCCGAGGGCCATGCGCTGATTGGTTGTGAAGCGCGGATCACCGATTTTCACCAGCAGGGCAACGGGCTGCTGGGGATTCGGGTCAAGGGCGGGCGGCGTTTTCGGGTGCTGAGCAGTGAGGTGCAGAAAGACCAACTGATCCTGGCCCAGGTGCAGTGGCTGGATGAGGTGCCGGAGCGTGCGCTGCTGGATGAAGACGCCGACCTGATCGCGTTGCTCAAGGCCTTGGCCGAACACCCGATGGTCGAAGCCCTGAACATGGGCGGTGAGGCCAGCGGCCAGCAATCATTGGCCAATCAGTTGGCCTATCTGTTGCCTTTTTCGGAACTGGACAAGATCGACCTGTTGCAACTGGACGATCCCCAGCAACGCCTGGATGCGATTCAGGCATTGCTGGATCAGTTACAGGGCGAATTGTTCACCTGAGTGGCCCGCCGTTATCTGCGGTGTCCACGGCCCTCAATAGGCATAGCGCATCAGGGCGTGGGGTAAATGGCGCATCGACATGAATCCGCACAGGGCAATCATCGCCGGCAATACCAGCCACCAGGCTTTGGCCGGCATGGGCGCCAAGGGGGCTTGGCGCTGGATCAGGCTCAGGCTGGCGGCACAGATACAGGCGGCGAGCATGGTGCCCGCCAGAATGTCGCTGGGCCAGTGGGCGCCGAGGTAGACCCGCGAGAGGGCGATCGACGCCGCCGGCAGGCAGCCCAGCAGCAGCCAGGTCAGGCGCATGCGCGGCGGCTGGCCGCGCCCGGCCAGTACCGCCAAGGTTAGAAACAGAGCGAAGGCGCCGGAAGAGTGGCCGCTGGGCATGCTGTAGGTGGTCAATGGTTCGGTCAGGACTTCAGGGCGCACCCGAGCGAAGAACCATTTGCTGCCGGTGTTGGCCAGGGCGGTGAGCAGCAGGGTGGCGCCGGCGAAGAGCGCCTGGCGCCATTGCCGGGTGGCCAGCAAGAGCAGGATCAGGGCGGCACTGATGATCAGCATGGCGTGGAATTCACCGACCTGTGTCAGCAGCACCATGATCCGGTCCAGTGGCTCGCTGCGGTGTTCTTGCACCAGGGCGATCAGGCCCTGGTCGAACTGGCTGAGGTAGGGATAGCCGATAAACAGCCCCAGCAGAATCAACAGGCTCAGGCCGGCGATCATTAAGGTGGCCAGGCGATGGCGGCGCAGGGTGCCGGCGATGCCCAGTCCCAGCAAGACGGCCAGACTCGCGGCCACGACCGCCGCCTGAGGCCAGAAGCCTTCCGGCAAGGGCAGGCGAATCGCCGCCCCGGTGGCCCAGCCGGGCAGCAGGTAGGCCACCGACCAGCCCGTTGCGGCCAGGGCGCTGACCGCCAAGAAACGCATAAAAGGCATGTCGAACATGCCGGCGACCATGGGCAGCATGGGGCGCAGCGGGCCGATAAAGCGCCCCACCAGCAGGCTGGCGATGCCGTAACGCTGGAAATAAGCCTCGGCACCGCTGATCCATTCTGGGTGATGGCGCAAGCCGGGCAGTCGCCGGATGCCCTGGTGGAAGCGTCGTCCCAGCAGGTACGACACCAGATCCCCCAGCAGCCCGCCGAGCAGCCCGAGCAACAAGGTTTCCCCTAGGGGCAGGGCGCCGTTGCCAGCCAATACGGCGATGGCGAACAGCAGCACCGTACCGGGCACGATCAGCCCGGCAATCGCCAGGCATTCGATGCAGGCCACTATGAATACTGCAGCGGCCAGCCACTGCGGGTTCGCCGTCAACCAGCCGGTCAGGCCATCGAGCCATGGGCCCATAAATTCAACTCCATTGTTCTGAATACGTGGTTCTAAACGTGGGGCGGATGCCTGGGGGCGCTCAATCGATCAGGTAGTAATCGCGTCCTTCGACCTGGCCCCTGCGCAGAGGGTTCCGCGTGCAGTACGGGGCGTAGGCGGCGTCGACGAAGCGATACATCAGGTGTTCGTCGCGTCCCTTGGGAATCCCCAGGCGCGTGGTCTGGATGATCGTGCCGATCGGTTCACCGATGTCTTCGACCCAGAGCGCTTCGTGGTCGAAACGCTTGGCATCCCAGGCCGGAACCTTGAGCCCCAGGGCTTTGCACAGCAGGGTTTGCCCGGCGCATAGCTTGTGTTCGGGGCGCGGCTGGCCGCGGGCGTCCGGGTTGTTCGAGAGCATGTACGTCAGGCTGGCGGGGCCGGAAAAGGCGTCGACCCAGGGGTAGCCCGACTTGATCAGGACCGCATTGCCCGGGCCTTGGGCGCTGAAGTTCAGGGAGTCGCCACCGCGGGCGTAATACATATAGATGTGGCCGCCATCCAGAAACAAAGCCTTACGTTTTTCTGTGTAGCCGAGGGAAGCGTGGCTGCCTTTTTCCTCGCAGTAATAGGCTTCGGTCTCGATAATGCGCGCCGCCAGCCATAGATCGCCGACCTTGTGGCGGATGATCTTGCCGAGCAGTTCCCGGGCCACGCGCTGAGCATCACGGTCGAAAAAGCAGTCAGGCAGGGCTGTGGGCCGTTTCGCGGTGGTCAGATTGGGCATGGTGGTGAAGGGTTGTGGCGGAAATGGGGCGGAATCATAGCAACTCCAGGCTTAAACCACCCTTAACGCTCGGTATTTGCACTCCATTTCGACCATCCGCCTGTGACCGCTGTCCGTGGACGGGCGCGACAGCTATAATCAGCAGCTTTCCTCTTTGCCAAGACCACACCAGACCATGACTGAGTCCGTTCTTGACTACATGACCCGTTTGGGTCGCGCTGCCCGCGAAGCTTCCCGGGTGATCGCCCGTGCCACCACCGTGCAGAAAAACCGCGCGCTGCTGGCTGCTGCCGATGCATTGGACGCCGCTCGACCCGAGCTGACGGCGGCCAATGAGCTGGACCTGGCCAACGGCCGGGCCAATGGTCTGGAACCCGCTTTGCTGGATCGCCTGGCGCTGACCCCGGCGCGTATCGACGACATGATCGAGGGCCTGCGTCAGGTGGCGAAGCTGCCTGACCCCATCGGTGAAATCCGCGACATGCGTTATCTGCCTTCGGGTATCCAGGTGGGCAAGATGCGCGTGCCCCTGGGGGTGATCGGCATCATCTACGAGTCCCGTCCGAACGTGACCATCGATGCGGCCAGCCTGTGCCTGAAGTCGGGCAATGCCACCATCCTGCGTGGCGGTTCCGAGGCGATCAATTCCAACCGCGCCATTGCCCTGTGCATCCAGCAGGGCCTGGCCGTGGCCGACCTGCCGGCCGAGGTGGTGCAAGTGGTGGAAACCACTGACCGCGCCGCTGTCGGTGCACTGATCACCATGCCGGAGTTCGTCGACGTCATCGTGCCTCGTGGCGGCAAAAGCCTGATCGAGCGCGTCAGCCGCGACGCCAAGGTACCGGTGATCAAGCACCTGGATGGCGTCTGCCACGTATTTATCGACGTTGCGGCGGACTTGGACAAGGCGATTCGTATCGCCGACAACGCCAAGACCCACCGTTACGCCCCCTGCAACACCATGGAGACCCTGCTGGTTCACGCCAGCATCGCCGAGCGTGTACTGCCGCCATTGGCCGCGATTTATCGCGACAAGGGCGTGGAGTTGCGCGGCTGCCCGCAAACCCGCGCCATCCTCGGTGTTGGCGTGCTGGAGGCCACGGAAGAGGACTGGCGCACCGAGTACACGGCGCCGATCCTGTCGATCCGTGTGCTGGACAGCCTCGATCAGGCGATCGAGCACATCAACACCTATGGTTCCCACCATACGGACGCCATCGTCACTGAAAACTTCAGTGATGCCCGGCGCTTCCTCAATGAAGTGGATTCCAGTTCGGTCATGGTCAATGCCTCGACCCGTTTTGCCGATGGCTTCGAATACGGCCTGGGCGCGGAAATCGGCATTTCCACCGACAAGTTGCATGCCCGTGGCCCGGTAGGCCTGGAAGGGCTGACCAGCGAGAAGTACGTGGTCTTCGGCGACGGTCACGTGCGCACTTGATGGGCAAACGCATCGGTCTGCTGGGCGGTACTTTCGATCCTGTGCACATCGGCCACTTGCGCGGTGCGCTGGAAGTCGCCGAATCCATGAATCTCGATGAGCTGCGCCTGGCACCCAGTGCCAGGCCGCCTCATCGGGATATGCCGCAGGTGTCGGCGCTGGATCGCCTGGCGATGGTCGAATGTGCGGTGGCGGGTGTGGCCCCTCTGGTGGTGGATGCCCGTGAGCTGCAGCGGGACAAGCCGTCCTACACGATCGACACCCTGGAACTGATGCGGGCCGAACTGGCCGCGGATGACCAGTTGTTCTTGTTACTGGGCTGGGACGCATTTTGCGGCCTGCCCACCTGGCATCGCTGGGAAGAGTTGCTCCAGCATTGCCACATCCTGGTGCTGCAACGCCCGGATGCCGATAGCGAACCGCCGGATGCCTTGCGCAACCTGCTGGCGGCGCGCTCGGAGAGTGATCCATTGGCCCTCAAGGGGCCGAGCGGACAGATTGCATTCGTCTGGCAGACCCCGCTTGCGGTGTCCGCCACCCAGATCCGTCAACTGCTGGCCAGCGGTAAGTCGGTACGTTTCCTGGTGCCTGACGCGGTCCTGGCCTACATCGATGCGCACGGACTTTACCGTGCGTCGAACTGAAAAGGCGCGCTTGAAAGCACGAATAGTCGTGTATTGAAGCGCCCGAACATACGAGCAAAACGAGTTTTATATGACGAACAACGACGTAAGCAAAGTTAAGCGTAAAGGCACGTTCAAGAGTGCCCCGCTGCCGGAAAAAGTCATCAGTGGCGAGCCCCTGAAGGGTGAAGCGCTGGTCAAGGTTGCTGTAGCCGCCCTGGAAGACGTCAAAGCTCAGGACGTGCTGGTGATTGATGTCCGTGAAAAGCAAAGCATCACTGATTACATGATCATCGCCACCGGTACCTCCAACCGCCAGATCGGCGCGATGCTGGACAAGGTCCGCGAAGCCGTGAAGGCCCTGGGCGTGAAGCCGTTGGGTGAAGAAGGCAAGGGCGACAGCGACTGGGTGCTGTTGGACATGGACGACGTGATCGTCCACATGATGACCTCCAACGCCCGTCAGTTCTACGACCTGGAGCGCCTTTGGGAAGGTGCCGAGCAGAGCCGTGCCGCTGATGGCAAACACCACAGCCCTGAGGTCGGTCACGAGCATTTCAACAAGCTCAACAAAGACCAGGAATAAGGAACGGCTGTGCGCCTGCGCCTGATTGCTGTCGGTTCGCGCATGCCCAAGTGGGTGGAAGAGGGTTGGCATGAATATGCCAAGCGTCTGCCATCCGAACTGGCGTTGGAACTGGTGGAAATACCGCTCAATACCCGTGGCAAGAATGCCGACGTGGCGCGTTTCATCCGCCAGGAAGGCGAAGCCATGCTGGCCAAGGTCGGGCCCGGCGAGCGCATCGTGACCCTTGAGGTTCACGGCAAGCCCTGGAGCACTGAGCAGTTGGCGGTGGAACTGGATCGCTGGCGCCTGGATTCGCGCACGGTGAACTTCATGGTCGGTGGCCCGGAAGGGCTGGCGCCGGAAGTCTGTGCCCGGGCCGATCAGCGCTGGTCGCTGTCGCCGCTGACCCTGCCCCACCCGCTGGTGCGGATCCTGATCGGTGAACAGCTGTATCGCGCCTGGACAGTTCTGTCCGGGCACCCTTACCACAAGTAGCCCGCGCCCCTAATGTCTCAGCCGATCCGCATCAAGGACCACGAAAAAGACGCCCGTCTGGTGCGTGGCCGCGTCGTGTTCGGCGCCATTGCGGTGGTGTGCCTGATTGGGGTGCTGATCGCGCGCCTGTATTACCTGCAGGTGATCCAGTACGAGTACCACTCGACGCTGTCGGAGAACAATCGGGTGCACGTGCAGCCGATTCCGCCGACCCGTGGCCTGATCTTCGACCGTAATGGTGTGGTGATTGCGGACAACCGGCCGAGCTTCAGCCTGAGCATGACCCGAGAGCGTTCCGGCGACTGGCAGCAGGTACTCGACGTGATTGTCGAGGTGCTGGAGCTGACGCCGGAAGACCGCGTGCTGTTCGAGAAGCGCATGAAACAGGGGCGCCGGCCGTTCGAACCGGTGCCGATCCTGTTCGAGCTGACCGAGGAGCAGATCGCCCGCATTGCGGTGAATCAGTTCCGTCTGCCCGGTGTCGAGGTGGTGGCGCAGTTGGTGCGGCATTACCCCCAGGGTGCGCACTTTGCTCACTCGGTGGGTTACATGGGGCGGATCAACGAGAAAGAGCTGAAGACCCTCGATCCCGTCAATTACAGCGGCACCCACCACATCGGCAAGACCGGCATCGAGCGTTTCTACGAGCCGGAACTGCACGGGCAGGTGGGTTACGAGGAAGTCGAGACCAACGCCCGTGGCCGGGTACTGCGGGTGCTCAAGCGCACCGATCCGATTCCCGGCAAGGACATTGTCCTGAGCTTGGACATCAAGCTGCAGGAAGCGGCCGAACTGGCCCTGGGTGGGCGGCGTGGCGCGGTGGTGGCACTGGACCCGAGCACCGGTGAAGTGCTGGCGATGGTCAGCCAGCCGAGTTTCGACCCCAACCTGTTCGTCACCGGCATCAGCTTCAAGGCGTATGCCGAACTGCGCGACTCCATCGACCGGCCGCTGTTCAACCGCGTGCTGCGCGGTCTGTATCCGCCAGGTTCGACCATCAAGCCGGCGGTGGCGATTGCCGGCCTGGATGCCGGGGTGGTCACGGCGTCGACGCGGGTGTACGACCCGGGCTACTACCAATTGCCCAATTACGACCATAAGTACCGGAACTGGAACCGCACCGGTGACGGCTATGTCGATCTGGACACCGCGATCATGCGCTCCAACGATACCTATTTTTATGACCTGGCCCACAAGCTGGGGATTGATCGCCTGTCGGCCTACATGAACAAGTTCGGCATCGGCCAGAAGGTTTCCCTGGATATGTTCGAAGAGTCCCCGGGGCTGATGCCGTCCCGGGAGTGGAAGCGTGCCACCCGGCGTCAGGCCTGGTTCCCGGGGGAGACGCTGATTCTCGGGATCGGCCAGGGCTACATGCAATCCACGCCGCTGCAACTGGCCCAGGCCACGGCCCTGGTGGCCAATAAAGGCAAATGGAACCGCCCGCACCTGGCCAAGACCATCGAAGGCGAGAAGCCGGTGGACCACAACCCGATTGCCGACATCATCCTGCGTGATCCGTCGGACTGGACGAAGGTCAATCATGGCATGCAGCAGGTGATGCACGGTGCCCGCGGTACCGCGCGCAAAGCGTCGATCGGTGCCCAGTACCGCATCGCCGGCAAAAGCGGTACCGCTCAGGTGGTCGCGATCAAGCAGGGCGAGAAGTACGACCGCTCCAAGGTCCAGGAACGCCACCGCGACCACGCCCTGTTCGTCGGCTTCGCCCCGGCGGATAACCCGAAAATCGTGGTCTCGGTGATGGTCGAGAACGGTGAGTCGGGTTCCGGTGTGGCGGCTCCGGTGGTTCGTCAGGTCATGGATGCCTGGCTGCTCGGCCAGGACGGCCTGATCAAACCCGAGTTCGGCAGCCCTATCAGCGCGGAGGCTACGGCCCGTGAAGAGTAATTTCGATCGCATCCTCTCCAGCGAGGATGTGATGCGTCGCCGCGCGACGCTGTTGCAACGCATGCACATCGATGGACCGTTGCTGGTCCTGTTGCTGACCCTGGCGGCAGGCAGCCTGTTTGTCCTCTATTCGGCTAGTGGCAAAAGCTGGGACTTGCTGGCCAAGCAGGCCACGTCCTTCGGTATCGGCCTGGTCTCAATGGTGGTCATCGCGCAGTTCGAACCGCGCTTCATGGCGCGCTGGGTGCCCCTGGCCTACGTGTTCGGCGTGGTGTTGCTGGTGGTGGTGGACGTCATGGGCCACAACGCCATGGGCGCGACCCGCTGGATCAATATCCCCGGGGTCATTCGCTTCCAGCCGTCGGAATTCATGAAGATCATCATGCCGGCGACCATTGCCTGGTACCTGGCCAAGCGCACCTTGCCGCCCCAGCTCAAGCATGTGGGCATCAGCCTGGCGTTGATCGGTATTCCCTTTATCCTCATCGTGCGCCAGCCGGACCTCGGTACCGGCCTGCTGATTCTTGCCGGTGGCGCCTTCGTGCTGTTCATGGGTGGCCTGCGCTGGCGCTGGATCCTCAGCGTGCTGGCGGCGGCCGTGCCGGTGGCGGTGGCCATGTGGTTCTTTGTCATGCACGACTATCAGAAGCAGCGGGTGCTGACGTTCCTCGATCCGGAAAGCGATCCGCTGGGCACGGGCTGGAACATCATTCAGTCCAAGGCCGCCATCGGTTCCGGCGGTGTCTTCGGCAAAGGCTGGTTGCTGGGGACCCAGTCCCACCTGGACTTCCTGCCAGAGAGCCACACCGACTTTATTATTGCGGTCATGGGCGAGGAGTTCGGCCTGGTAGGCATTTGCGCGCTGTTGCTGATCTACCTGTTGCTGATCGGCCGTGGCCTGGTGATCACGGCCCAGGCGCAGACGTTGTTCGGCAAACTGCTCGCCGGTGCCCTGACCATGACGTTTTTTGTTTACGTTTTCGTCAACATCGGTATGGTCAGTGGCCTGTTGCCGGTTGTGGGGGTTCCGTTGCCGTTCATTAGCTACGGAGGAACTTCGTTGGTGACACTACTGTCAGCGTTTGGGGTTTTGATGTCGATCCATACCCATCGCAAGTGGATCGCGCAGGTTTGATTAAGGTGAAGAATTCAATGCAAGCAGTGCGTGGCTGGGCCGCTCGGTACACACCGTGGGTCGGTCTGGTAGGCATCCTGGGTGCAACGCAGCACGCGTTGGCCGGCGAATACGAAGGTTCGCCGCAAGTGGCCGAGTTCGTTGGCGAGATGACCCGCGACTACGGTTTCGCCGGTGAGCAGCTGATGGGGGTGTTCCGCGAGGCTGAGCGCAAACAGGCGATCCTCGATGCGATTTCCCGTCCGGCTGAGCGGGTCAAGCAGTGGAAAGAATACCGCCCGATGTTCATCACCGACGCGCGCATTGCCCGTGGGGTGGACTTCTGGCGTCAGCACGAGGCCGTATTGGCCCGTGCCGAACAGGAATACGGCGTTCCGGCCCAGGTGATTGTGTCGATCATCGGCGTTGAGACCTTTTTTGGCCGCAATACTGGCAATTATCGGGTGATCGACGCCTTGTCGACCCTGGGCTTCGATTACCCGCCGCGGGCCGAGTTCTTCCGTAAGGAACTGCGCGAGTTCCTGTTGCTGGCCCGTGAAGAGCAGGTCGACCCGCTGACCCTCAAGGGCTCGTACGCCGGTGCCATGGGCTTGCCGCAATTCATGCCGAGCAGCTTTCGCGCCTACGCGGTGGATTTCGACGGTGATGGTCACATCAATATCTGGACCAACCCGGACGATGCCATCGGCAGCGTTGCCAGTTACTTCAAGCGCCATGGCTGGGTCTCCGGGGAACCGGTGGTCAGCCGCGCCGATGTGCGAGGCGATCAAGTGGACGAAGGCCTGACCACGGGCATCGAGCCGACGAAAACCGTCGGGGAGTTGCGAGCCCTGGGCTGGTCGAGTCATGATGCGCTGCGCGATGATATGCCGGTCACCGCTTTCCGCCTGGAAGGTGACAACGGCCCGGAATACTGGATGGGCCTGAAGAATTTCTATGCGATCACTCGCTATAACCGCAGCGTGATGTACGCCATGGCCGTACATCAGTTGTCTGAACAGCTGGTCCAAGCACGGGGCGTCAAGTAATGCGGGCATCGCCAATTCACAAACCCCTGAAGCTGGTGGCTTTTGCCGCGTTGTCCTTGCTGGTGGTCAGTTGCTCGACGAGTCGGGCGCCGCAGCAGAAATCATCGACTGCGGTCCGTTCGGCCCCCGGTTTGGATATCAACCGCGCCCACAAAGACGGTGCGCCGTGGTGGGACGTCGATGTCTCGCGGATTCCCGACGCCACGCCGACCCTGCATACCGGTCCTTATAAAGCCAACCCGTATACGGTGCTGGGCAAGACCTACTTCCCGATGGCCGAGTCCAAGAGCTACGTGGCTTCGGGCACGGCGTCCTGGTACGGCACCAAGTTCCATGGCCAGAACACCGCCAATGGCGAAGTCTACGACCTGTACGGCATGAGTGCCGCGCACAAGACCCTGCCGCTGCCGAGCTATGTCCGGGTGACCAACCTGGACAACAACAAGACCGTGATTCTGCGGGTCAACGACCGTGGGCCGTTCTACTCTGACCGTATTATCGACCTGTCCTACGCCGCCGCGAAGAAGCTTGGTTATGCCGAGACCGGCACTGCCCGGGTCAAGGTCGAGGGCATCGACCCTCAGGAATGGTGGGCCCAACGTGGTCGTCCAGCGCCGTTGATGCTCAACGAACCCAAGGTGGCGCAGAACAGCGCGCCGACGGTAACGGCTTCGACCGGTACGGTTGAGCAATGGACGCCACCGCCCCAGCAGCATGCGGCCGCCGTCGTGCCGGTGCAGCTTGATACCAAGAAAAGCGCATCTGCCGCCTCTGGCCAGTATCTCCAGGTCGGCGCCTTCGCCAACCCGGACGCTGCCGAGCTGCTGCGTTCGAAACTCAGCGGGATGGTGAGCGCTCCGGTGTTTATCAGCTCGATCGTGCGCAACCAACAGACCCTGCATCGGGTGCGCCTGGGGCCGTTTGGTACGCCGGGTGAGGCTCAGCAAGCGCAGAACAGTGTGCGCCTGGCCAACCTGGGGCAACCGAGCGTGGTCACTGCTGAGTAACTACTCTGAAAATTTAGGGTTCGCCTGCAGTATTGCGGGGTGGACCCAAGTTGTTGGCTCGCCGAACAACAAAAGCCCGGCAAGGGTCTGAGTGAACAACTGAATACGTGACAGCCTTTTAGCCGGCTGTCTGAATAGTTTTGCCCGTCAGGGCAAGTTTCCATTAGCAACTTCGAGAGACGGATGAACATCACCACCTTTGCCAAACGCCTGTGCCTGCTTGTCCCGCTGATCATCACGCCCGCTGCCTGGGCGGTCGAAGCCATGCCGTCGCCACCGCAATTGGCCGCCAAGTCCTATGTGCTCATGGACGCCAGCAGCGGTAACGTGCTGGTGGAGAACAACGGTGACCAGCGCCTGCCACCGGCCAGCCTGACCAAGTTGATGACGGCTTACATCGCGACCCTGGAAATCCGTCGCGGCCAGATCGGCGAAAACGATCCGGTGACCGTCAGCGAGAACGCCTGGCGTACCGGTGGTTCGCGGATGTTCATCAAGGTGGGTTCGCAAGTCACCGTCAGCGACCTGCTGCACGGGATCATCATTCAGTCGGGCAACGACGCCAGCGTAGCGGTGTCCGAGCACATCGCCGGCAGCGAAGACGCGTTCGCCGACATGATGAACAAGACGGCTACCGACCTGGGCATGAGCAACAGTCACTTCATGAACCCGACCGGGCTGCCGAACCCGGAGCATTACTCGTCGGCCCACGACATGGCCGTGCTGGCTCGCGCGATCATCCACGAAGACCCGGCCCACTACGCGATCTACTCGCAGAAAGAGTTCTTCTGGAACGGCATCAAGCAGCCTAACCGCAACCTGCTGCTGTGGCGCGACAAGACCGTTGATGGCCTGAAAACCGGTCACACCGATGAAGCGGGCTACTGCATGGTGTCTTCGGCCGTGCGTGACGGTATGCGCTTGATCGCCGTGGTCTTTGGCACCAACAGCGAACAGGCTCGTGCTGCTGAAACCCAGAAGCTGCTGACCTACGGCTTCCGTTTCTTCGAAACCCAGACCTTCTATCAGAAGGGCACCGAACTGGCTCAAGCGCCGGTCTGGAAGGGCACCACCAACCAAGTCAAGGCCGGCCTGGCTCAAGACCTGACCATGACCCTGCCAAAAGGCCAGCTGAAAAAGCTCGCCGCCAGCATGACCATGAACCCGCAACTGGTCGCGCCGATCGCCAAGGGTGACGTGATTGGTAAAGTCGAAGTCAAACTGGACGACAAGGTGGTGCACAGCGCCGACCTGATCGCTCTGGACGCGGTCGACGAAGGTGGTATCTTCCGCCGCATGTGGGATAGCATCCGTCTATTCTTCTACGGCTTGTTCAACTGATATTGTCGACCTGCATGGCCCTCGTTCTGAAGTAGAGCGGGGGCCATGTCCGTCGCCACGGCTTACGAGGCCGTTACTGCCATGACAGACACTGACGTTAAGTCGCACAAGATTGAGTTCCCCGTCGATGACTACCCGATCAAGGTGATCGGCGACACGGGTGTCGGCTTCAAGGACACCGTTATCGAGATTCTTGCCAAGTACGCCACGCTGGACATCAAGTCCCTGGCCGAGCGCCAGAGCAGCAACGGCAAGTACACCACCGTACAACTGCACATTACGGCCACCGGCGAAGACCAACTGCGTGACATCAATAGTGCCCTGCGCGCTACCGGTGTCGTGCACATGGTGCTGTGATGCCGCAAACGCTGGGCTTTCGCGAGCTGGGCCAGCAGGCCTACGAGCCGGTCTGGCAGGCCATGCAGCGTTTCACCAACGAACGCGGCAGCGACGCCCCGGATGAGGTGTGGCTGGTGCAGCACCCTCCGGTCTTCACTCAAGGCCAGGCGGGCAAGGCGGAACACCTGCTGATCCCGGGCAACATTCCGGTGGTGCAGGCCGACCGTGGCGGCCAGGTGACCTATCACGGTCCCGGGCAGTTGGTGGTCTACCTGTTGCTGGATGTCCGCCGCCTGGGCTTTGGCGTGCGCGAACTGGTCAGCCGCATGGAGCAGTGCCTGATCGAGTTATTGGCCAGTTATGGCGTGAGCGCGGCGGCCAAGCCTGATGCCCCGGGTGTTTACGTCGACGGGGCAAAGATTGCCTCCCTGGGCCTGCGCATACGTCGCGGCTGTTCCTTTCATGGCCTGGCCCTGAATGTGGACATGGACCTGGAGCCGTTTCGACGGATTAACCCCTGTGGCTACGCCGGCCTGGCGATGACCCAGCTGCGCGAGCACACAGGGCCGATTGAATTTGCCGAGGTAAGTGCCCGGCTGCGTGCGCAGCTCGTCAAACACCTCGACTACGCTGAGCAGACGACCCTAACGGGCGGAATCGACTGATATGACTACTGCGCAAGACGCTGTGCAAACCATGATCCCGACGCTGGATGTTACCGAGCGCCCGGCCCCACGTGCCAAGGTTGAGGCCGGCGTCAAGCTGCGCGGCGCCGAGAAGGTTGCGCGTATTCCGGTGAAGATCATTCCGACCACCGAACTGCCGAAGAAGCCCGACTGGATTCGCGTGCGTATTCCAGTCTCCCCAGAAGTCGACCGGATCAAGCAACTGCTGCGCAAGCACAAGCTGCACAGCGTGTGCGAAGAGGCATCCTGCCCGAACCTGGGGGAATGCTTCTCCGGTGGCACCGCGACCTTCATGATCATGGGTGACATCTGCACTCGTCGCTGCCCGTTCTGCGATGTGGGCCATGGCCGTCCGAAACCCCTGGACGTCAATGAGCCGGAAAGCCTGGCGATCGCCATCGCTGACCTGCGCCTGAAGTATGTGGTAATCACCTCGGTGGACCGTGACGATTTGCGTGACGGCGGTGCCCAGCACTTTGCCGACTGCATCCGCGAAATCCGCAAGTTGTCGCCGAACGTACAGCTCGAGACTCTGGTTCCCGATTACCGCGGCCGTATGGACGTGGCTCTGGAAATCACTGCCGCCGAGCCGCCGGATGTGTTCAACCACAACCTGGAAACCGTACCGCGCCTGTACAAGGCCGCGCGTCCGGGTTCGGACTATCAGTGGTCCCTGACTCTGCTGCAGAAGTTCAAGCAGATGGTGCCCCACGTTCCGACCAAATCCGGCCTGATGCTGGGCCTGGGCGAAACCGACGAGGAAGTCATCGAAGTCATGAAGCGCATGCGCGAACACGACATCGACATGCTGACCCTCGGCCAGTACCTGCAACCGTCCCGCAGCCACTTGCCGGTGCAGCGTTTTGTGCACCCGGATACCTTCGCCTGGTTCGCCGAGGAAGGTTACAAAATGGGCTTCAAGAACGTGGCTTCCGGCCCGCTGGTACGTTCCTCGTACCACGCCGATGAGCAAGCGAAGCTGGCGAAAAGCCTGCTGTCCTGATGTTGATCGCCCGCAAGGCTTTATGCCTTGCGGGCGTTTTTCATGACCTTTCTTCCCGTCCTTTCAGCGCATTCCTGCAGCGCTGCTGGCTGTCCAGCCTCTTCTGTTTAACCTCGTTCCTGTCTACTGTGCATGCTTGAAACCACACAGGGAGAACCATGGATGACTGTCCAAACCACCGTTGCTCTTCATGGGCTGCTGCCCGTGCCGGCCTTGGCTGCTGAAGGCGTCATCGGCTTGATTGCACCCGCCGGCCCGGCCGCGCTCGACACTGAAAAGGCTGCGCAATGGATGCGCTCCCGAGGCTATCGCTTGCGGGTTTTTCCTGGCGTCAGCGAGCAGGCCGGGTACCTGGCCGGCAGCGATGACGTACGGCTCAATGATTTGCATGCGGCCTTTGCCGATCCGGAGGTCGCCACCATCCTGTGCCTGCGCGGCGGTTATGGCAGCCCGCGGTTACTGGATCGGATCGACTTCGACCTGCTGAAACGCAACCCCAAGCCGTTTGTGGGCTACAGCGACATCACGGCATTGCATATGGCCATCAATCGCTATGCAGGGTTTGTGACCTTCCACGGGCCCATGCTCAATGCGGATTTGCTCGGGGGCAAGCAAGCGCCGACCGAAGCGTCTTTTCTCAACATGCTCCGGGGGCAGGTGAAGGCCGGAAGCGTCCTGAACCACCCCGTGGCCTACCCGTTGATCACCCTTGAGCCAGGAATTGCCCAGGGGCCGTTGGTAGGGGGCAACCTGTCGATGATTGCAGCGACGATGGGCACGCCTTACGAAATCGACACTGCGGGCGGCATTCTGTTTATTGAAGACGTCAACGAGCCGTTGTACCGCGTTGATCGGTTGCTCACCCACCTGCGTCTGGCCGGCAAGCTTGAGCCGTTACGGGGTGTGTTGGTCGGGGATGTGGCCGGTGTGGAGGCGGAGGCGCTGTACCGGCTGCTCAAGCAGACCTTTGGCGGCTTGCAGATACCGGTGCTGGCCGGTTGGCGCAGTGGTCACTGCGATCCGAACCTGACCTTGCCCCTGGGCGCGTTGGTCAGGCTGGATGCCGGGGCCAAGGAGCTTGCCCTGGCGCAGGACGTGGTGGTTCGCTGATGGCCCGCCTCTGCAGCGAGGGCGTACCCTCGCTGCAATGACGCTTAGCGGTTGCGCAGGCTTTCCAGGAGCTTGTGGGTCGGGTAGCCATCGGCCGGCCAGCCCTGGGATTGTTGGGCGCTGCGAATGGCCTTGCGGGTATTGGCGCCGATGATGCCGTCGGGGTTGCCGGCCTCGTAGCCATTGGCGTTGAGCAGGGTCTGCAAGTCGATCCGTTCGGAGCGGCTGAGGGGCAGGTCGTCTTTTGGCCAACTGCCATTGATCTGGCCGGAACCACTGAACCGCTCGGACAACAGGTTCACCGCCAGGGCGTAGGACGATGAGTTGTTGTACTTGAGCACTGCGCGGAAATTATCCAACAGCAGGAATGCCGGGCCGCGATAGCCCGCCGGCAACAGCAGGGTAGCCGACAGGTGCTCGGCACCGGCGGGAACCTGTCGATCGTTGGGCAGTGTCAGGCCCAGGCGCATCCATTCCGCCACCGGCTTGCGGATCACGCCATCGGCCAGGGCGTAGTCGAAGCCGCTGGCCAGTTGCACCTCAAATCCCCAGGGCTGGCCTTTTTGCCAGCCTGAGCTTTGCAGGTAATGGGCTGTCGAGGCCAGGGCATCGGCAGGGCTGTTCCAGATATCCCGTCGGCCGTCACCGTCAAAGTCCACAGCGTGGGTGTTGTAGGTGGTGGGGATGAACTGGGTCTGGCCCATGGCGCCGGCCCAGGAACCGAGCATTTTCTCGGGCAGAATGTCGCCGTGCTGGAGGATCTGCAGGGCTGCGATCAGTTGGCTGTTGGCGAAGCCCGGGCGCCGGCCTTCGTAGGCGAGGGTGGCCAGGGAGCGAATCACCGATTTGTTGCCCTGGAACTCGCCGAAATTGCTCTCCATTCCCCAGACCGCCACCAACGCTTGGCGATCAACGCCATAACGCTGCTCGATCCGTTGCAGGATATCGGCGTATTGATTGAGCAGGGCCTGGCCTTTACGCACGCGTACGGGCGACAGGGCACCGTCCAGGTACTCCCAGACCGGGCGACTGAACTCTGGCTGACTGCGGTCGGCTTTGATCACTCCCATGTCCGGGGTAATGCCGGTGAATACGCGGTCGAACAGGTCGGCTTGAATGCCTGCATTCAGGGCTTCGACGCGAAAAGCGGCCTGCCACTCGGCGAAGGTCTGGGTCGGCTGGATATCCAGGTTGTCGACGTTGAGAGGGGCAACGGTGGCGGGAGCGACCAGGGGCGCGGCTTGAATGTTTGGCAAAGGCTGGGCATCTGCGGCGGTAGGCTTTTCCGCGCAGGCGACAAGCAGAATCAGGCTGGAGGCAGCAATCAGTTGGCGTAGGTGCCAACGACGGGAAAGACAAAAGGGCATGCACAGGTCCAGAGAATACGAATCAGGTGCAGACCTTATCACGCCAATGGGGTTCTGGGCTTCAGGCGGCCAGAAAGTAAGAAGCCTCCCAGCTTTTAGACTGGAAGGCTTCGCGGCGGTAGCTGCCTTTGCCTTTGGCCGGTTGTTCCTGGCGGCTGCGGAACAAGGGCTGGGCAATGATGGATTTGGCCTTGTTGGGGCCATGCTTGGATGGCTTGCTCATGCTGGTATCTCTCTATGGGGAGGGGAGTGCGGCGCAAATCATCGGCCAGACTGCGGTCGCTGTCCAGTCCCTTTTGGGGCCTGTCAGCAGTGGCAAGGGGGCGTCGGGATTACTCGGCTGGCAAGGCCAGGCGCTGGCCTGCCATCAACAGCGACAGGCGGCTCAGGCTGCTCCATGGCGAACCTGCGGCCTGCCCCTTGATCTGTGCATCAATACGCTGGGCATCTAGCAGCAGCAGGCCCCAGCGCTGCGCCGAGTAGCGCTGCAGAGCCTTGCTCATCAGGGGTTTGCGTTTGTCCCAGACGGGTGGGCGGGCCTGGCTGAACACTTTGTCCAGCGGCACGCCCTGGCTGAATTGCAACGAGAGGTTGGCCAATAGGCGCAATTCCCGAGACAGGGCCCAGAGAATCACTGGCGGTTCGACACCCTCACCGCGCAAGCCTTCGAGCATGCGCAGGGCATGGGCCGCCTCGCCATTGAGGATTGCGTCCACCAGGCCGAAGACATCGAAGCGCGCACTGTCGGCCACGGCGCCCTGCACCGTCTCGACGGTGATCTGGCCACCCTCGGCCATCAACTTGAGCTTTTCGATTTCCTGGGCGGCGGCCAGCAGGTTGCCTTCGACCCGGGCTGCAATCAGTTCCACCGCGTCCTGGCTGGCCGAGAGTCCGGCCTGGGACAGGCGTTGGCGAATCCACTGCGGCAGTTGGTTGGCGTCCACCGGCCAGATCTGCACGAACTGGGTTTGCGCGCCCTCGACCAGGGCCTTGCCCCATTTGGTCTTTTGCGCGCTGCCGTCGAGCTTGGGCAGACTGATCAGCAGCAAGGTGTCTTCGGCGGGGCGTGAACAGTATTCGATCAGCGCCGCAGCGCCCTTGTCCCCGGGTTTGCCGGACGGCAGGCGCAGTTCCAGCAGGCGCTTTTCGGCGAACAGCGACATGCTGGCGCCGGCTTGCAGCAGCGTGCCCCAGTCGAAACTGGCGTCGGCGCTGAACACCTGGCGTTCGTCAAAGCCCTGCTGGCGAGCGGCAGTGCGGATGGCGTCGGCGGCTTCCTGACACAGCAACGGGTCGTCGCCGCTGATCACGTAGACCGGCGCGAGGTTACCTTGCAGGTGTTTGCTGATTTGGGCGGGGGCGAGTTTCATAGAAGTTTGCGAGCGGGGCGCCTGGGCGCCCCACACGGCTTACTGATTCGGCAGTTGCATAGGCGACTGTTGCGGGGTTTCCGCTTCAGCCTTCTGTGCTGCTTCCAATGCATCGGCTTCAGCTTTGGCTTTGGCTTGGGCAACTTGCTGCATTTCTTCCAGTTGTTGCGGGGTCAGCAGTTGCAGGCGCAGGATCATCCGTTGCACTAGGTCACGACGCATTTCCTTGCGAGTTTCCGCCGATTCCTGGTCGGAGCCGGTGAGGTTGTTACCGTCGTGGAGATAGACTTTCTGCACTTGCAGTTTGTCTTGGAGCAGCAGCAGTTTGTCATGCGTGCTGATCTGGTAGGTGAGGATGCTGCTCAACTCATACTCGGCAGAGCGGCCGCCACTGGTGTAGCTCAGGCTGCGTCGAGACTCTTGCTCGCTGACCAGCGACAGCGTGTAGGGCGCGCCGGAGTGGACGCTGACACCGCTGTTTTGTAGGGCCTGGCGCAGTTGAGTCACGGTGGCGCCGTAGGTGTCACGCGCCTTGAGGTCGAGTTCCTTGATCGTCAGATCAGAGTTGCCGGTGCCGCGCAGTTGAAAGCCGCACGCGCTCAGCATCACGGCCAGGCCGATCACCAGCAGGTTACGTTTGATCATGTAATGCTCCCCTTGAAACCATGTGGGCCGACGTGGCGGCCCCGGAGGTTTTGTTCGGCGCCCGATCCCGGATCGGCCGCCTGATCCAATTAGCTAGCGACGATGTTGACCAGTTTGCCGGGTACGACAATGACCTTGCGAATGGTCAGGCCTTCGGTGAAACGCAGCACGTTTTCGTTGCTGCGTGCCGCGGTTTCGACTTCTTCACGGCTGGCGCTGGCAGGCATGTCGATCTGGCCGCGCAGCTTGCCGTTGACCTGAATCACCAGTTGCAGACTGTCCTGCACCAGCGCGCTTTCATCCAGCACCGGCCAGCCGGCGTCGATCACCGGGTCGGCGTGACCCAGGCGATTCCACAGCTCGTGGCTGATGTGCGGGGTGATCGGCGCCAGCAGCAAGGTCACGGTTTCCAGACCTTCCTGAACCAGTGCGCGATCCTGCTCGGTACCTTGCGGGGCTTTTTCCAACACGTTCATCAGCGTCATCACCTGGGCGATGGCGGTGTTGAATTTGTGGTTCTGGCCCACGTCGTGGCTGGCCTGCTTGATAGCTTGGTGGATCGAGCGGCGAATGGCTTTCTGCTCGTCGTTCAGGCCGGCGATGTCCAGTGTGCCCGGCAGGCCCTGGGTGACATGAGCTTGAGCCAGACGCCAGACGCGCTTGAGGAAACGGTGCGAGCCTTCCACGCCTGAGTCCGACCATTCGGCGCTCATGTCAGGTGGCGAGGCGAACATCATGAACAGGCGGCAGGTGTCAGCACCGAACTGGTCAATCATCGACTGTGGGTCGACGCCGTTGTTCTTCGACTTGGCCATCTTCTCGGTGCCGCCGATTTCCACCGGCAGGCCGTCCGCGATCAGCTTGGCGCTGATGACCTTGGCCTTGCTGTCGCGTTCGAGTTCGACGTCCGCCGGGTTGAACCAGGTGTAGGCACCGTTGGCTTCACGACGGTAGTAGGTCTCGGCGATCACCATGCCTTGGGTCAACAGGTTCTTGAATGGCTCGTTTGAGCTCACCAGGCCTTCGTCACGCATCAGCTTGTGGAAGAAGCGCGCGTAGAGCAGGTGCAGGATGGCGTGTTCGATACCGCCGATGTACTGGTCCACCGGCAGCCAATGGTCGGCTGCCGATTTTTCCACCAGGCCGCCTTCATAGTGCGGCGAGGCGTAGCGGGCGTAGTACCACGACGATTCGACGAAGGTGTCCATGGTGTCGGTTTCACGCTTGGCCGGTGCGCCGCATTTCGGGCAACTGCACTCGTAGAACTCGGGCATGCGTGCCAGGGGCGAACCGGCGCCGTCCGGCACCACATCTTCCGGCAGCACGACGGGCAATTGGTCTTCCGGCACCGGCACATCGCCGCAGCTGTCGCAGTGGATGATCGGGATCGGGCAGCCCCAGTAACGCTGACGGCTGATGCCCCAGTCGCGCAGGCGGAACTGGGTGCGTGACTGGCCGAGGTTTTTCTTCAGCAGGGCCACTTCCATGGCGTCGAAGGCGCCAGCGAAGTCCAGGCCGTCGAACTCACCGGAATTGATCAGCGTGCCGTGTTCGTTGTACGCGTCTTGCCAAGGTGCCGGGTTCTCGTCGCCAGCGCTGGTGCGTACCACGGACTTGATCGGCAGGCTGTATTTGATGGCGAATTCGAAGTCGCGTTCGTCGTGGGCTGGAACCGCCATGACCGCGCCGTCGCCGTAGTGCATCAGTACGTAGTTGGCGACCCAGACCGGGAGTTTTTCACCGGTCAGCGGGTGCTCGACGAACAGCGACGTCGGCAGGCCTTTTTTCTCTTGGGTGGCGACGTCGGCTTCCGCCACGCTGCCGCCTTTGCATTCAGCGATAAATGCCTGCAACTCTGGGTTGTTCTGTGCGGCCAGGGTGGCCAGCGGGTGCTCGGCAGCCACCGCGACGTAGGTCGCGCCCATCAGGGTGTCCGGACGGGTGGTGAAGACTTTCAGCGCACCGGCTTCGCCAATGGAGGCCTGGTCGTAGGGGAACTGCACTTCCATGCCGCGGGATTTGCCGATCCAGTTGCGCTGCATGGTCTTGACCTGTTCAGGCCAGCCCGTCAACTCGTCGAGGCTCTCCAGCAGCTCATCCGCGTAGGCGGTGATCTTGAAGTAGTACATCGGGATTTCGCGCTTTTCGATCAGCGCGCCGGAACGCCAGCCGCGACCGTCGATCACCTGCTCGTTAGCCAGTACGGTCTGGTCCACTGGGTCCCAGTTGACGGTGCCGTTCTTGCGGTAGATCACGCCTTTCTCGAACAGGCGGGTGAACAGCCACTGCTCCCAGCGGTAGTAGTCCGGCTTGCAGGTGGTCACTTCGCGGGACCAGTCTACCGCCAGGCCCAGGCTGCGCAGCTGGGACTTCATGTAGGCGATGTTTTCGTAGGTCCACTTGGCGGGCGCTACGTTGTTCTTCATCGCTGCGTTTTCCGCCGGCATGCCGAAGGCGTCCCAACCCATGGGTTGCAGGACGTTCTTGCCTTGCATGCGCTGGTAGCGAGAGATCACGTCGCCGATGGTGTAGTTACGCACGTGCCCCATGTGTAGCTTGCCGCTGGGGTAAGGGAACATCGACAGGCAGTAGTAGGTTTCCTTGCCTGGCTGTTCGCTGACTTCAAAGGACTTTTGCTCATCCCAGAATGATTGGGCGGCGGCTTCGATTTCACGGGGCTGATATTGTTCGTGCATGGCTACTTATGAACTGAATAGGGGTGGCCTAATCCTCTTCAATGCAAGGTTGGGCAGTGATGACGCCAGAGACGGCGTTTTCGAGGCCCAGTCGAGCTGGAAGTGGAGTTACAGGAAGCGCCGTAGCATACATGACCGCGCTCCGCCGAGGGAAACCCTGATTGCGCGGGGCGGGCCGTTGGTCGCGGCACCCCGTTGCTTTCATCTGCACGACTAAGCTGAAAAAGGGGAGTGAGTCTTGTCTTCAGTGAGGTGAGCGGATGCCTGAGTCACAGCGAAAAGTAACAAAACCCGAGTTGTACGAAAGACTGATAGATCGACTGGCCCTGGCCCTGGATGCTGCAAAAGCGGCAAGTCGCTTGCGTGATGAGCGTCCTCTTGAGTTGGAATTGCGTGGCCTGAGTCGCGGCGAGTTTGAGTTGATCAGGGTGTATCTGGCCAGGAGTCAGCGCGAGACGCAGGCCAGTGTTCTGGAAAGCCTGAAGCAGCATGAGGCGCCCCGTTCGGCGCAGATCATCTGGTTGCAAGACCGGCAGCCCACAAGGGGCTCGGTCAAGGTCCGGTCTCGGCAGGTCTGATGCCTTCCCGCAGCCCATTCTGGCGTCTGGCCGGGTTCTTTATGATCAGGTTGATGATCGCTATCGGGCTTGGAAAATTGCGGGTTCCTGTTGTTGCATTGTCTCTATCCACTTAGGCTTCGGGCATCTTTGGAGATGCCCGATGCCCTTTCGTTACTTCATCAAGACCCTGCTTTTACCCCCCGGTGTTCTATTGCTGCTGTTGTTGCTTGCCTGGTGCTTGCGGCGTTCCCGACCGCGCTTGGCAGGGCTGTGCTTTGCCCTGGGGTTCGGGGGCTTTTGGTTGATGAGCTTGCCGGCGATGGTGCAGTGGGGGGGCGGGATGCTGGAGCAGGAGCCGCCGCTGCAGCGCAGCCAGTGGGCGACGTTGGCCGAGCACGCGGATGCCATTGTGGTACTGGGGTCGGGTCGGGAGCGGGGTGACCCGGCCTGGGGTTCCGATCAGCCGACGGGGGTTGGGCTTGAGCGCCAGCGTTATGCGGCGCGCCTGGCCAAGGCTTCCGGCTTGCCGTTGTTGACCAGTGGTGGCCTGCATTACGGCACCCCGCCCACGGAGGCGGCATTGATGGCGCAATCCTTGGCGGACGACTTTGGCGTCAGCGTGCGCTGGCAGGAAGGCCGGAGCCGTACGACCTGGGAGAACGCTCAGTTCAGTGCCGAGGAGCTGCTGCCCCAAGGCGTCAAGCGAGTGGTGGTGGTAACCCAGGCCTGGCATATGCCCCGTGCGGTCTGGAGTTTCGAGAAGGCTGGGTTCACTGTGGTGCCGGCGCCAGTGGGCTTTTTAGGCGGGGATGAGGCGTTGCCCATGGGCGGCTGGATGCCGGAGTTCAAGGCGATCTGGCAGAGTGGTCAGTTGCTGAACGAGGCAGTGGGCCAGGTCGGCTACAAATTGTTCTATCGCTGATGTTTTAACGCGGATCTAAGGCAGGCCGGCACCTTGAACTCAAGGTGCCGGCCTGCCGATCGTTGCCTCAGACGGTCTTGGCCATCCGGCTAGCCAGCAGCGCCCAGCCAAATAGCAGGCCACAGAGAATAATCAGCGGCCAGGAGCGCCATTGCAGGTATGGCGTGAGGTTGTGCATGGGCACCACTTCGCCGTAGAGAATGCCGCGTTCGAACTGTGGAATCTGTACAGTGATTTTGCCGAACGGATCGATCAGCCCGGTCACGCCGTTGTTGGTGGCGCGGATCATCCAGCGACCGGCTTCCAGGGCGCGCATCTGGGCCATCTGCAAGTGCTGCAAAGGGCCGATGGATGTACCGAACCAGGTGTCGTTGCTGATGGTCAGCAGCAGGTCGCTGCGTGCCGACAGGCTGGCGGCGAACTCCGGATACACCACTTCGTAGCAGATGAATGGCGCAATTTGATAGCCCTTGGCCTGTAGCAGCGCCTGGTCGCTTGGGCCCCGCGCGAAATCGGACATGGGCAGGTTGAAGAAGTCGATCAGGCCCCGTAGCAGGTCCTGCAAAGGCACGTATTCGCCAAAGGGCACCAGCTTTTGCTTGAGGTAGGTGCCGTCGCCTTCGCCGACCACGGTGATGCCGTTGAAGTAGCGTTTTTCATGGCGTACTTCCTGGCGAATCGGTACGCCGGTGATCAGCGCGGAATGCCGGTCAGAAGCGAAGTTGCCCATCATGTTCAGGTAGCCTTCCGCCGATTCCTTGAGCACCGGTACCGCGGTTTCAGGCCAGATCAGCAGGTCCACGCGCTTGGAGCTGAAGCTCATGTCGCGGTACAGCGCCAGTTGTGCGTTGAGCTGGGCCGGGTCCCATTTCATGCTCTGTTCGATGTTGCCCTGGATGGCGGCAACGGACAGGGGCTCGCCTGAGGGGCTGGTCCAGGCGTGGCCTTTAAGGGCCAGGCCGATGACCCACGGAGCGGCGAGCAACAGGGCGCCCGCGACGATAAAGGCTTTACGCCCGGCCTTGAATAGACGTGGCAGGTTGTACAGCAGGGCTGCGGTCAGGGCCAGGGAGAAGGAAATCAGCCACATTCCGCCCAGCGGAGCGAGCCCGGTCAGGGGGCCATCGAGCTGGCTGTAGCCCGAGTACAGCCAGGGGAACCCGGTCAGGAACCAGCCGCGGAATGCCTCTTGGCCGACCCACAGGGCGGCGAACGCCAGGGCGTCGGCCAGGGGCGCTTCGTTGCGCCGCAACCAGCGGGCCCAGAGCCAGGCGGGCAGGGCGAAGAACCAGGCAATGGCGGCGATAAACGCCAGCATCAGCAAACCTGCCAGCAGCGCCGAGGCGCCGCCGTAGGTGTGGATGCTGACGTAGATCCAACTGGTGCCCGCGCCGAACAGGCCGAAACCGAAACACCAGCCGCGACCTAGCGCCTGGCGGGGTGTGAGCTCGCGCAGGCCGGCATAGAAGAAGCCCACCGCCAACAAGGCCAGGGGCCAGATGTTGTAGGGCGCCAGGGCCAGGGTGGTGATTGCGCCAGCCGCCACGGCTAGCAGGTTACCGGGCCAGCCGGGGCGGGTTAAGCGCGACATGTGGATCCTTAGCGAGAGATAGGCGTCAGGCGCAGCAGGTGAATTCGACGGCTGTCGGCATTGAGGATGCGGAAACGGTAGGCGCCGATTTCAGTGATTTCATTGCGCTTGGGCAAATGCCCGAACGCGCTCATCACCAGCCCGCCAACGGTATCGAACTCGTCGTCGGAAAACTCGCTGTCGAAGAACTCGTTGAAGTTTTCGATCGGGGTCAGGGCCTTGATCAGGAAGTCGCCGCTGGGCAGTGGCTTGATGTAGCTGTCTTCCTCGACGTCGTGCTCGTCTTCGATGTCGCCGACAATCTGTTCCAGCACGTCTTCAATGGTCACCAGGCCGGCAACGCCGCCGTATTCGTCGATGACGATGGCCATGTGGTTGTGGTTGGCGCGGAACTCACGAAGCAGCACGTTCAGGCGCTTGGACTCGGGCACGAAGGTCGCCGGCCGCAGCAGGTCCTTGACGTTGAAGCTGTCGCCGTTCTCCTTGAGGATCAGCGGCAACAGGTCCTTGGCCAGGAGGACGCCCATCACGTCGTCGTGGCTTTCGCCGATCACCGGGTAGCGCGAGTGCGCGGAGTCGATGACGGCGGGAAGGAATTCCCGGGGTGTCTGGGTCGCCTTGATGCTGATCATCTGCGAGCGCGGGACCATGATGTCGCGCACTTGCAGGTCAGCCACCTGGATGGCGCCTTCGACGATGGCCAGCGCCTCGCTGTCCAGCAATTTGTTCTGATGGGCTTCACGCAGCAGCTCAAGAAGCTCCTGGCGGTTTTTCGGCTCATGGGCAAAAGCCTGGGTCAGTTTGCCCAGCCATGACTTTTGCCCGTTGCTCGATCGATCTTCGCTCATAGCGATTACTCTAAATCCTTGGTTGTTACAGGTGAGTGTTCTTAGGTTTCGTCGTCTGCATAAGGGTCCGGATGACCCAACTCTGCAAGCAACGTTCGTTCCAGTGCTTCCATTTCTTCGGCTTCGTCGTCATCTATATGGTCGTAACCCAGCAGATGCAAGCAGCCGTGAATGACTAGATGGGCCCAATGGGCCTGGAGTTCCTTGCCTTGTTCCGCCGCCTCGCGCGCCACCACCGGGATGCAGATCACCAGGTCGCCAAGCAGTGGGATGTCCAGCAACTCGTCCGGCACATCGGCCGGGAAGGACAGCACGTTGGTGGCGTAGTCTTTCTGGCGCCAGGTGTAGTTGAGCTCGCGGCCTTCCGGCTCGTCTACCAGGCGGATGGTCAGCTCGGAGTCGGCGCTGCGCTGGCGCAGGGCCAGTTCGCACCATTGGCGGAACTGGGCTTCGCTGGGGGCCGGCTGTTCGCTGGCCAGTTGCAGATCGAGCTCAAGCATCGCGGCGATTGCCTCGTTCCGAAACAGCCTGGGCTGCCTCTTCGTCCGCACGATGCTCGAAGCGCTCGTAGGCTTCGACGATGCGCTGCACCAACGGGTGGCGTACCACGTCCTTGGGCATGAAGTGGGTGAAGCTGATGCCCGGCACATCCTTGAGTACGTTGATCACCTGGGCCAGGCCGGACTTGGTGCCCTTGGGCAGGTCGACCTGGGTGATGTCACCCGTGATCACCGCCGTGGAGCCGAAGCCGATCCGGGTCAGGAACATCTTCATCTGTTCGACGGTGGTGTTCTGGCTTTCGTCGAGGATGATGAAGCTGTTGTTCAAGGTGCGGCCGCGCATGTAAGCCAGCGGGGCGATCTCGATCACCTGGCGCTCGATGAGCTTGGCTACGTACTCGAAGCCCAGCATCTCGTAGAGCGCGTCATACAGCGGGCGCAGGTAAGGGTCGATCTTCTGTGCCAGGTCGCCGGGCAGGAAACCGAGTTTCTCGCCAGCTTCCACCGCCGGGCGCACCAGCAGGATGCGTCGCACCTGCTCGCGCTCCAAAGCATCCACCGCGCAGGCCACGGCCAGGTAGGTCTTGCCGGTACCGGCCGGGCCGATGCCGAAGTTGATGTCGTTGCCGAGGATTTCCTTGACGTAGCGCTGCTGATTCAAGCCGCGGGGGCGAATCATGCCTTTTTTGGTACGCAAGGCGACGGCGGCGTCGGCCACCGAGGGGTTTTCCAGTTCTTCCACGGCGGATTCCTGCAGGTACAGGTGCACCAGCTCCGGCGACAGCTCGGTGGCTTTGGTTTCCCGATACAGACGGCGCAGAAGGGTTTCCGCGGAGGTGGTGTGTTTGGGGTCGCCAATCAGTTCGAATTGATTGCCGCGGTTGCGGATTTCGATGGCCAGGCGCTGTTCGATCAAGCGCAAATGCTCGTCGAATTGCCCGCACAGATTGGCGAAGCGGCGAGCCTCAAAGGGCTCGAGGATGAAACGATGAGGTTCTATGGGTGCGTTCAAGGTCGTTTATTAGCCGCCCGACGGCAATGAAAGTGAATTGAAGAATAACGCCAGTGGCCTGGGTGCGAAAGCTCTTATACGAAGCAATGTCTTTCCGCGCATTTTCTGTCTGCGCCAGCGGGCCGGAGCGGGCGTTCTCATGGACGCCATCGTCAGCCCGCCGGCCCCTTCAGGTCACTGCAACAGCAACGAGCCACGCAAGGAATGGGGTTGCGCCGCGTCGATATGCACATCGGCGAACTGGCCAATCAGGGTTGGGGTGTCGCAACGGAAGTTGACGATGCGGTTGTTCTCGGTCCGCCCTTGCAGTTCGCCCGGGTCTTTCTTCGAGTAATCCGTGACCAGGATGCGCTGGATGGTGCCGACCATTTGTCGGCTGATTTCGAAACCTTGCTGGTTCAGGCGGTGCTGCAGCGCATTGAGGCGCTCTTTCTTCAGCGCTTCCGGTGTGTCGTCCGCCAGGTCGGCGGCCGGAGTGCCCGGGCGCTGGCTGTAGACGAAGGAGTAGGAGAAATCCATGCCCACGTCCTCGATCAGTTTCATGGTCTGCTGGAAGTCTTTCTCGGTTTCCCCCGGGAAGCCGACGATAAAGTCCGAACTGATGCAGATGCCCGGCACCGCCGCGCGCAGTTTGCGCAACTTGGATTTGTACTCCAGGACGGTGTGGTTGCGTTTCATGGCCGCGAGAATCCGGTCCGAGCCCGACTGCACCGGCAAGTGCAGGTGTTTCACCAGCTCCGGGACTTCGGCGTGGGCCTGGATCAGGCTGTCGGAGAACTCCAGCGGGTGCGATGTGGTGTAGCGAATACGCTCGATGCCGTCGACGGCCGCGACCACGCGGATCAGTTCCGCCAGGTCCGCCAAGCGCCCGTCGTGGGTCAGGCCGCGGTAGCCGTTGACGTTCTGCCCCAGCAAGGTGACCTCGCGGACACCGTTTTCTGCCAGGTGAATGATCTCGGCGATCACGTCATCGAACGGTCGGCTGACCTCTTCACCGCGGGTGTAGGGCACCACGCAGAAGGTGCAGTACTTGCTGCAGCCTTCCATGACCGAGACGTAGGCGCTGGGGCCGTCGATACGGGGTTCGGGCAGGTGGTCGAACTTTTCGATTTCCGGGAATGAGACGTCGACTTGCGGCAGCTTGGTGGCGCGTGCGGCATCAATCATTTCCGGCAGGCGGTGCAGGGTTTGTGGGCCAAAGACCACGTCCACGTAGGGCGCCCGGTCGCGGATGGCGGCGCCTTCCTGGCTGGCCACGCAGCCACCGACGGCGATGACCATTTCCGGGTTGGCCAGCTTCAGCTCGCGCCAACGGCCCAGTTGGGAGTACACCCGGTCCTGGGCGCGCTCACGGATGGAGCAGGTATTGAGCAGAATGACGTCGGCATCTTCGGCGCGAGCAGTCACTTCCAGGGCCTGATGCTCACCCAGCAGATCCACCATGCGCGAGCTGTCGTACTCGTTCATCTGGCAACCGTGGGTTTCGATATATAGCTTCTTGGCCATGGACGGGGTCATCACGTGATTCAAAGAACCGCGCATTATAGAGTCCATGTCCGCAGGTTCCTAGCGTTGCGCATCGGGTAGCTATGCTATAGTTCGCGCCCTCTTTTATATCCCGCGATGTGTTACCCGCCCACCATGACCAAACGTGAAGCTCCAATCTACAAGGTGATTTTTCTCAACCAGGGCCAGGTGTTCGAAATGTACGCCAAGCAGATCTATCAAAGCGATCTGTGGGGTTTCCTGGAAGTGGAAGAGTTCGTCTTCGGCGAGCGCACGCAGGTGGTCGTCGACCCGAGCGAAGAGAAGCTCAAGGCCCAGTTCGAAGGCGTGGTACGCAGTTTTGTGCCGATGCATTCGATCGTGCGCATTGATGAAGTCGAGCGCCTGGGTACGCCGAAAATCAGCGAAGCCCGGGGCATGAGCAACGTCATGCCATTCCCGATGCCGATGCCTGAAAAATAGGCAGCCAAGGGCAGGCGCGCTCCGGTCTTTGATGCAGGAGTGGGCTTGCCGGCTTTGGCGTCAGGGGTGCTGCAATCTAAGGCAGGGGTGAGAAGGGCGAACGCCCATCGGCGCTCTGCAACTCCATCAGGTATTTGCGGAAGATCTGCCCCAGTACCTGGGTAGCGACTTCCAATTCATCACGCTGCATGTGTTCGGCGACCTCGTCGGCCGTATCCAGCGCGTCTTCGGCACCATTGACCGCCGCCATCTTCAGCACGATATAAGCCTGGACGTTATTGGCCGGCACGCCTTCACCGTGGAAGAACATGGTGCCGAGCTTGAACTGCGCCTGGGCGTGACCCTGCAGCGACGCTTTCTCGAAATAGCCCAAGGCCTGATTGAGATCGCGCTCGGTGGTTTTGCCTTCGTAGTAGAACTCGCCCAACTCGTATTGCGCTTGTGCATCCCCTTCATCAGACGCTTTCTGGCAGGCGGCCAAGGCCTCTGCCTGATCTTGTGGCTGAGTATTGAGGGTGCAACGGCCCATCGCTGGGATCAACAACGAGTTGCCGCCTGCTTGTGCGTGCGCGAGCAGGGGCTGAAGGAGCAACAGGCAGCCCAGTGCAAGGGCGCGGCCGGTGCGGTTCATGGGAATCGACTTACCTCTGAAGGGCGCGTGGACCCATCGAGGGATCCAATAAGCGCGCATTATGAAATAAGCAGGGCCAACCTTACAAAGTCTTTACTCGTTTTTCTGCTGCGTGGGCGCTATATCCGCCGCTTTCCGGGGATTTGGCGCTGCTCGGGCAGAAAAAGTTCGAATGAGAAGGTTATAGCTGACGCCGACCAAGGCCGGCGCCAGTGGCCAGGCCGTTATTTCAGGGCGGCGAACGCGCGCTCGGCAGCGTCCAGTGTCAATTGCAGCTCGGCGTCGCCATGGGCAATCGAGGTGAAGCCCGCCTCAAAGGCGCTTGGCGCCAGGTACACGCCGCCCTCGAGCATCAGGTGGAAGAAGCGCTTGAACAGGTTGGCATCGCTGGCCATCACATCGTCGAAGGTGACGATGTCGTCGGCGCCGCTGAAGTACAGGCCGAACATGCCCCCGGCCTGGGTGGTGACGAAGGGAATGCCCGCGGCATCGGCGCGTTCCTGCAGGCCGGCGAGCAGGCGGCTGGTGTAGTCGCTCAACTCGTCGTGGAAGCCTGGGCGACTGATCAGGCGCAGGGTGGTCAGGCCAGCGGCCATGGCCAGCGGGTTACCCGACAGGGTGCCGGCCTGGTAGACCGGGCCCAGTGGCGCGATGTGCTCCATGATCTTGCGCTTGCCGCCGAAGCAGCCCACCGGCATGCCGCCGCCGATGATCTTGCCGAAGGTGCTCAGGTCCGGGGTCACGCCGTAGTAGGCCTGGGCGCCACCCAGGGCGACGCGGAAACCCGTCATCACTTCGTCGAAAATCAGCACCACGCCATGTTGGTCGCACAGGCGGCGCAGGCCGTCGAGGAAGCCCGGTGCGGGCGGCACACAGTTCATGTTGCCGGCCACGGGCTCGACGATGATGCAGGCCACTTCCCGGCCGACTTCACCGAGCATCTTCTCCACCGCATCGATGTCGTTGAACGGCAGGGTCAGGGTGTGTTTGGCGAACGCTGCAGGAACCCCAGCGGAGCTGGGAACGCCCTGGGTCAGCGCGCCAGAGCCGGCTTTGACCAGCAGGCTGTCAGAGTGGCCGTGGTAGCAGCCTTCGAATTTGATGATGCTGTCGCGACCAGTGAAACCGCGGGCCAGGCGAATGGCGCTCATGGTGGCCTCGGTGCCGGAGCTGACCATGCGTACCATTTCCATGGACGGCACGATCGAGCAGACCAGGTCGGCCATTTCAGTTTCCATGGCGGTCGGTGCGCCATAGGACAGGCCGTGTTCCAGCTGTTTGCGTACTGCGTCCAGCACGTCAGGGTGGCTGTGGCCGAGGATCATCGGGCCCCAGGAACCGACGTAGTCGACGTAGCGCTTGTCGTCTTCATCGGTGACATAGGCGCCTTCGGCGTGCTTGAAGAACAACGGCGTGCCGCCAACGCTCTTGAACGCCCGCACAGGCGAGTTGACGCCGCCGGGGATGTGTTTCTGGGCATTGGCAAACAGGGTTTCGGAACGAGACATGATCGGGCTCTCAGGCATCAGCTATTGAATAGGGCGTTGAAGGCGCGGGCGCGGCGCGTCACTTCCTGGGCGTTTTCGGCGCCGAACAAACCATGGACCACCGCCAGCAGGTCGGCACCATGGGCCACCAGGGGCGCGGCGTTTTCCAGGGTGATGCCGCCAATCACGCAGATCGGCAGGTGCAGGCTGGCGCGGGCCTGGTCCAGCAGTTCAAGGCTGGCGCTCGGCGCTCCGGGCTTGGTGTTGGAATTGAAAAAGCGACCGAAGGCGACATAGCTGGCGCCTTCCTTGGCGGCCTGCTCGGCCAGGGACAATTGCGCGTGGCACGTGGAACCGATGATGGCGGTGCGGCCCAGCAGGGCTCGCGCGGGTGTCAGCGGGCCGTCGGTCTGGCCCAGGTGCACGCCGGCGCCGATACGGGCTGCCAGTTCTGCATCGTCATTGATGATCAAGCGGGTCTTGTAGCGTTCGCACAGGGTGTGCAGCGCTTCGGCTTCTCGCAGGCGACGGGCTTCGTCCGTGCTCTTGTCGCGGTATTGCAGCAGCGTCACGCCGCCTTCCAGCGCCGCCTCCACATACTGCAGAAACTTGCCGGCCAACAGTTGGCTGTCGGTAATGGCGTACAGACCACGTAGTTTCATCGAGCAGGCCTCATGGTGTTACGAACAGAAGTCCAGTGGCAGGCGGCGGGGCACGAACTGGCCTTTGCCCAGCTGTTCGGCGTCACGCAGGGTGCGCCAGGTGTAATCGAGGGCCGACTTTACGGCACTGGCCAGGTTCTCGCCTTGTGCCAGGCGCCCGGCCAGGGCGCTGGCCAGGGTGCAGCCGGAGCCGTGATAGCTGCCTGGCAAGCGTTGGCAGGTGTAGGTTTCGCGACGGCCATCGCGGCTGTAGAGGCGATTGTGCACTTCATGTTCGTCGCCATGGCCGCCGGTGATCAGCAGGTGCTTGACGAACGGCAGGAGTTTTTCAGCGCACTGGTCCGCAGTGCCCTCGGGCAGTTCGGCCAGGATGCGTGCTTCCGGAAGGTTCGGCGTGGCGATGGTGGCCAGCGGCAGGAGGCGCTCGCGCATGGCGTAACCCACCTCGTCCTTGCCCAGTCGACCGCCGCCGCCGGCACGCAGCACCGGGTCGCAGACCAGTGGCAGGTGCGGGTGGGCCTGGAGCAGCTCGACCACGGTGTCGACCATTTCCAGGGAGCCGAGCATGCCCAGCTTGACCGCCGCCACCTCGGAATCGTTGAGCACGGCATTGGCCTGGGCCAATACCCACTCGCGATCCAGGACGCGGAAATCGCTGACGTTGACCGTGTCTTGCACGGTCAGGGCGGTGACTGCCGGAGCGGCATGGCAACCCTGAGCGAGCAGGGCTTCGATATCTGCCTGCAAGCCGGCGCCACCACTTGGGTCGTGGCCGGAGAGACAGAGGACAACGGGGCGAGAGCTATAGATATTCATGGTGCGCGAGCTTACCACCAAACGTTTTTTTTTCGCGGCTGTCGGCACGCGATTGGGCGATGCCGGTCGAGGGGCATAATCCCCTTCAGTGACGCGGCCGCTCTAGCTCAATGGATGACGCTGAAACGCTTGTTCTAGAGCCTTTAAACTAAAACTTTCAATGGTGCTCAATGGCCATCAGCGGCTATGCTAGAGTGGATCCAAACCAATAACAGGTAATGCCGGTTTTACGTCGACTCAAAGGAAATGGGGGGCTTCCTGACACAACCGGACAGGCCACGCTGGGGCTTTATGCGCTATTTGCTGATGTTGCTGTTGAGCTTGCCGATGTTGGCCAGCGCAGTCGAATTCGACGAGTTTACTGAAAACCTGCCTCTGGGCCGGGTGATGCAGGTCTACGAAGACGTGGGCGGCACGGCGACCATCGCCGAGGTCAGTTCCCAGGCGTTGGCCGGCCATTTCAAACCCCATGACCAGGCGACCCTCAACGCCGGTTACTCGCACTCGGCGTTCTGGCTGAAGATCGACCTTGAGTACCGCCCCGGCAACCCCAATGCACAGCGTTCCTGGCTGCTGGAGCTGGCTTATCCGCCGCTGGACCACCTTGACCTTTACGTGCCCGACCCTTCTGGCGGTTTCCGCTTGGCTGGCCGTACCGGCGACGCCTTGCCCTTCGACAGTCGGCAGATTCGCCAGAACAACTACCTGTTCAACCTGAATTTTGTCCCCTATCAGCAGCAGACGCTGTTCCTGCGCCTGGCCAGCGAAGGGTCGATCCAGGCCCCGGTGACGCTCTGGTCCAGCACCGCCTACCTCGAAGCGCAACCGGTGCGCCTGTATGTGCTGGGGCTGATTTACGGCGTGCTGCTGGGGATGCTGGTCTACAACCTGTTCATCTACCTCAGCGTGCGCGACACCAGCTACCTCTATTACATCGTCTACATCGCCTCCTTCGGTCTCTACCAGGTGTCGGTCAACGGCGCTGCCGTCGAGTATTTCTGGCCCAACAACCCCTGGTGGGCCAATGCCGCGACGCCGCTGTTCATCGGCGCCGCGTCGTTCTTTGGCAGCCAGTTCGCCCGTCGCTTCCTGCAGACCTCCAGCCACAGCCCCTGGGTCGATCGGCTGTTGCTGCTGTTGATGGCTTGCAGCGCATTGGTCATGGCCCTGTCGCTGATGACCAGCTACGCCCTGGCTTTGCGCCTGGCCACGGCCCTGGCGCTGATCTTCACCGTGGTGATCTTTATTTCCGGCATCGTCGCCTGGTGCCGCGGGCTGCGGGTGGCGCGGTATTTCATCATTGCCTGGTCGGCGTTCCTGTTTGGTGGCGTGGTCAACACCTTGATGGTGCTCGGCTACCTGCCCAATGTGTTCCTGACCATGTACGCCAGCCAGATCGGCTCGGCGATTGAGGTGGCGCTGTTGTCCCTGGCCCTGGCCGACCGCATCAACGCGATGCGCGAGCAGCAGGCCCAGACCCTGTTCGACGCCGGGCAGAAGCTGGAAGTGCTCAACCAGCAACTGGCCCACAGCAATCGGCTCAAGGACGAGTTCCTGGCCACCTTGACCCACGAGTTGCGCACGCCGATGAACGGCGTCATCGGTTCCCTGGAATTGATGCAGACCCTCGACCTCGATCCCGAACTGGAGCAGTACCAGCAGACCGCTGCCGGTTCGGCCCGGGACATGATGCGCATGGTCAACGGCATCCTCACCCTGACCGAGTTGCAGGCCGGCAAGCTTAGTGCCCAGTCTGAGTGGTTCAGCCTGCGCGGGCTGCTGGATGCGCTGCAGGTGCAGTTCTGTGCCAATGCGGCTGCCAAGTCCCTGGGCTTTGATGTCGACCTGGCCGAGGGAGTGCCGGATCGTTTGCAGGGCGATCGCAACAAGATCAATCAATGCCTGGAGTGCCTGCTGGACAACGCGATCAAGTTCACGCGGGTCGGCGGTGTGGTGTTGCGTATCAGTGCCAAGCCGGCGGGCCAGGGACGGGTGGCGCTGTGCTTTGCGGTGATCGACACCGGCATCGGTTTTGTCGGTCTGGACGAGGCGACGCTGTATCAGCGCTTTTTCCAACTCGATGGTTCGATGACTCGCGAATACGGCGGGCTCGGTGTGGGCCTGGCGATCTGTCGGCAATTGGTGGAGTTGCTGGGTGGGCATTTGACCCACGAGTCCGAACCAGGGCGTGGCAGCTGCTTCCGCCTGGAAGTCGAGCTGGGTGGCGAATGGGTACCGTTGTTACCGGCCTCAGGGGCCCCGCGTTCGCAATCCCGGCGGGCACCCCAGGACTGCACGGTGCTGCTGGTGGACGACGACAGCATCAACCAACTGGTGGTGCGGGGCATGTTGCTCAAGCTCGGTTATCGGGTGCGCACCGCTGACGCATTGGGCGGCGCTCTGGAGCTGTTGCGCGAGCAGCCGGTGGACGCGGTGCTGCTGGATTGCCAGGTGTCGGTGCTGGCGGCCCAGACCTTCCGCAACCAGGCCAGGTCCCTGCCGGGGTGCGCTGGGTTGCCCGTGTTGCTGGCGCTGGCCACGCCCCTGGGTGGTGAGCGCAGCCAGGCCGATAGCGGTGCTGAATGCCTGGCCAAGCCGGTTAAATTCGAGGAGCTGCAGGCCGTGCTGTTCACCCAAGTGCTGTGCTCGGAACAGGGTGAAAGCGCCGGGGTTTAGGCGTGTATGACGCTTTTTTCAGCGGGGCGTGGGTGCTTAACTTGGGGTCTTGGCACACCCTGAAGGAGCCCCGCGATGAACTTCCATCAGTTCGCTGAAACCCACGAAGTTACCAATCAGCCGCCACCGCTGGACGGCGCCAACCTCTACCGAATCGACGTGCCTCTGCAAGAGTGGGCTCGGCGTTTCGGCGCGGGCTGGGCCGAGTCGCGGATCGATGCCTACGGTGCCCTGGCCGGCGGTCCCTTGATGGCGGCGGGGTTTCTGGCCAATCAAAACAAGCCGGAGTTTGTCAGCCACGACCGCTATGGGCATCGCCTCGACCTGGTGGAGTTCCACCCGGCTTACCACCAGCTGATGGGCACGGCGGTGGAGCATGGTTTGCACTCGCTGCCTTGGGCTCACCCCCAATCCGGTGCCCACGTGGCTCGCGCGGCCATGACCTACCTGCATAGCCAGGCGGAGGCAGGAACAGGTTGCCCACTGACCATGACCTTTGCCTGTGTGCCAGCCTTGCAGTTGCAGCCCGAGATCGCTGGGCAGTGGTTGCCCAAGGTGCTGGCCACCGAATACGACCCGCGCAATGTCGGCATGGCACACAAGGCAGGCGTGACCATCGGCATGGCCATGACCGAGAAACAGGGCGGTACCGATGTGCGGGCCAACACCACCCGGGCCTATCCAGTGGGCGCCGCCGGGCCGGGCCAGGCCTATGAGCTGGTAGGCCATAAATGGTTCTGCTCGGCGCCGATGTGCGATGCCTTCCTTACTTTGGCCCAGACCGACAAGGGCTTGACCTGTTTCTTGCTGCCCCGGCATCGCCCCGACGACAGCCGTAACCAGTTCTACATCCAGCGCCTGAAGAACAAGCTCGGCAACTGCTCCAACGCTTCCAGCGAAGTGGAGTTTCGCGGGGCTCTGGCGTGGATGCTGGGGGAGGAGGGGCGTGGGGTGCCGACCATTATTGAAATGGTCGCCATGACCCGTTTCGATTGCATGGTCGGCTCCAGCGCGTTGATGCGCCAAGCGCTGACTCAGGCCAGCCATCACTGCGCCCATCGCACGGTAGGCGGCCGACTGCTCAGCGAACAGCCGCTGATGCAGAACGTGCTAGCCGACCTGGCCCTGGAAAGCGAAGCCGCGCTGGCCCTGAGCCTGCGCATGGGGCGCGCCCTGGACCATCAGGATGATCCTCAGGAAGCCCGTTTTGCCCGGCTGGTGACGGCGGTGGGCAAGTATTGGATCTGCAAGCGTGCCCCGGCAATGATCAACGAAGCGGCTGAATGCATGGGCGGTGCCGGTTACGTCGAGGAAAGCATTCTGCCGCGCCTGTACCGCGAAGCGCCGGTCAACTCGACCTGGGAAGGCTCCGGCAACGTGCAGTGCCTGGATGTGCTGCGTGCCCTGTCAAAAGAGCCGGGGGTGCTCGATGCGTTGTTCACCGAGTTGGGGGATGGCCACGGTGACCGGCGTCTGGCCAGCCACATCGAAGGGCTCAAGGCGGCCTTCAAGGACACCGGGGATATTCAGTATCGTGCTCGCCAACTGACCGAAGACATCGCCCTGGCCCTGCAGGCCAAGTTGCTGCTGGAGGCCGGCAATGCCGCGGTCAGCGATGGCTTTATCGCCAGTCGCCTGGGCGCGGCCGGGCGGGTTTACGGTGGGCTGCCGCGAGGAGTGGAGGCGGCGGCGATTGTCGCTCGCTCCAGCGTGCAAGGGTTCTGATCCGATGGGCGCCGATTTGCCGGCGCCTGCGGCGAATCCGCTGTTTCCGTGGGACGGCGATGCAGGCAAGATGAGCGCCTGCAAGATCAGAACACAGGATGCTTACCGTGACCGAAGCTTTTATTGTCGTTCAAACCGCCGAGCAAGCCGTGGACCGGCTGGCCGCGTTGCATGAGCGGGCCACCACGGCGCTGAGCCAGGCCCTCAAGCGCTACCTCAAGGATCGGGTGGAACCGGATGCCGAGCAGCGCGCGCTGTTTCGCTACCCCGAGTTGCGCCTGACCTACCTCTGCCAGGGTGAAGTCCCACAGACCACCCGGGCCTATGCCAAGGTGCAGTTGCCGGGCACCTACAGCGTAACCGTCACTCACCCCGCGGCGTTTCGTAAGTACCTGCTGGAGCAGTTGGTGCCTTTGATGCACGACTTCACGGTGACCGTGGAAGTGGGCGTCAGCGAGCAGAACATTCCTTACCCTTACGTGGTGGAGCAGGGCGATGAACTGGCCGGCTCCGGCGTGACTGCTGCCGTGCTGGCCCGGGTATTCCCTAGCACTGACCTGTCGGCCGCCACCGACGGCATCGCCGATGGCCTGTACGACTGGGAAAATACCGACCCACTGCCGCTGGCACTGTTCGATGCGGCGCGGGTGGATTTCTCTCTGCGGCGCCTGGTGCACTACACCGGCAGTGACTGGCGCCATGTGCAGCCGTGGATCCTGCTGACCAACTATCACCGCTACGTCGATCAGTTCATCACCCATGGCCTGGAGCAATTGCGCAGCGACCCGCGTTTTGTGCGCATGGTTCTGCCGGGCAACGTGATCATCGAGAAAAACATGGACCACGGTGAGGCCTCGGCCATCGCCGCCGGTGTGGTCTGGCACCGTTATCAGATGCCGGCCTATCACCTGCAGGCCAGCGACGGCCACGGCGTGACCCTGGTCAATATCGGCGTCGGCCCGTCCAATGCCAAGAACATCACCGACCACCTGGCGGTGCTGCGTCCGCACTGCTGGCTGATGATTGGTCACTGTGGCGGCCTGCGGCAGTCGCAGACCATTGGCGACTATGTACTGGCTCACGCCTACATGCGCCGCGACGGCATTCTCGATCGGGTGGTGCCGCCGAACATCCCGATCCCGGCCCTGGCCGAGGTGCAGATGGCCCTGCAACAGGCGGCGGCGAACGTGACCGGGGAGAAGGGCGACGATCTGAAGAAGCGCTTGCGCACCGGCACCGTGTTGACCTACGACGACCGTAACTGGGAATTGCGCTGGGCCCAGGAACGGCCGCTGATCAACTTGTCGCGCGCCGTGGCGGTAGATATGGAAAGCGGCACCATCGCGGCCCAGGGCTATCGCCTGCGAGTGCCTTACGGCACCTTGCTGTGTGTCTCGGACAAGCCGCTGCACAGTGAAATCAAGCTGCCGGGTTCGGCCAACGCCTTCTATGAGCGTGCGGTCAGCCAGCACTTGAAGATCGGTATCGAGGCGGTAGACCTGCTGCGTACCGAGCTCAACTCCCTGCATTCGCGCAAACTGCGCAGCTTCGACGAACCGCCGTTCCGCTGATTGCGGGATGGTTATTTGGCGTTCGGGCCACTAGGATAAGTGGCCCTGAACGTTAGATTTCCCTTCGCCATGTCCCGTCCTCTGCGTCCCCCTTCTCGCCGCCCCGGCGTGAAGCCTGCGTCTTCCTCCGCTCCCCGCCGCATCGCCAAGGCGCCGCCGGCCGAGCCGAAGCTGATCCTGTTCAACAAGCCGTTTGATGTGCTGACCCAGTTCAGCGACGGTGAAGGGCGGGCGACCCTCAAGGATTTCATCGCCATCCCCGGCATCTACCCGGCAGGCCGCCTGGATCGGGACAGCGAAGGTTTGCTGCTGCTGACCAATGACGGCCAGCTGCAGGCGCGGATCGCTGACCCCAAGCACAAGCTGGCCAAGACCTATTGGGTGCAAGTCGAGGGTGAGCCCAGTGCCGAGCAGTTGCAGCGCTTGCGTGATGGTGTTGAGTTGAATGACGGCATGACCTTGCCGGCTGAGGCGCGTCAACTCGATGAGCCCGAGCTGTGGCCGCGCAACCCGCCGGTGCGTTTTCGCAAGAGTGTGCCCACCCACTGGCTGGAACTGGTGATTCGCGAGGGGCGCAACCGTCAGGTGCGGCGCATGACCGCCGCGGTGGGGTTGCCGACCCTGCGTCTGGTGCGTGTGCGCATCGGTGACTGGACCCTTGAGGGGCTCGATGAGGGCCAGTGGAAGGAAGTGCCGGCGCGCCTATAGGGCGCCCGACTCGATCAGGCCGATCACCACGCTCTTGATGATGAAGGCGGCCACACCGAGGCCAAGGACGAAGAACAGGATGAAGGAACCAAAGCGCCCGGCTTTGGATTTCTTCGCCAGGTCCCAGACGATGAAACCCATGAAAATGATCAGGATGCTGACCAGTCCGGTCATCATCCACTCTTCGAATACGGCAGGATCCATCGACTTTCTCCAGCGCAGGCAGGGCAAAAAAGGCGGGGCGAGTATACGCCAAGGGATACTGGCCAAGCATTGATCTGCGTGCGTTACGTCGCCACAGCCCACACCTCGTGCCCGGCTTATATAGGCGCTGGCTCGCCAGCGATAGCGCCCACCGGGTCAACGCCACTCTGAAGGGCCTCTTCGCCGGCAAGCTGGCTACAGGGGGAGGTGGTCAGGATTAGCTGCGCAGGTGGGTCAGGGGCAGTTCCGTGCTGTTCAGTACTTGGTTGAGCACGAAACTGGAGCGCACGCTGGTCACGCCTTCGATGCGGGTCAAGTGGCCCAGCAGCAGTTTTTGGTAGTGGTCCATGTCTGGCACCAGCACTTTGAGCTGATAGTCGGCGTCCATTCCGGTCACCAGGCTGCACTCCAGGACCTGGGGCAGGTTGCGGATCGCCGCTTCGAAGTTCTCGAAACGCTCCGGCGTGTGCCGATCCATGCCGATCAGCACGTAGGCGGTCAGGCTCAGGCCGAGCATCTTGCGGTCCAGCAGTGCGACCTGGCGGCTGATGTACCCGTCGTCTTCCAGTTGCTTGACCCGGCGCGAACAGGGGGACGGCGACAGGCCGATGCGCTCGGCCAGTTCCTGGTTGGAGATGCGCGCGTCGCGTTGCAATTCCGCCAAAATACTTAGGTCGTAGCGGTCGAGTTTGCTCATCGTTCGGGCCTTTGTCTTAAATATTGCGACAGATTATCTATCTAGGGTTAAAAATTGCGCAAGTAGTGTTTTATTGAGCAATATTCGCAATCCGCTGTCGGCCCCATAGGCCTATTCTTATCACCAGAATCACTGCCCGGACACAGAGTCCAATGCGGCCCGCCGAATCAGGCCTGCCGCGGTCGCCAACCCCACAGGGTTGAGTCGGCCCCCGGGCTACACACTGTCCAGAAGACGGCGTGAGGTGAGCCGGCGTCAAAAGCGTCGAGCACGGACAAAATCTCAAGGGGCGGCCGACGGGTCGCCCTTTTTTATTGCCTGCGAAATAAGTTGCGCGACTGATAATCTGTCGCCGAACGCGCCTGTGCTTTTCCAGTCTTATGTTCAGGCCCCCATCCGCAGTGAGGAATAGCATGAAATCGCGCATCTGGCGTTTGGCAGGTGTTGGTTTGCTGTGTGCAAGTGTGACGACCCAGCTCCTGGCAGAAGAGCATGATGAGGGCCAGCAACGGCCTCCCCACGGCGGTAATAACAATGCGGGGCAGCGTGGCCCCGAAGCGCGTCCGGCACCGAGCCAGCCGCGGGCGGAAAACAATCAACAGCGCCCTGACAACAGCCAGCGTCGCCCGGAAGGCAACCCGGGCCGCGGTGAGCAGAACCCGGGCCGTAATGAGGCGGCGCAGGGCCGTTCCCAGAACAATGCGCCGCGTCCACAGAATGAAATCATTCGGGGCGACAACAGCCAGAAGTTCGAACACAACGGCCAGAACGCCGGTGGCCAGTGGCAAAACCGTCAGCAGCAAGATCGCCCCCAGCAAGACCCGAATGGCCAGGGCCGCCCAGTGTCGCAGCCGGGCAATAACCTGCCGATCCAGGGGCGCCCCGACACCGTTCGGCAGACCCAGGAACCGCAACGGGGCTACTACCAGGACATTCCACGGCGCAACGACGGCAATCAGCATTGGCAAGCGGGCGGCCCAGGGGCGCGTCCGAGCAACGATCAGCGCTGGCCGGGTCGTCCGGATGGCCGTGGCAATGGTTGGGGCCCCGGCCCGCAACACCGGCCGGGTTACGTGGTCGATCGGTTTCCGGATCGCAACTTTCGTGTGCCTTACCGTGGGCGCGACTATTTCTTCTCCGGTGGCTATTGGTACCAGCCCCAGGGTCCGCGTTATGTCGTGGTACGGCCGCCCTACGGGATCCGCGTGGGCTACCTGCCGGACTATGCCCGTGAAGTATGGATCGGCAGCGCGCTGTTCTTCCTCGCCGCCGGCGCCTACTACACCTACGAAGCCAATACCCGAGAATATGTAGTGGTCGAGCCGCCGGTGGCGCAGCCGCAACCGGTCAACAGCGGGTATGACGTGGTGGCCTACCCCATCAACGGCCAGCCCCCGCAACAGGTCGATCAGGATCGCTACGATTGCTATCGCTGGGCAGTGCAGCAAAGCGGCTTCGACCCGGCGGCAATGACCTACCCGCCAGCGCCCCAAGTGGTGCAGACCTACCGTCAGGCCCAGGGCAATTGCCTGAGTTCGCGCGGCTACCAGGTCACTTACTGAGCCCGGGCGGCCTCAACCACTTCTTGCGGGTCGGCGTGCACCAGCACTTCGGCCCGTGGGTAGGCGGTGTGAATGGCGTCGGCAGCTTGATCGCTGATGCTGTGGGCCACCGATAGGCTCAGTTCCCCCGGCAATTCCAGGTGCAGTTGCACGAACCAGTGATTGCCGGAAATGCGCGTGCGCAAATCGTGGGCCCCCAACACTCCGGGCACACTGCAGGCCAGTTCCAGCATGTGCTGGCTGACGTCTGGCGGCAGTTCCTCATCCATCAACACGGCAACGCTTTCGCGGGCAATCTGCAGGGCGCTCCAGAGGATGTAGACGGCAATCGCCAAACCGAACCAGGCGTCCAGTTGTTGCCAGCCGAAGCTCGCCAGCACCAGTGCGACCAGGATGCTGGCATTGAGCAGCAGATCGGAGCGGTAGTGCAGCGAGTCGGCGCGCACGGCGGTGGAACCGGTTTCGCGGATCACCCGGTGCTGCACCATCAGCAACGCCACGGTCAGCGCCAGTGACAGCAGCATTACGCCGATGCCGATCCAGGGCGCCCCGAGAGGCTCGGGGTTTTTCAGGCGTTCAACGGCCTGGAAGGCAATCAGCACTGCACTGACGGCAATGAACAGGGCCTGGGCCATGCCCGACAGGGATTCCGCCTTGCCGTGGCCGTAACGATGGTCGTCATCGGCCGGGCGCAGGGCGTAGTGCACAGCCAGCAGGTTGAGAAAGGAGGCCGCGCCATCCAGCAGCGAGTCGGTCAGCCCGGCCAGCAGGCTGACCGAACCGCTTAGCCACCAGGCGATGGCCTTGCTGACGATCAGGATGCTCGCCACCGCCAGCGAGGCCCGGGTGGCCAGGCGTAACAGGCGGGCGTGTTCCGGGCTGCTGCTCATGCGCGAGGTTCCTTCAGCGGTGCATTCAGGCAGAAGGTTTCAGGCCGTACAGCGCCAGTTGCTGCACGCTGCCTTTGTGCTGGATCAGACGTGGGTCATCCAGGGGAAAGCTGCCGCCCAGTTCGCTTTCGAGGATCGCCTGCAACTTGCGGTTGTCGACCTTGCCGTCGGCGCCGATGGCTTGCTGGAGTTTTTCCGGGGCGATCTGTGCGGTCTTGCCCGGCTCCAGGTAGATCGCGCCGGTGGCGAAGTCGATGCCGAAGGCGATCAACCCGGGAATCACGTAGAACAGCAGGCCCACGGCGTCCAGGGCCACCACCACCGGGTCGAGCTTGCCTTCGATCTGGCCGCGCCGATCCGGGAAGAAGATCGAACCGCAGGCCGTGACCTGGGTCAGCAGGCTGGCGACCAGGACGCCACCAATGACACGGAAGGGAATACGCATGGAAATCTCCTGAGCAAGCACGTGATGAAAGGTCGATAAAGCGTTGTCGGTTTGAGGTCAGACCGTGATTAACGCCAGGCAGTTCGCCGTTATACTCGCGCCTCTGTTTTGGAGCCAGCATGAATTCTCTGCCAATCGATGAAGTTTTACCTGCACTGCGTGAAGCCTTGGCGACACGCCACGAAGCGGTGCTCGAAGCGCCGCCCGGTGCCGGCAAGACCACCCGCGTGCCCTTGGCACTGTTGCAGGAAGCCTGGCTGGCCGGACAGACCATCCTGATGCTCGAACCCCGGCGTCTGGCAGCGCGTGCGGCGGCCGAGCGCCTGGCCAGTGAGCTGGGAGAAAAAGTCGGCGAGACCGTGGGTTACCGGATCCGCCTCGACAGCAAGGTCGGTCCCAAGACTCGGATCGAAGTGGTTACCGAGGGCATCCTCACCCGGCGCCTGCAGGACGACCCGGCCCTGGAAGGCGTGGGCCTGTTGATTTTCGATGAGTTCCACGAGCGCAGCCTGGACGCTGACCTGGCCCTGGCCTTGAGCCTCAACGGCCGGGAATTGTTCCGTGATGAACAGCCGCTGAAAATCCTCCTGATGTCGGCCACTCTGGAAGGCGAGCGCCTGGCCGGGCTGCTGGATGATGCGCCGATCCTGCGCAGCCAGGGCCGCATGTTCCCGGTGGTGCAGCGCTGGGGACGGCCGTTCCAGGCTGGGGAGTTCATCGAGCCCCGGGTGCTGCAAACCATTCTTGAAGCCCTCAACGACGAACACGGCAGCTTGCTGGTGTTCCTGCCGGGGCAGGCGGAAATTCGCCGGGTCCATCAACAGTTGGTCGAGGCCCTGGGCGAGGGCAGTGATGTGTTGCTCTGCCCGTTGCACGGCGAACTGGACCTGGCGGCGCAGCGGGCGGCCATCGACCCGGCCCCCGCCGGCCAGCGCAAAGTAGTGCTGGCCACCAACATTGCCGAAACCAGCCTGACCATCGACGGTGTGCGGGTGGTGATTGATGCCGGCCTGGCCAGGGTGCCGCGTTTCGATCCGGGCAGCGGCATGACCCGCCTCGATACCCAGCGCATCTCCCGGGCCAGCGCCACCCAGCGCGCCGGCCGCGCCGGGCGCCTGGAACCGGGGGTGTGTTACCGCCTGTGGTCCGAAGACCAGCACGAGCAACTGGCCGCCTACGCCAGCGCGGAAATTCTCCAGGCCGACCTCGCGGGGCTGGCCCTGCAACTGGCGCGCTGGGGCGTGACCCCGGGGCAATTGGTGTGGCTGGACGTGCCGCCCGGGGCGGCTTATGCACAGGCGCAGGATTTGCTCGAACGCCTGGGCGCTCTGAACATCACGGCTGGCGAGGACAGCAGTCTGACCCGTCATGGCCAGGCCATGGCCGAGTTGCCGGCGCACCCGCGGATCGCCCATTTGTTGCTGCGCGGCCAGGCCCTGGGCTTGGCGAACATGGCCTGTGACGTGGCGGCGTTGCTCGGCGAGCGGGACATCCTGCGCGGCGCCGGCGCTGATCTGCACAGCCGCCTGTCCTTGCTCGCCGGTGAGGCGCGTGCTGCCCGTGGCGCTCAGGGTGGCGTGCAGCGGGCGCGACAATTGGCCCGGCAATATCGCGGTTACTTGCGCGGGCCGGCGAGTGAGCCGGTGGCCGACCCTGAACATCCCCGCTGGCTCGGCGCCTTGTTGGCGCTGGCCTATCCGGATCGAGTCGCCCAGCAACGCCGTCCGGGTGGTGCTGAATATCGCCTGGCCAACGGCCGCGCGGCGTTGTTCAGTGAAGCCGACAACCTGATGAAGCAGCCGTGGCTGGTGATTGCTGATTTGGGCAGCCGCCAGGGGCAGCGCGAAGAGCGTATTTACCTGGCGGCGGATTTTGATCCGACGCTGTTCGACTCCGTGCTTGCCGAGCAGGTGCGCAGCGTCGACCAACTGGATTGGGACGAGCGAGAAGGCGTGCTGCGTGCCGAGCGCCAGCGCAAGGTGGGTGAGCTGGTGCTCAGCCGTGAACCCTTGACCGGTCTGGATGAAACGGCGCGCAGCCAGGCGCTGGTCAACCTGGTGCGGCGCAAGGGCCTGGAGCTGCTGCCCTGGACCCCGGAGCTGCGCCAGTGGCAGGCGCGGGTGGCCTTGCTGCGGCAACTTGAGCTGAGCGCCAAGGGGCAGAGCGAATGGCCGGATGTCAGCGACAGTGCCTTGCTCAAGGATCTGGAACACTGGCTGCGGCCTTACTTGGGCAAGGTTTCGCGGCTGAGCCATTTCGCCAATCTGCACTTGGCCAATATGCTCCATAACCTGCTGCCCTGGCCGCTGCCCCAGCGCCTTGAAGAGCAGGCACCGCAGCATCTGTCGGTGCCCTCGGGGTCGTCGATCCGCCTGGACTACAGCGAGCAGCCGCCGATTCTCGCGGTACGCCTGCAAGAGTTGTTCGGCCTGGCCGAGACCCCGCGCATCGCCGGTGGCCGGCAGGTGGTGAAGTTGCACCTGCTGTCGCCCGCCCGGCGTCCGGTGCAGGTGACCCAGGACCTGGCGAACTTCTGGCGCAGCACCTACGCGGAGGTGAAGAAGGACCTCAAGGGCCGCTACCCGAAACACTACTGGCCGGACGACCCGCTGGTGGCCGAAGCCACGGCCCGGGTCAAGCCGCGCAAATAGGGGCGGTCGCTACTGCGCGGCCGGCAACAGGAAGCGCGCCAGCACGGGCAAGTGGTCAGAGATGCGCAAGGTGTCGTCCTGCCTCACCCGGGCTTCCACCCGTTTGATCCGTGGGCTGTAGAACAGGTAATCGACGGTGCGGTCCGGGCCGCTGAGGCTTGGGTCGTTGGGGTAGTGAGTCAGCCAGTTGGCGCGATCGACGCCGCTGGCCTGGGTGTTGGTCGGGATCATCGGGTACTTGTCCCACAATACGTGCAGCGCGCTATCGGCGGCGTAAGGCGCCCGCTGTTCCGGGGCCAGGCGCTGGTACTGGCTCAGGGGCAGCAAGTTGAAGTCGCCGCCGATCAGCCACGGTGTGCCCCGGCCTTCGAACTTGTCCAGCACCTTGGCAATCGCCGTGACTTGGGTTTTCAGGGTGTCATCAGCCCGTCGCGGACGTTCCAGGTGGGTGTTGAGAACCGCGATCTGCCCACCGTCGCTGATGGGCAGGTAACTCACCAGCAAGGCGTCCTTGGGCTGGAACTGGCGGCTGAAGAGGTTCGCCGGAGCAACCGGCAATTGCACGCGTTCGGCATGTTCGATGCGGTAGCGGCTGAGGGTTGCCAGTTGCCGGCCGACACTGCCGAACACCTGGGGCCAGGGTACGAAGTCGGCTTTCCAGTCGAACGCCTGGGTGCTGCAGGGGTAGAGGTCGGTGAGGCGTTCCTGAAGCAGCTTGAGCTGGTTCTGGTAGTCGCTGGCCTTGGCGCCGTCATCCAGTTCCTGCAACAGCACCAGGTCCGGTTGTTCGTCCCGAATGACCCGGGCCACTTCATCAAGGCTGAAGGCCATGTCCTCGACGGTGGGCTGCTCATCCTCGCCATGGGCCTGGTCGTTCCAGAACACATAACGCTTGCCGGCCAGGTACTGGACGTTCCAGGTCATCACCTTGAGCGCCTGGCCCGGCACCAGCGGGCTGGCGCCGGCGCTGCAACTGACGGGTGCCGGGGCCTTGGCTTCGGGGCGCCAAGTCAGGCTGTAGGTGAGGCTGGCGAGCAGCATCATGATTAACAGCAGGGCCAACAGGATGGAGCGAAGTAGACGGGTCATCGGCTCGGCTTATGGCGATCCAGGAGTGCGCCCGAGCATAACCGAGAGCGTGGCCGCAGCCCAAGGGGCAGAGCGGCCAGCGCACTATTCAGGGGCGTTCGGCACGTTCGCTGACCAGGGTGAACAGGCGGTACAACACCACGCAGGTGAACAACTGCAAAAAGCTGTGGGTGCTGTCGATCAGCAGCGAAAGCATGGCGTTCTGCGGCTCCGGGTAGACCTCCAGGCTGGCGCGCTTGAGCAGCCACAGCGGCACCATCACACAGAGGATGCACACCAGGATGCGCAGGAAATGCCCCCGGCTCAGGCGAAAGCTTTGCTTGATCGCCGCCAGCGGATGCAGGCCCTTGAGCACCAGCAGGTACTCGGCGAATGCCAGCATCACCATCAGCCACAGCCCGGGCAGGAAATACAGCGACAAGCCGAGCATGATCAGCAAAGTGCTGACCGCGGTCAGCAGGGCGAAGCGTGGCCACAGGCTCAGGGCCATGGCCAGCACATCGCGGGTGCGGGGCGACTCGCCGCGGCTGCGGGCGTCGAGGAACAGAATCAGCGCACCGGTGTACAGCGGGTAGAGCAGCAACCCCACCACCAGGCTGTAGCCGGGCGAAGCCTCTGGCCCCAGGGCAGTGTCCACCGCGTGTTGCAGCAGGGCCTCGAACACCACCAGCGGCAGGCACAGCTGGGCGATCTGCCCCAGGTGACGGCGGAAGAAATACAGCGAGTCGCGGAGTACATCTAATGGATTCATCGATTGGGGTCGCAGGTCGCAAAGCGGTCCGCCACTTTAACCGATGCAGCCGGGCCACGAGCAAACGTAAAGCTTGGGTAAAGGCCATTGAAAGCCCGATGGCAGGCCCCATTACTGGTGCGCACCCTGGCCACACTGGCCAAGGACCAGATTCCTACCGGCAATCTAAAGAGGTCGCCATGAACCACCAAGAGCAAACCCTGATCGATGGACTGTTTTCACGGTTGCAGCAAGCCGAAAAGGATTCAGCCCCGCGTGACGCCCAGGCCGAGGCGTTGATCAAGGAGCATCTGACCCGCCAGCCCACGGCGGGGTATTTCATGACCCAGGCGATTCTGGTGCAGGAGGCTGCACTCAAGAGTCTCGATGAACAGAACCAGCAATTGAACCAGCAGGTCCAGCAACTGCAAGACGCCCTGCAGCAAGCCAAGGCCCAGGCGCCGGCAGCGGCCCCCAGCAGTGGCGGTTTTCTTTCCAGCATCTTTGGTGGAGGGCCCCGAGAGTCGGCTCCGGCGCCGAGTGCACCGCCATCTTCAGGAGGCGGCTGGCGTGAGCCGGGCCGGCCTTCCGCTGGCGTCGCGCCGCAACAGAACTTCAATGCCCCGCCGCCAAACTACGGTTCAGGGCAGCCGGGCTATGGCGCCGGCCAGCAAAACTATGCACCACCACCCCAACAGGCTCCCGCCGCCGGCAGCGGCTTTCTCGGCGGTGCCCTGAAAACCGCAGCCGGTGTGGCGGGCGGGGTGATGCTGGCGCAGGGCATCAGCAGCCTGTTCCACAGCCAGCAGCAGCCTCAGGAAATCGTTGAGGTGATCAAGGAAGAGCCCGCACCGGCCAGTGATACGGGTGGCTGGGGCAATGACGAGCCGCGCCTGGCCAACAACGACAACTGGGGCAACAACGACCAGGGCGGCCTCAGCGACGCCGACTATGGCGACGACGACAGCTCGCTGTTCTCCGACGACGACTCCTTCGTCTGATCGACCCTCGATCCGCGGCGTCCCGTGCCGCGGATCGATTATTCGCGGAACACTCCTTTGCGCTGGCATACTGGGCGACTTTTCGGGCCCCGAGTCCCGACCCAGCCTATGCGCGTCAGCGCCATGAGGATTAGCGGTGAAGAAAATCGCGGTGTTCGCCGATGTCCAGAACCTCTATTACACCGTGCGTCAGGCCTATGGTTGCCACTTCAACTACGCAGCCTTGTGGGCGGATATCAGCAAGCAGGGGCAGATTGTCGAGGCCTATGCCTATGCCATCGACCGGGGTGACAGCAAGCAGCAGCAGTTCCAGCAGATCCTGCGCAACCTCGGCTTCACGGTAAAACTCAAACCCTATATCCAACGCAGCGACGGCTCGGCCAAGGGCGACTGGGACGTGGGCATCACCATCGACATCATGGATGCTGCGGCCCATGTCGACGAAGTGGTGCTGGCCTCCGGCGACGGTGATTTCGACATGCTGTTGGAGCGCATCATCCACAAGCACGGTGTGCAAGCGGTGGCGTATGGCGTGCCGGGGCTCACCGCCAATTCGCTGATCCGCGCCGCCAGCCGCTACGTGCCGATTGAAGGCGCGTTACTGCTGAAGAACTGAATATCGACCCTTTGTTTACGGAGCTCCACAGGTTTGGAACGCATTGCAGTCATCGACTTTGAGACCACTGGCATTTCCCCGAGCAGCAGTTGCCGGGCCACCGAAATTGCCGTGGTGATCCTGGAGCAGGGGCGCATCGTCGAGCGTTACCAAAGCCTGATGAACGCTGGCGTGCGCGTGCCGGCGTTTATCGAGCAACTGACCGGCATCAGCAACGCCATGCTGCGCAGTGCGCCGTCGGCGGAGCAGGTGATGAACGAGGTCAACGAGTTTGTCGGCACCACGCCGCTGCTGGCCCACAACGCCGCGTTCGACCAGAAGTTCTGGGATTTCGAACTGGGCCGGATCAAGCGCACCCGCTTGCAGAATTTTGCCTGTTCGCTGTTGCTGGCCCGACGTCTGATGCCGGCGGCACCGAACCACAAGCTTGGCACCCTGACCACTTACGCCAGCCTGCCCCACACCGGTCAGGCTCACCGGGCCATGGCCGATGCCGAGATGGCCGCCAACCTCACCGCGCACCTGGCCCAGGAGCTGCGCCAAACCCACGGTTTGCGCGAGCTGTCCCATGATTTTCTGTGCAAGTTGCAGAAGGTCCCTGCAGCGAAAATCCCCGAGCACCTCAAGCGTCAGCGCGGCGTCTAGCCTCGGCCGCAGCCGCTCGCGTCAGCCTGGCTTGGTGGCGTTTTCCAGTTGCCCCAGGGGCACGCGCCGCTCGATGGCGCTCGACAGCACAATGGATGTTTTGCTGAAACCGAACTGAGCCACCCGGTTGATCAGTTCCTCCAGTTCCGGCATCGAGCCCACGGCCGCTTGCATGATTACGCAGGGGTCGCCGGTCACCCGGTGGCATTCGGTCAGTTGCGGGATGCTGATCAACTCGTCATAGGCCTTTTGGTTGCCGTGTTGCGCCAGGCGCAGTTCGATCACGCACTGGATCGGTAGCCCCAGCTTGGCCATGTCGACCTTGGCCTGATAACCGGTGATCACGCCGCTGGCCTCCAGCTTGGCCACGCGCTCGGCCACGGCCGGGGGCGACAGGTTGACCTTGCGCGCCAGGTCGGCGTAGCTCGCCCGGCCGTTTTCCAGCAGGCCGGCGAGCAGCATGCGGTCGTATTTGTCCATCCAAGGCTCCTAAAGTGGCCGGCTTTCGAAAGCACGGTATATAGCCCTTAACTCAAGGGTTTGAAAAGTGTATGGGCCTTTTAAACAGTTTTTGTAGCTTAGTTATCGTGACCGGCTTTTTTAGAATAAGGCTCTTTCTTGCCTGCCTGCGAGTGCTCCCCCCATGCCTGGTTCACGCCGTTTTCCCTTGCCGCTGATCGCGGCGTTTTTTGCCTTGTATGTGATCTGGGGGTCGACCTATCTGGTGATCCGCATCGGCGTCCAGTACTGGCCGCCGCTGATGCTGGGGGGCATCCGTTTCGTGATCGCCGGCGCGCTGATGTATGGCTACCTGCGCTGGCGCGGCGTGCCGGCACCCACCTGGGCGCAGTGGAAGGCCGCCGGGATGATCGGCATCCTGCTGCTCAGTTGCGGCAACGGCGCGGTCAGTGTGGCCGAGCACACGGGCGTGACTTCCGGCGTTGCGGCCCTCGCAGTGGCCACGGTGCCGCTGTTCACCCTGCTGTGCGGTTACTTCTGGGGCGCGCGCAACACCCGCCTGGAGTGGGCCGGCATCACCCTTGGGCTGATTGGTATCGGCATGCTCAACCTGGGCTCCAACCTGCAATCGAGCCCCCTGGGCGCGGCGTTGTTGCTGTTTGCAGCGGCGGCCTGGGCCTTCGGTTCGGTCTGGAGCAAGCACTTGCCGCTGCCTCAAGGGGCAATGGCCAGCGCCGCGGAAATGCTTGTGGGCGGGGTGGTGCTGTTGATCGCCAGTGCCATGAGCGGCGAGCAATTGGACAGCATGCCGCCTTTGGAAGGTTGGGCCGCCTTGGCCTACCTGACCGGCTTCGGGTCGATCATTGCCTTCAACGCCTACATGTACCTGCTGAAAAACGTGCGCCCGGCGGCCGCGACCAGCTACGCCTATGTCAATCCGGCGGTGGCGGTGTTGCTGGGCATCGTGTTCGTGGGCGAGACCATCGGGATGGAAGAGGCCCTGGCGATGGTGGTCATTATCAGTGCCGTGGTGCTGATCGGCTTGCCTCAGTGGCGCAAGCCCAAGGCGGTGGTCCAGCAAGAGGTGGCCTGAGCAGCCAGGCGGTGAGGGGCAGGGGCGGCCGCTGAAGCAGGGTCAGCGACCGCCCGTGTATCAGTTGCAGGCGCCCTCGTCACGCCAGACCTTGCCGGCGCCCTCTATGCCGGTGAACGCCGGGTTGCCCGGCTCATTGCCTTTGGTCCACCAGCGAGCGGTGTAGAAGCGCCCCTTGTGGCTGACCTTATCGTTTTCCCAGTAGGTGCCTGCCGGGCTCCATGGGCCTTGGCAGCCGACGGGTTTTTCCACGGTGTCGGCCAGGACCTTGACGTTATGCACGCGGGTTGCGCTGTGTTTGCCGTTGCTCACCGTCAGGGTGACCTTGTAGGTCGTGTCCTGGGCGACGTTCGGGGCGACGAACTTCATCAGTGAGCCCGCCGCCTGGAAGCCCACGCTGGGGCTCAGGCTCCAGTTGTAACTCAGGGCCAGTCCGGCCGGGTCCTTGGAGTCAGTGGCGTTGAGGTAGACCGTGTCACCGCCCTTGGCCTGGGTCGCGCCGCCAATAATCGCCACCGGCGGCTTGATCTCTTCCACGGGCGGTTCGCTCGGTTTATCGCCACCGCTCTGGCAGGGGCCGAGGTCACGCCAGACTTTGCCGGCGCCATCGGGCCCGGTGAACGAGGGGGTGCCCGGCTCGCTGCCGGATGTCCACCAGCGAGCCTGGTACTGACGACCTTTCCACTGCACCACATCATTGGCGACGTAGGTGCCACCGACTTTCCACTCGGGTTTGCAACTGGCGGTGGCGGCTTTGCCCTTGATCAGCACGTCGTGGGTGCGGGTGCTGCTTTGCTTGCCGTTGCTCAAGGTCAGGGTGAAGGCGTAGCGGGTGTCCTCCGTCAGTTCGGGGGCGGTAAAGCTGATCTGCGCGCCAGCGAAACTGAAGTCCAGCTTGGGCGAGGCTTGCCAGGTGAAGCTCAGGGCGTTGCCTTGCGGATCGCTGGAGGCGGAAGCGTCCAGCACGATCTTGTCCCCAGCGTTGGCTTGGCTCTTGCCATTGATGACCGGCACGGGGGCTTGGCCCGCATCCACAGGCTTCAGCGACGCTGCCTTGACTTGGTTGTCGGCGCTGAATTCGCCATCGGCGAGCAAGTTCCAGGTGCCGCTTGGGTTGTTGCTGCCATACACCTGGTAGCCCTTGATGTTGCCGGCCTGGCCTGCGTCCTGGCGGGGCAGGTAATGCAACTGCGAGAAGCGGCTGTCTGCACCCAGGTCAATCACGATCTCGTGGGGGTAGCGCGCACCGGCGGCGGAGCTCCAGTAGGACTTGGGGTTGCCGTCGAGGACGTGAGCCCCTGCGGCGGAGCCGGCCACGGCGCTGCTGGTGGACAGGACACGCCAGCTGCTGCGTGGCAGCGATTGGCCCTTGGCGTCGGCCAGCAGCAATTCAGCCACGCTGGCAGTGTCCTTGCCGTCCACCGACGAGGTCGCCACCAGCTTCAGGTAACGCGCCTGGGCGGTTTCACTCGGGTTGGCGTAGCTGAAACCATCGAGGGCCAGGTCAGAGACGGCCTTGCTCTTGTTGCCACGCACGGCCAGGTACCAACGGCCGGCTTGCGGGTTGTTCACCCCCAGCGACGGCCCGGCACTTTCCTGGGAGCGATAGTCGTAATCGCTGAGGCTCGGCTGGGCGCCACGCTTGATCAGCAACTGGGTGGCTGCCGGGTGCTCGGTGCGCTCGCCGCTGGTGATCATGAACACCAGGCGCTCTGTGCCAGGGGCCACGTCAATCGGGAAGTAGCGCCACTGGTTCTGGTCCAGGCTGACCCGCTCTTCGAGGGTCCGGCTCGACTGTTCCTCGGCCAGGGGCACCACGGCAGGGGCGAAGGCGGACATTCTTGCCGCGTTTTCACGCCATACCCGCGCCATGTTGGCGGTGCGTGCATCGCCAATCGGCACCCCGCGGATGTCTTTCACATCGGGGTTGGAGAAGTAGCCGATGTTGTTGCCGCACATGATGCTGCCGACCGAGCCGTTGTTATGACCGAATTTGTAGCTGGAACCGTTGGAACAGTGATGGCCGCCGGCGTTGTGACCGATTTCATGACGGAAGACGGCGGCCGAGCCGACGTAGTTGATGGTGTAGCGGCCACCGACATAACCCCAGCCCACGGCAGTGTCTTCGCCGGGTATGCCTTTGACGAATGCCGCCACCATGTCAGGGCTGTATTGCTTCATGCCTTCGGCGAACAGGGTGCTGACCTTGCCCAGGCTGCCGGTGCCGGCAGCGGCGGTAATCGGGTAGTCACCGGGGATCACCTGAGTTCCTACCAGGCGCAGGCGCACCCCCTGGACCAGGGACTGTTTCAGGGCACGGTTGACGGCGGCGATCTGGGCCAGGGCATAGGCTTCGTGGTCGCCGATGTAGTCGACTGCTACCTGGGAGAAACCGGCGAGCACGTCGATCACGGTTTCGCCCTGGGCGTTGCGGTTGAGTTGCAGGCTGCGTTGGCCGCTCAGGGTTTCCAACACCTGCGGCGTCTCGACCACGTCGCTTTCCACGTAGTCGATGTTGCCCGGCGCCTGGGGGTGGGCGTCGAGACGGATCAACTGCTGCTCGCCGTTGGCCTGGCCGCGAATGATCGCGTGGGCGTCAGGCAGCAGGGCGATGAAGCTGCCGTCCTCACGGGCCACCAGGGTCATTTCCCCGGGCGGGCTCAGCGAGCGGGCGCGGCCTTCGAGTTGACCGGTCATGACTCGGAGGTCTTTGAAGCGGTCATTGGGCTGCGCCACCAGGTTGCGGATGCGCAGGCCGATTTCCTCCTGCAGGCGTTCGGTTCCCGCTTCGATGACTGTGCGCTGCTGTGGGTGGGCGGTCAGTGCCTGGAGGTTGATGAAGTGACCGCTGATCCGGCGTTCACTGCCTGACTGCGCGCTGGTGACGGGTTCTTCATGGGCCAGGGCCATGCCACTGAGTGGCAACAGCAGGGCGCTTCCCAGGCTGGCGATCCAGAGACGGCTGGCGCGGGACAAGGGGTTCAAGGTGAAGCTCGACATAACCATTCCTGAAAAAAACGCAGCGCGGCGCAACGCCTGGCGAACAGGCCCGCTAAAGCGTCCGCGCTGAGGGTGTGGATAAGGAGTTGTGCCGGCGGCGGGCATCATAGGCAGTGGCCTGGGTGCCGTACATCGAGAGGGGGGCTTTTAGTACCGGTCCTAAGGAACCTGCGTGGCCAGGGGCTGAAATGGCCGTTAGGCAGTGGTTTTGCCGGGTGTTGGGTTCAGCGGCCAGGCGTTGCACCGGCGCGCCATAAAAAACGCCGGGCAGTGCCCGGCGTTCTGGTTTCAGCCCTGAAGGTCACTCAAAACCGCTGAGCATCACCACGGCGATGAGTGCCACCACCACGACCAGGGAGAACAGCAGGCCGATACCCACCGCGCGCCATAACGAGAAGAAGTGCTCGTGGATCTGTAGCTGTGGGCCGAGCAACTGGCGGGCGTAGGTGTTCATCGCAAAGATCGGCGGCAGGATGAAAACGATCCCGGGGACGCTGTCCGGCAGCAGAAAGCCGGCCAGGGTCATGGCGATAAAGATGCCGATGCCCATGGCCCAGACCTTGTTGATTTCACGCTCACGTCCCAGCGCCTTGAGGTTCTGAGTGATGAAATAGGCGCCGGCCACTGAGGTGCCGACGAAGGTGCCCAGGCCGATCGCCGCGACGCTGTAGAGCCGTGGGCTCTGGGCCGGTGCCTGGTTGGCGAGCAGTTCGGCGGCGGGGGCCTGGAAGGGGTTTTGGCTGTCCATGGGGGTTGGAACTCCTTTATTGGCCCGGCAGTGGGTTGAGGGACGGGGCTGTGCGTCCTCGGGTGACCCGTGTCAGGCCATGGGGTGTGTGAGGGCGGCGAGCATACCGCATCAGGCTTGACCGTGGGCGTCTCGGGCCCTGCGGTGCGGCCCGGGAGTGCGGCCCTGAATTAAGGTAAACTGCCGCCCATTGCCTTCCTGTGCTGACTTTTTCCTACGGTACCCCCATGACATTCGCCACCCTTGGCCTGATCGAACCCTTGCTGCGCGCCCTCGAAACCCTCGGTTACCAGACCCCGACCCCAGTGCAGGCTCAGGCCGTGCCTGCGGTGCTGGCCGGTCGTGACCTGATGGCGGCGGCCCAGACCGGCACCGGCAAGACCGGTGGTTTCGCCTTGCCGCTGTTGCAGCGGCTGACCATGGAGGGGCCGAAGGTCACCAGCAACTCGGTGCGTGCGCTGATCCTGGTGCCGACCCGGGAACTGGCCGAGCAGGTACATGAGAGCGTGCGCCAGTACGCCGAACACCTGCCGCTGAGCACCTATGCGGTGTACGGCGGGGTCAGCATCAACCCACAGATGATGAAACTGCGCAAAGGCATTGACCTGCTGGTGGCCACGCCCGGCCGCCTGCTCGACCTGCACCGGCAGAACGCGGTGAAGTTCAGCCAGTTGCAGACCCTGGTCCTGGACGAGGCCGACCGCATGCTCGACCTGGGTTTCTCCGAAGAGCTCAAGGACATCTACGCCGCGCTGCCCAAGCAGCGTCAGACCCTGCTGTTTTCCGCCACCTTCTCCGACGCTATCCGCGCCTTGGCCGGGCAGATGCTCAATGACCCGCTGAGCATTGAAGTCAGCCCGCGCAACGTGGCGGCCAGCAGCGTCAAGCAATGGGTGGTGACGGTGGACAAGAAGCGCAAGCCGGAGCTGTTCAGCCACCTGCTGCGCAAGAACCGCTGGAAGCAGGTGCTGGTGTTCGCCAAGACCCGCAACGGCGTGGACGCCCTGGTGGAAAAACTTCAAGGCCAGGGCGTGAATGCCGACGGCATCCACGGCGACAAACCCCAGGCCACCCGTCAGCGCGCCCTGGACCGGTTCAAGGCCAGCGAAATCCAGATCCTGGTGGCCACCGATGTGGCAGCCCGTGGCCTGGACATTGAAGACCTGCCGCTGGTGGTGAACTTCGACCTGCCGATCGTGGCCGAGGATTACATTCACCGCATCGGCCGTACCGGCCGCGCCGGTGCCACCGGTGAGGCGATCTCCCTGGTGTGTGCCGACGAAGTGAACCTGCTGTCGGCCATCGAGACCCTGACCCGCCAGACCCTGACCCGTCACATGGAGCAGGATTTCGAACCGGAGCACCGGGTGCCGGACACCGACGCCAGTGGCCAGGTGATCAAGAAGCCGAAGAAACCCAAAAAGCCGAAAACCTCCGGGGGCGGCAAACGCAACCTGGGCAAATGGGTGGACAGCGGTGATGTGGCCGAAGCGCCAGCGGCCAAACCCGTACGCAAAGTGCCCGTATTCAACACCGGGCCGCGCAAAAGGAAGCCTTAGGAGTAGTTGGGGGATTCAAGCTGCAAGCTTCAAGCGGTAAGTGAAAAGCCCCACGCTTGCAGCTTGCAGCTTGCAGCTTGCAGCTCAACGCCTACCCCTCACCCACTCCAACATCCCCAATCCGGCCCGGCGTCCGCTGGCAAAGCAGGCCGTCAGCAGGTAGCCGCCGGTGGGGGCTTCCCAGTCGAGCATTTCCCCGGCGCAGAACACTCCGGGGCATTGCTTGAGCATCAGTTGCTCATCCAGCGCTTCGAACGGCACGCCGCCGGCGCTGCTGATGGCTTCGTCCAGTGGTCGCGTACTGACCAGCGTCAAGGGCAGCGCCTTGATCGACGCCGCCAACTGGACCGGGTCATTGAAGGTCTGCGCTGGCGTCAGTTCGCGCAACAACGCCGCTTTCACCCCGTCGATCCCCAACTGGCTGTGCAGGTGCTTGGCCATTGAGCGTGAACCGCGCGGCTTGGCCAGGGCCGCCTGGACCTTGTCCCGTGGCTTGCCGGGCAGCAGGTCGATATGAATCGTCGCCTGGCCGTGTTGCCGGATCGCCTCACGAATCGATGCCGACAGGGCATAGATCAGGCTGCCTTCGACACCGCCGGCGGTGATCACACATTCACCCAGGCGTGGCACATCGTCGTTGAGACCGATGGCGACGTTTTTCAGCGGCGCGCCGGCGAACTTGCTGCGTAACAGTTCGCTCCAGCCCGTCCCCTCGAAACCGCAGTTGCTCGGCTGCAACGGCGCCAACTCGACGCCACGTTCTGCCAGCACTGGCATCCAGGCGCCGTCGGAGCCCAGGCGTGCCCAACTGCCACCGCCCAGGGCCAGGATCACGGCATCCGCCTGTACCGCGCATTCGCCCTCGGGATGTTGGAAGCGCAGGCTGCCATCGGCCTGCCAGCCCAGCCAGCGATGGCGAGTGTGAATCACCACGCCGGCGTCCCGCAGGCGTTTGAGCCAGGCGCGCAACAGCGGCGCGGCTTTCATGTCGGTGGGGAACACCCGGCCGGAACTGCCGACAAAGGTCTCGATGCCCAGGTCGTGAATCCATTGGCACAGGGCCTCGGCGCCAAACTCCCGCAGCAGCGGGGCCATTTGCGGCGCCCGTTCGGCGTAACGGGAAAGGAAGGCCGGGTAGGCTTCGGAGTGGGTGATGTTCATGCCGCCGACCCCGGCCAGGAGGAACTTGCGGCCCACCGATGGCATGCCGTCGTACAGTTCGACCCGAACCCCGGCCAGGCTCAGCACCTCGGCCGCCATCAAGCCTGCGGGGCCGCCACCGATAATAACGACGTGATGGGAAAGGGCAGGGCTGGATCGAGTCATGGCAAAGGGGCGGTGTCGGCGGAATAAGCCGCGCATTCTACCCGAGGATGCCCCGCTGTCGTCGCTCTACAGTGCTGATCAAAAAACAACCATGCTCCTGTGGGCCTTGATCAGCCTGGCCTGTAGGGGCTTTCGCTCAGGTTATCCACAGGCGGTTCCACAGGCATTGTGGGTAACGCCAGCACGCTTCAATGACAGCCTGATGACTGCCACACCCGTTGGGCGCTGTGGTGGAGGATGCCGTGGCGCCGCGCCAGGGCCTGGCGGTCCTTGCTGTAGCCACCGCCGATTACCCCTACCACGGGGATATCCCGGCCCAGGCAATGGCGCATGACCCGCTCGTCGCGCTCGGCCACACCGGCATCGGTGAGCTTGAGGTAACCCAGGGCGTCGTCCTGGTGCACGTCCACACCGGCGTCGTAGAGGACCAGGTCCGGCTGGTACAGCGGCAGCAGGTAGTTGAGGGCGTCGTCCACCACCTTCAGGTAATCGGCGTCGCCCATGCCCATGGGCAAGGGGATGTCCCAGTCGCTGCTGGCCTTGCGCGCGGGGAAGTTCTTTTCACAGTGCAGCGACACGGTCACCGCGTCTGGCGTGTGTTGCAGAATCCGCGCGGTACCGTCGCCCTGATGCACGTCGCAGTCGAAGATCAGCACTCGGCTGACCCGGCCGCTGGCGAGCAAGTAATGGCTGATCACCGCCAGGTCATTGAAGATGCAGAACCCCGCCGGGTAGTCGTAGTGGGCGTGGTGGGTGCCCCCCGCCAAATGGCAGGCCAGGCCGTGTTCCAAGGCTTGTTCGGCGGCCAGCAACGAGCCACCCACCGCACGCACGGTGCGTCGGGCCAGGGCTTCGCTCCAGGGCAGGCCGAGGCGCCGCTGGTCTTCCCGGGACAACTCGCCGCTCATGTAGCGTTCGATGTAACTCGGGTCGTGGGCCAGGGCCAGCACGTCGGCCGGGCACAGCTGCGGGCGCAGCAGGTCGGCGTCACGGGTCAGGCCGCTGGCCACCAGGTGATCGCGCAGCAAGCGGAACTTGTCCATGGGGAAGCGATGGTCCGCAGGGAATTCGGGGCTGTAGTCGTCGTGGTAAATCAGCGGCAAGGACATGGCATTTTCTTAGAGGAACCCGTGAAGGATCCTACCAGCGATGTAGACTGGCTCCCATGGGAACGGAGGGGGACCGATGGAGCCAATACTGCAACTCGAAAGTGCACGCCTGGTGTTGCGGCAATGGCATGACGACGATTTGGCGGAGTTTGCGGCGATGTGCGCCGATCCCCAGGTCATGCGCTATTTTCCGGCGCCGTTGAGCCGCCTGGAAAGTGCCGCGCTGATCGGCCGCGTGCGCGGGCATTTTGCCGAGCACGGCTTTGGTCTCTGGGCTCTGGAACGCAAGGACACCGGGGCCTTTATCGGCTTCACCGGCCTGGGCGTGGTGGGCTTCGAGGCGTCTTTTACCCCCGCCGTGGAAATTGGCTGGCGCCTGGCCAAGGAGCATTGGGGGCTGGGGTACGCCAGTGAGGCGGCCTGGACGGTGCTGCGTTGCGGTTTCGATCGCTTGAGCCTGCAAGAGATCGTGGCGTTCACCAGCCGCAGCAACCTGCCGTCGCAGAAAGTCATGCAGGCCATCGGCATGCAGCCGGCCCCCGAAGACGATTTCGACCACCCTGCGCTGGCGGGCGACCATCCGCTGCGCGGGCACGTGCTGTACCGCATCACCCGTGAACAATGGTTGGAAACCTTGCATGGATAGCCGGCGGGCACGTTTAGAATGTGCCGATTATTTGCAGCAGCCTACTGAATTGACCGCCGCAGCCAAGACTGCGCGGTATTGCTCTGTGTGAGGAGAGTCTGAATGAGCCATGTGTTGGATGATCTGGTCGACCTGTTGACCCTGGAAGCGATCGAAGAAAACCTGTTCCGCGGTCGTAGCCAGGACCTGGGTTTCCGCCAGCTGTTCGGTGGCCAGGTGCTCGGCCAGTCCTTGTCCGCCGCCAGCCAGACCGTTGAAGCAGCGCGGCATGTGCACTCCATGCATGGTTACTTCCTGCGCCCCGGGGACGCCGCGTTGCCGGTGGTCTACCAAGTGGACCGGGTCCGCGACGGTGGCAGCTTCAGCACGCGCCGGGTCACGGCAATCCAGAAGGGCAACCCGATCTTCACCTGCAGCGCGTCGTTCCAGTACGACGAAGAGGGCTTCGAACACCAGAGCAGCATGCCCGAGGTGGTCGGCCCGGAGAACCTGCCCTCGGAGCTGGAACTGACCCAGCAGCGTGCGCACCTGATTCCTCAGCACATGCGCGAAAAACTGCTGTGCCCCAAGCCCATCGAAGTGCGCCCGGTCACCGAAAAAGACCCCTACAACCCGCAGCCGATGGATCCGGTGAAGTACGTCTGGTTCCGCGCAGACGGCGCCCTGGCGGACATCCCGGCACTGCACAAATACCTGTTGGCCTACGCCTCGGACTTCGGCCTGCTGACCACCTCGATGCTGCCCCACGGCAAGTCGGTGTGGCAGAAAGACATGCAGGTCGCCAGCCTGGACCACGCCCTGTGGTTCCACGCTGACCTGCGTGCCGATGACTGGTTGCTGTACGCCATGGACAGCCCCTGGGCCGGCAATTCCCGCGGGTTTTCCCGGGGCAGCGTGTTCAACCGTGCCGGGCAACTGGTCGCCTCGGTGACCCAGGAAGGCCTGATTCGCCATCGCAAGGATTGGGCATGAGCCTCTCAGGCGTTCGGCATTGGGTGTTCGACATGGACGGCACCCTGACCGTGGCCGTGCATGATTTTGCGGCGATTCGCCAAGCCCTGGCGATCCCCGCGCAAGACGACATCCTCACCCACCTGGCCGCGTTGCCGGCCGATGAGTCTGCGGCCAAGCACGCCTGGCTGCTGGAGCATGAACGCGACCTGGCCCTGGGTTCGCGCCCGGCACCGGGTGCCGTGGAACTGGTGCGTGAGTTGGCGGGGCGCGGTTATCGCCTGGGCATTCTTACCCGCAATGCGCGGGAGCTGGCCCATGTGACCCTGGAGGCCATCGGCCTGGCGGACTGCTTTGCCGTGGAGGATGTGCTGGGTCGCGATGAAGCACCGCCCAAGCCTCATCCGGGCGGGCTGTTGAAGCTGGCCGAAGCCTGGCAAGTGGCGCCTGAAGCCATGGTCATGGTGGGCGACTACCGCTTTGACCTGGACTGTGGCCGCGCCGCCGGGACGCGCACGGTGCTGGTGAACCTACCGGATAATCCGTGGCCGGAACTGACCGATTGGCATGCGCGGGATTGTGCCCAGTTGCGGGAATGGCTGTTGGCTTGAGGGCTTTCGCCGGCAAGCCGGCTCCTGCCTAGTGGAAAAGTGCTGCCTGGCCTTCGGGCGAGGTGAGCATCTTGTCGCCGTCATGCCCGACCCCGGGCACCTCCACCACGCGTTGCATCAGCCCCTGCGGGTGACGCTGCCGGAGGTAGTCGAAGTAGTTGTGCCCGCGAATCAGCCGATAGGCGCCCTGGGCCTCGGCGGCGCAGCCCTTGTCCAGTGCCGGGTGCTGCGGGTCGATGTCTTGCTGCCCTAGCAGGTAAGTGATGTCGCGCTGCACATAGCGTTGTTCCAGCTCACGGCCGCTGTGCCCGGCTGCGTAGGCCGGAAGCTTCTGCAGGCCGTATTTCCAGTCGTTGAAGCCCGGGCAGCTGTCCTTGACGATCTGCATCGGCCGCCAGGCATCGAAGTAGGCATAGGACGACGGATTGGCAATCACGTAGCGCAGACCGATCCCGGCCTGTTTCAGCTCGGCATGCTCGCCAGTGAGCAGGGCATATCGCTGCACCACTTGGGCACCACCGGAGTGCCCGGCAATCACCACCTGCTTGAGTGCCGGGTAGCGTTTGCGATCGCTGAGGCGTTGGAGGATGGCATCCAGCGCGGCGTAGGAACTCAAGGTGACGGGGCCGCTGGACGGGGCGCCGGCCATCCAGTCATTGCCCTTCCAGCGCAGTAGGGCGTCGGGCAAATGATGGCGGGCGATGTCGTCCTGATTGAGCAACTGCGGAGCGATCACCAGGGTCGTGGCGCGCTGTCCGGCCTGCTCGGCGGCGCGCTCGCCGCTGTGCAGGTAGGTCTGGGCATTGCGCAGCCGCCCGTGGACGATGATCAGCGCCCGTTGCACCTCGGGCAATGGCTGGCGCCAGTCCTGGCTCAGGCCCAGGGCCAGTTGTCCGCCGTCCACGGTCAGGCGTTCGGGGCTGATGATCTTGACCCCGTGTTCCGCAGCCTGGGCGCCGAGGCAGCCCAGGCACAGCCAGGTTGCCAGTAGCCGACGCACCTACAGGCTCTTGGCGGCAAAGGTGTCGCACTGGCCGACCTGGCCCTGGGCAAAGCCGGTCTTGAACCAGCGCACCCGCTGCGCCGAGGTGCCATGGGTAAAGGAGTCAGGCACGACACGGCCCTGGCCTTGCTGTTGCAGGCGGTCGTCACCGATGGCGTTGGCCGCGTTCAGGGCTTCTTCCACATCCCCGGGTTCCAGCCAGTTGAGGCGTTTCTGCGCGTGGTAGGCCCAGACCCCCGCCAGGCAGTCGGCCTGCAGTTCCTGGCGCACCAGCAAGCCGCCGTCGCCTTGCATCGGCCGACCCTGTTGCCGCGCCGCCTGGACCTTGGCTGAGACACCCAGCAGGGTCTGCACGTGGTGGCCGATTTCATGGGCAATCACGTAGGCCTGGGCGAAGTCACCGGCGGCGGAAAAGCGCTGGGCCATTTCCCGGAAGAAGTCCATGTCCAGGTACACCTGCTGGTCAGCCGGGCAGTAGAAGGGGCCGGTGGCCGAACTGGCGGCGCCGCAGGCGGAGTTGACCCGGCCGCGGAACAGGATGAGCTTGGGCTGCTGATACTGGCGCCCGGCCTGTTGGAAAATCTGGCCCCAGGTGTCTTCGGTGTCGCCGAGGATGGCGCGTACGAACTCCGCCTGCTCGTCGTTCGCCGGGGGAGCCTTGCGCGCCTGGGGGGTGGCCGGGGCCGAGGTCTGTTCCATCTGCCCGGCCAACTGCCCGAGGATCTGCATCGGGTCCTGGCCGGTGATCCAGCCAATGCCGACGATCAGCAGGATGGCGGTCAGGCTCAGGCCCTTGCCGCCGCCGAAACGCATGCCGCCTCCGCCCCCGCCACTGTCATCGCGAGCATCCACCACGTTGTCGCTGCGCCGGCCTTTTTTCCAAAGCATGGGGGAATCCTCGTTTTTTGTGCTGATCAGTGTTGCTGGTGAGTGGGGGCGACGCCAGTCCGGTCGTCAGGGTTTTGCGCGCACGTTACCATTGCCCACCGCCGTATCGATTCTGTCGCGACACCTTCGGGGCCCACTATTGAACATCGACACCCGCATCAAATTCCGTCACCTCGTGTGTTTTCTTGAAATGGCCCGCCAGGGCAGCCTGGCACGGGCGGCGGACGTGCTCGCGGTGAGCCAGCCGGCCATGTCGAAAACCCTCAAGGAACTGGAGCAACTGCTGGACACGGCGCTGTTCACCCGCAGCAAGGCCGGGCTCAGCCTGACGGAGGCCGGGCGGGCCTTCATGCATTACGCCGGGCCGTCGGTGCAGGCTCTGCGCGAAGGGGTCAACACCTTGCGCGGCGGCGATTACGCCGCCGGGGTGGTGCGTCTCGGGGTGCTTTCCACCGCCGAGAGTCTGCTGTTGCCCGAGGTGGTGCGGCGCCTGCATCAGCGGCATTCGGCGCTGGTGGTCAGCGTGGTCACCGGGCCCAGCGCCTACCTGCTGTCGCAACTGCGCGTGGGCGATGTGGACCTGGTGGTGGGGCGCATGACCGAAAGCCCGGAGATCCAGGGCCTGAGTTTCGAGCACCTGTACAGCGAGTCCATGACCCTGGTGGCGCGGCCTGGGCATCCGCTGTTCGACGGGCCGCTGGAGCGCGAGGCCCTGGAACGTTATCCACTGGTGCTGCCGCTCGCCGGCACCACCATTCGCAAGTTTGCCGACAGCCTTTTTGTGCAGTGCGGCATCCGTCAGCCCCAGCAGCGCCTGGAAACCTTGTCGGTGGCCCTGAGCCGGCGTTATGCCCTGTCCAGTGACGCCCTGTGGATTGCCCCGCTGGACGCGGTGCGCCTGGACCTGGGCCATGGCGACCTACGGGAGATTGACCTCGGCCTGCGGGAGCCGGGCGGCTCGGTGGGCATCTCCAGCAATGCCAGCCTGCCTTTGTCCCTGGCCGCGCAAGGCTGTGTCGAGGTACTGCGTGAGGTGGGGCAGGCCTATCGCGAGGGGCTTTATCCATAACTATTTGGTTATGGATAAAAGGCGGCTTTTCAATGTTCTAGGGCGTCCTGTTGTTTGAAACTGCCCCGGCAGCTCCATAAATCCAACAACAGGAGACCGACATGTCTGATGCAGACAACAGTCGTTTCGTTATCCGTGATCGCAACTGGCACCCCAAAGCCCTGACCCCCGACTACAAGACTTCAGTGGCCCGCTCCCCGCGTCAGGCCCTGGTGAGCATTCCGCAGTCGATCAGTGAAACCACCGGCCCAGATTTTTCCCACCTCAAGACCGGGCGTTTTGACAACGACCTGCTGCTCAACTTCAACAACGGCGGTCTGCCGGTGGGCGAGCGGATCATCGTTTCCGGGCGGGTCTGCGACCAGTACGGCAAGCCGATTCCCCATACCCTGGTGGAGATGTGGCAAGCCAACGCCGGCGGCCGCTACCGGCACAAAAACGACCGTTACCTGGCGCCCCTGGACCCGAACTTCGGCGGCGTCGGCCGGGCCCTGACCGACCGTGACGGCTATTACAGCTTCCGCACCATCAAGCCCGGGCCCTATCCATGGCGCAATGGCCCCAATGACTGGCGTCCGGCCCATATCCACTTCTCCATCAGCGGCCCGTCGATTGCCACCAAGCTGATCACTCAGCTGTATTTCGAGGGCGACCCGCTGATTCCGCTGTGCCCGATCGTCAAGTCGATTGCCAACCCGGACGCGGTGCAGAGCCTGATCGCGCGCCTGGACATGGGCAGCGCCAACCCGATGGACTGCCTGGCCTATCGCTTCGACATCGTGCTGCGCGGCCAGCGCAAGACCCATTTCGAGAACTGCTGAGGAGCCTGCCATGCCTATCCAATTGCTACCTGAAACCCCTTCGCAGACGGCCGGCCCTTACGTACACATTGGCCTGGCCCTGGCGGCCGCCGGCAACCCGACCCGCGCGGACGAAATCTGGAACCAGATGGCCAAGCCTGACGCACCGGGGGAGCGCATCGTGCTGATCGGTCGGGTCTTCGACGGTAACGGCCACTTGGTGCGCGACTCGTTCCTGGAGGTCTGGCAGGCGAACCACGAAGGGGTCTACGACCCGGTGTTCGATTCGGAAAAGCCCTTCAATAGCTTTGGCCGTACCGCCACCACCTTCGATGCCGGTGAGTGGACCCTGAACACGGTCAAACCGGGCGTGGTAAAAAATGCCGCAGGCGTGCCCATGGCGCCGCACATCAACCTGTCGCTGTTTGCCCGGGGGATCAATATCCACCTGCACACGCGGCTGTATTTCGCCGATGAGCCCGAGGCCAACGCCGCGTGCCCGGTGTTGAATCTGATTGAGCAGCCCCAGCGTCGTGAAACCCTGCTGGCCCAGCCGTGCGAGGTGGATGGCCAGCGCGCCTACCGTTTTGATATCCGCATCCAGGGCGAAGGCGAGACGGTGTTCTTCGACTTCTGAGCCTGGCCTGTTCCCACGTCGAGCCATCGACGTGGGAGCATCGACCACCTAGCGGTCGAAGGCGTCCCAGACTGGGGCGAAGTCCGGGCTTACCAGGCGCTGATTCTTCGGCAGCGCAGCAATGACGGCCCGGTCCTCGTCATCCAGCACCAGGTCCAGGGCCTCAAGGTTAGCCAGTTGGTTGGCCTGGCTGCTGGCCTTGGGAATGGCCGAGACGTTGTCCTGATCCAGCAGCCATTTCAAAGCCACTTGGGTCGGCAGCACGCCGTGCTTGGCGGCAATCGCCCGGATTTGTGGCACCTCGGAGACTTTGTTGCGGGCCAGCGGCGAGTAGGCGGTGAGCGCCAAGTCATGTTCGCGGGCGTAACCGAGCAGGGCGTTCTGCCCCAGCAGCACGTGGTACTCCACTTGAATCGCCGAAAGCGGCGCCCCCAGTTCTTCCACCACCTTGCGCAACAGCGGCAGCGGGAAGTTGGCCACGCCGATATGCCGCGCCAGCCCTTGTTCCTTGAACGACACCAGGGTCTCGATGCTGCGCTCCAGGTCCCAGCCTTGGGTTGGCCAATGGATGTGGAACAGGTCGACGTAGTCGCTGCCCAGGGCTTTCAGGCTGCGCTCCAGGGAATGGCGCATGGCATCGGGTTGCAGTTGGTCCCACCAGACCTTGGTGGTGACGTGGATCTGTTCCCGTGGCACGGCGGTGTTGCCGAGGGCGCGGCCCACGGCGTCTTCATTGTTGTAGGCCTGGGCGGTGTCGATGTGCCGGTAACCCAGTTCCAGGGCTTGTTCCACGGCGCGGGTGCATTCGTCGCCCAACATGGGCCAGGTGCCGAGGCCGAGTTTCGGCATGTGCAGGCCGTGGTGAGTCAGAACCGGGCTATGAGCCGGATGGGGCATGATCGATCTCCTTCAGCGGGGGGCAGGTAACAAGACTGTTCCGGAACTTGATTCCAAAAAAATATACGGGGCGGTGTATCGCCCAGCAAGGCGAGCGGCCTTGGATAATCCTGTGTCGAGGTTTTTCTGGGCGGTAATCGAACCGGGCGCCTGAGCTATCCGATTGCGCCGGTTGTCTCTAGAATCGGCCAAATTTCGTGTGGACCCCCCCATGGCCGGCAGTCAAATCGAACGCGTGCTCAGTGTTCTCGAACACCTCACCCAGGACCCTCGCGGGCTGCCCATGCAGACCCTGGCAGAGCAGTTGGGCATCCCCAAGAGCGCGACCCATCGCTTGTTGGCCGAGCTGGTCCGCCTGGGCTATGTGCGGCAGAACCCGGACAACCTGCGTTATCAGTTGTCGACCAAGCTGGTGGCCATGGGGTTCCGTTACCTGGCCAGCAGCGGTGCCGATATCGTGCAGCCGGTGCTCGACCGGCTGGCCCAGGAAACCGGTGAGCTGGTGCGCCTGGGGGTGATCGAGGGTGAGCGCCAGACCTGGATCGCCAAGTCGCAGGGCGCGCGCTCCGGCCTGCGCTACGACCCGGACATGGGGCGCGAGGCGCCGCTGTTCTACACCGCTTCCGGGCATGCCTGGCTGGCGACCCTGAGCGATGCCGAGGCCTTGTCCCTGGTGGAGCGCCAGGACGTGGCGATTGCCGAAGGCCTGGGGCCCAACGCCCCGCGTTCCAACATCGAATTGCTGGAGCGGCTGCGCCTGGCCCGGGAGCAGGGCTATGCCTGGGTCGAGGAAAGTTCGGCGGTGGGCACCTCGGCGATTGCCGCGGTGGTGCGTCATCCGTTGGATCGTCGGGTGGTGGGCGTGCTCAGCGTCGCAGGGCCCAGTGCCCGGCTGCCCCAAGCGCGCCTGCATGAGTTGGCGCCGCTGTTGCTGAGCTTCGCCGAAGAACTGTCCGCTGCCAGCCAGGCCTCCGAACTCTTTAGCTGATGACCTGACTTGGAGTGTCGATGGCCGCTCAGCGTGCAAAGTTGTGCGCTGATCGGACAGTATTTTCTTTGTCTCTTGTGGGAAATTGGAACTGGGTTCTAAATATTGGAAATCCAGCATCCTGATAACAATCACAAGAGGATTTTGCTTTGAATTCGTCACTGCGCATTGCCCTGATTGGCGCCGGTAACATGGGGCAGCAGCACTATCAACACCTCAAGACCCTTCCTGAAGCCCAACTCTGTGCCGTTGCCGACCCTGGCTCCCAAGCGGCGGAGCTGGCTGGGCAATGGGATGTTCCTTACTTTGCCGATCACTCGGCCATGCTGGCGCAGGCGCGCCCCGACGCGGTGATCATCGCCAACCCCAATACCTTGCACGTAAGCACCGCCCTGGATTGCCTGGCGGCCGGGGTGCCGGTGCTGCTGGAGAAACCGGTTGGCGTGCATCTTGACGAGGTGCGTGAGCTGGTGGGCGCCTCGAAACTCACCGGGGTGCCGGTGCTGGTGGGCCACCATCGGCGACACAACCCGCTGATTGCCCGGGCCCACGAACTGGTGCACAGCGGGGCCCTGGGTCGACTGACAACGGTCACCGCCCTCTGGCAGTTGCAGAAACCCGACAATTATTTCGACATCCCCTGGCGCCGGGAGGCGGGGGCCGGGATGCTCCTGACCAACTTGATCCACGACCTCGACCTGCTGCGCCACCTGTGTGGCGAGGTGCGCCAGGTCCAGGCCATCACCAGCAACGCGGTGCGCGGCTTTGCCAATGAGGATTGCGCCGCGGTATTGCTGCAGTTCGACAGCGGTGCCTTGGGCAGCCTCACCGGTTCCGATGCGGTGGCGGCGCCCTGGAGTTGGGAGCTGGACTCCGGCGAGAACCCGGTGTACCCGCGGCAGGCCGATCAACCGTGCTACTTGCTGGCCGGTACGGGCGGCGCCTTGAGCATCCCTCAACTCAAGCGCTGGCATTACGCCGAAGCGGGCGCCGGCTGGCACCAGCCGTTGCTGAATGTGCAGGAAAGTTTCAGCCGCGACGAAGCCTTGCGCTTGCAGTTGCAGCATTTCATCAAAGTGGCGCGGCGCGAGGTGCTGCCGTTGGTCAGCGCTGCCGATGCTGCCCGTACCCTGGCCCTGGTCGAAGCGATCCGCGAGGCCGCCCAGACCGGTCGCGCCTGTGCGCCGGCCCTGATTGAGTGAGAACGATGAGCGAACGTATTTTTTCCCTGGCCAGCCTGACGGTGCTGGAGTTGTCCCCGCCGGACATGGTCGAGGTTGCCGCGCGCGCCGGTTACAGCCATGTGGGCCTGCGCTTGGTGCCGGCCACCGCGGAAGAGCATCACTTCCCCTTGGTGGCCGATGCCGAGTTGCGCCGGCAAACCATGGCGCGCCTGCGGGATACCGGCGTCCGGGTGCTGGATGTGGAAATCCTGCGCCTCAAGCCCGAGACCCGGGTGGCGGATTTCGAGGCCATCCTCGCGGTGGGTGCAGAGTTCGGCGCCAGTGAGTTGCTGGTGGCGGGCAACGATGCAGACGAGGCGCGCATGACCGACCACTTCGCTGCCCTCTGCGACCTGGCTGCCGGCTACGGTTTGCACCCGCACCTGGAGTTCATGCCCTGGACAGATGCGCCCAACCTTGAGCGAGCGCTGCGGGTGGTCAAGCATGCCGGGCGTGACAACGGCTGTGTGTTGGTGGATGCCTTTCATTTCGATCGCTCGGCGTCGAGCCTGGAGGATCTGGCCCGGGTCGACCGGCGCGCCTGCGTTACGCCCAGTTATGCGATGTGGCCGGCCCGCGGCCTGCGGACATGCAGGAAATCCTCCGTCAGGCGCGTAACGAGCGGCGTTTCCCTGGGGACGGCGACTGCGATCTGGCGGGGCTTTTGCATTGTTTGCCAGCCGATTTGCCCCTGAGCCTGGAAATCCCCACAGTGCAATTGTTGCAACAGGGTGTGAGTGCCTTGCAGCGGGCGCAAACCGCTCTCGACAAAACACGGGCATTATTGGCAAGCATCCAGATGGCCTGATCACGTTCAAGGGTCTATCGCTGTTTGAACCGACCGAGAAACAACAAGGAAGCCCCATGACCGTCAGTACACCTCTTTCCGGTGTCAATCAGCCCTTGAAGGGCATTCTCCTGGTGGTCGTGGCGACCTTCTTGTTTTCCAGTCACGACGCGCTGTCCAAATACCTCTCGGGTTTCTACCCCATCGTCATGGTGGTCTGGGCTCGTTACCTGGTGCACACCTTGCTGATGGCCGGGATCTTCCTGCCTCAGTCCGGCTTACGGGTGTTGCGCACCAAGCGGCCGTTGCTCCAGGTGGTGCGGGCCCTGTGCTTGCTCAGCACCAGCCTGTTGTTCACCTCGGCGCTGATGTTCATTCCCCTGGCGGAGGCGACGGCGGTCAACTTCCTGGCGCCGGTGCTGGTCACGGCGCTGTCGGTGCCGCTGTTGGGCGAGCAGGTGACGCGGGGCCAATGGCTGGCGGTGATCTGCGGGTTTGTCGGGGTGCTGATCGTGGTGCACCCCGGCGGTGATTTGTTCACTCCGGCGGTGCTGCTGCCGTTCTGCTCGGCGCTGTTCTTCTGTTTCTATCAACTGCTGACCCGCAAGCTGGCTGAGCATGACAGTCCGACCACCAGCAACTTTTTCGCCGGGCTGTGCAACACCCTGCTGATGAGTGCGCTGGTGCCGTTCTTCTGGCAGATTCCGAGTATTGGCCACGGGGTGTTGATGCTGGCGCTGGGAGCGTGCGGGATGACCGCCCACTTGTTCCTGACCCAGGCCTTTCGCCTGGCGGCGCCGGCCCTGCTGGCGCCTTTCGGTTATTGCCAGATTGTCTTTGCCGGGCTGCTGGGCTGGTTGCTGTTCAACCACACGCCGGATGCGATTACCCAAGTGGGCATCGCAGTGATCTGCCTCAGTGGGCTGGCGGCGGCCTGGCAGCAACGCCGCCGCTGAAATGGCTCAGAAACGGAAGCGCACCACCAGATTCTGCAGCCCCGCCGCCAAGTGCGACAGCTCCTGGCTGGTGGCGTTGGTGCGGGTGGCGGCGTCGGCGCTTTCCAGGGACAGGTCGCGGATGTTCAGCAGGTTGCGGTCCACTTCACGGGCCACTTGGGCCTGCTCTTCCGAGGCACTGGCGATCACCAGGTTGCGCTCGTGGATCTGCTCCATGGCCCGGGTGATTTCCCCCAGGGCCAGCCCGGCCTGTTCGGCGATGGACAGGGTCTGGGCCACCCGGTGACTGTTGCCGTGCATGGACTGCACCACGCTGTCGGTGTCGCCCTGGACCCGGCCGATCATCTGCTCGATTTCCTGGGTCGACTGCTGGGTGCGATGGGCCAGGGCCCGCACTTCATCGGCCACCACGGCAAAGCCACGGCCGGCTTCCCCAGCCCGCGCGGCCTCGATGGCGGCGTTCAGGGCCAGCAGGTTGGTCTGTTCGGCGATGGCGCGGATCACGTCCAGCACCTTGCCGATTTCCCGTGACTGCTCGGCCAGGGTCTGCACTTGCTGCAGGGCGGTGCCGACATCGCTGCTCATGGCCTGGATCGAATCCAGGGTCTCGATCACCCGGGCCTGCCCCTGGGTGGCCTGGGCGGTGGACTGGCGGGTGGTGTCGGAAGTGGACACCGCATTGCGTGCCACTTCCTCGACGGCCACGGTCATCTCGTTGACGGCAGTGGCTGCTTGCTCGATTTCGTTGTGTTGCTGCTGCAGGCGGCTGGAGTCCTGATGGGTGCTCTGGCTCATCTGTTGCGCGGCGGCGGCCAGTTGGGTCGAGGTGCTGCTGATCAGTTGCAGGGTTTCACGCAGGCTGGCCTGCATGCTGGCCAGGGCCTTGAGCAGGCGCGCGGTTTCATCGCTGCCCTCGCTGTGGATCGGCCGGCTGAGGTCGCCGGCGGCCACTTGCTCGGCCACGCCCACGGCTTGGCGGATGGGCACGACGATGCTGCGAATCAACAGCCAGGCCAGGCACAGGGTCAGCAGGGCGACGGCCAGCAGGGCACCGATCACCGTGACTTTGACCTGGCTGTAAAGCGCGTCGGCATGCTGGGCTGACTGGCTGACTTCCTCGGCGGTAAGGTTCATCAGTTCGGCGAACTGGTCGCCGGTCTGGGTCGAGTAATCCTGGATCTTGCCGTTGAGCAGGGCGGTCATCTCGGCGCTGCGGTTGTCCTGGGACAGGGCTTCATACTGGGCCAGGGCCTGTTGGTAGCTCTTTACCGTGGCGAGGAATTTCTCGTATTGCACCCGGTTGTGATCGCCCACCAGCGGCGCGAACTTGGCCAGGGCCTGGTCGAGCCAGGCTTGCACCTGATGCAGGCGGGCAATGGTGCTTTCCAGCACTTTCGGTTCACGGTTGAGGGCCATGCGCAGGCTTAGCACGCGGATGCTCAACACATAGTCGCGCACTTCCCCCAGGTAGCGGGTGCTGGGCAGGGAAATGTTTTCGGTGTGCTGGCCGGTGGCGCGGACCTCGGCCACTTGCTTGAGGGCGAACAGCCCCTGCAGCAGGACCAGCAGGGCAATCACGCCGAAGCTGATCACGGCGCGTTTTGCGATGCTCAGGTTACCCAGCGTCATGGGACGATCTCCGAGTGTGGAAAAACAAAAGGGGGGAGGGGGAACAGATAAAAAAAACGCAGGCCCGGAGCGGGCCTGCGTGAAAGGAGCATCAGTCTTCTACGTGCGGAATCTTGCGTGGGGCCATGAAGTACATCCAGGTCAGGGCGATGAAGTACATGGCCGGGATCAGGGTGAACAACACGGTGTAGTTGTTGTTGGTGACAGTGAGGATGTGGCCGACGATCTGGGTCATGAACATGCCGCCGATGGCTGCGCACATACCGCCGAAACCGAACACCGTACTCATCATGTGCTTGGGCGTGTAGTCCATCACCAGGCTCCAGATATTGGCGGTCCAGGCCTGGTGCGCGCCGATCCCCAGGGAGATGGCGAACACTGCCAGCCACAGGCTGGAGGTACCGGCTGCCATGATCACGCCGATGATGCAGCAGGCGAACAGGAACATGGAGACCAGGCGGGCCTTGATCGGGTTGAGGCCACGGCCGATCAGGAACGACGAGAGGATGCCGCCACCGACGCTGCCGAAGTCGGCGGTCAGGTAGATGATGATCAGCGGGATGCCCATCTGGGTCACGTTGATGCCCAGGTTGTACTGCTGGTTGAGGAACGGTGGCAGCCAGTACAGGTAGAACCAGAACACTGGAGCGGTGATGGCATAGGCCAGGGCGAAGGCCCAGGTACCACGCATGCGCAGGATGCGAGAGAACGGCACGCGAGCCTGCTCAGGTTCGACTTCTTGCTGGATGTAGTCCAGTTCCGACTGTTTGACGCTTGGGTGATCTTCCGGGTTGAAGTACTTCAGGCCCCAGAACAGCAACCAGACGGCGCCCAGGGAGGCCATGCACAGGAACGCGGCTTGCCAGCCCCAGACGTGCAGGATCAGCGGCAGCAGCATCGGCGTGAACATGGCGCCGACGTTGGTGCCGGCGTTGAAGATACCGGTAGCCACAGCGCGTTCACCGGCCGGGAACCACAGGCGTGTGGTTTTCACACAGGCCGGGTAGTTGGCCGCTTCGGTCAGCCCGAGGATGAAGCGGCAGACCATAAAGCCCACGGCTGAGGTGGCGAGGCCGTGAGCGCCGGTGGCCAGGCTCCACAGCAGCACCGCGAAGAAGAACACGCGCTTGACCCCGACCCGGTCGATCAGGCGGCCCTGCAGCACGAAGCCGATGGCGTAGCCGACCTGGAACCAGAAGTTGATGTTGGCGTAGTCCATCGCCGTCCAGCTCATTTCCTTGGCCAGGATCGGCTGCATTACGCCCAGGGCGGCGCGGTCGATGTAGTTCAGGGTGGTGGCGAAGAACACCAGGGCCAGCATGCCCCAGCGGGTCTTGCCGACAGCCATGGCGCCGCGGATCTTGTCGCCGATGCCGCCGTTTGCAGCGCCGAGGCTCGGGGCGATGCGGGAGCTTTGAGAAGGAATCATGTGTGCCATCCGTTCAATGACTGACGAGTGGTAGCTCGTCGGGACTCTAGGTCGCGTGATCAATCGTCAGGTGAGCGGTAGGTCCGCAGACAGGGCGAGGATTGATCGGCTGAGTGCTTTCGTCGGCGCAAGTACTTGCGGGGATGAAAACGGTCTGTTCAGCGAGCAGGTACGGCTCAGCCCTGGGGCTTTAGAGCGTCCTTACCGAAGGTGCCGATAGAGGCTGGGCCAGGCGCGAGGCGGATGGGTAAGCAGCAATGCGGGATGTGGAGTGCAAGCATGAGGGTGTACCCGATTTTTGAAATTTTTATGGTCTGTTCTGGGTCTTGGGTGATTGAAGCCGGTGGTTTGTGGGCCGGCTCAATGTGCTGACGATGGTGCGCAGTGGACGAAAAATCGTCAATTCGCCAATCCGCATTTTGTTCGATAATCGAACACAAAACTAACCGGTTCGTACACTATGAATTGCTGTATAGAATGGCCAGCTCAATAATTCGTCCCATCTCAATAATAAAGCGGCGCTCATTATCCTGCCGCAGGTGAGACCTGTCACCGACTTGGTCTACAGTCGTGCTGTTCAGGTCCTGCCCGACTTGTCTCCACCACCGGGAGTTGAAACATGCAGCGTTCCATTGCCACCGTCTCCTTGAGCGGTACCCTGCCGGAAAAACTCGAAGCCATTGCCGCCGCCGGTTTCGACGGCGTGGAGATTTTCGAGAACGACCTTCTCTACTACGACGGCAGCCCACGAGAAATTAAACAGATGTGCGCGGACCTGGGGATTGCGATCACCCTGTTCCAGCCGTTTCGTGATTTTGAAGGCTGCCGCCGTGACCGCCTGGCACGCAATCTGGAACGCGCGGAGCGCAAGTTCGACCTGATGCAGGAACTGGGCACCGACCTGGTGCTGGTGTGCAGCAACGCCGCCGCCGACAGTGTGGGCGACCAGCAGATCCTGGTGGACGATTTGCGCCTGCTGGCCGAGCGGGCCGGGGCGCGAGGCTTGCGCATCGGTTATGAGGCCCTGGCCTGGGGTCGCCACGTGAACACTTACCAGCAAGTCTGGGACATCGTGCGGCAGGCGGATCACCCCAGCCTTGGGGTGTTGCTGGACAGCTTCCATACCCTGTCGCTCAAGGGTGACCCGGCGGCGATCGCCGACATTCCGGGCGACAAGATCTTCTTCGTGCAGATGGCCGACGCGCCGATCCTGGCCATGGACGTACTGGAGTGGAGCCGGCATTTCCGTTGCTTCCCGGGCCAGGGCGAGTTCGACTTGCCGGGCTTCCTGGCGCCGATCATCAAGAGTGGCTACACCGGCCCGCTGTCCCTGGAAATTTTCAACGACGGCTTCCGCGCCGCGCCGCCTCGGGCCAATGCTGCCGACGGCCTGCGCTCCCTGCTGTACCTGGAAGAAAAGACCCGCGAGCGCCTGCAGCAGGAAGGCCATGTGCCGGCCACCCCGGACTTGCTGTTTTCTCCGCCGCCAGCCAGCGAATACGGCGGCACCGAGTTTCTTGAATTCGCCGTGGACGAAGCCCTGGGCGCCAAGCTCGGCAGTTGGCTGGAGCGCCTGGGCTTTGCCAAGGCCGGGCAGCACCGCTCGAAAAGCGTCAGCCTGATGCGCCAAGGCGATATCAACCTGATCCTCAACTCCGAACCCTATTCCTTTGCCCACAGCTTCTTCGAATCCCATGGCCCTTCGGTGTGTGCCACGGCGATTCGGGTCAAGGACAGCGCCAAGGCCCTGGAACGTGCCGTAGCCTACAAGGGCCAGCCTTACCGTGGCCTGGTCGGCCCCAATGAGCTGGAGCTGGCGGCCGTGCGCGAGCTGGATGGCAGCCTGATCTACCTGGTGGACCAGGAAAAGGGCGGCCAGCACCTGTACGACACTGACTTCAACATGCACCCGGGCGTGGTGGCCAAGGGCGGCCTCAAGCGCATCGATCACATGGCCATGGCCCTGCCGGCCGACAGCCTCGACAGTTGGGTGCTGTTCTACAAGAGCCTGCTGGACTTCACCGCCGATGACGAAGTGGTGCTGCCCGACCCTTACGGCCTGGTGAAAAGCCGGGCCCTGCGCAGCCGCTGCAGCACCATTCGCCTGCCGCTGAACATCTCTGAAAGCCACAAGACCGCGATCTCCCACGCGCTGTCCAGCTACGGCGGCTCGGGTGTGCACCACATTGCCTTCGATTGCGATGACATCTTCGCCGAAGTCAGCCGCGCCAAAGAGGCCGGAGTGCCGCTGCTGGACATCCCGCTGAACTACTACGACGACCTGGCCGCGCGGTTTGATTTTGACGACGAGTTCCTCAGCGAACTGGCCTATTACAACGTGCTCTACGACCGTGACGCGCAAGGCGGTGAGTTGTTCCACGTCTACACCGAACCGTTCGAGGGGCGTTTCTTCTTCGAGATCATCCAGCGCAAGAATGGTTATGTGGGTTACGGCGCGGCCAACGTCGCGGTGCGCCTGGCGGCCATGGCCAAGTCCCGCAGCGGCGGCTTGCGCCACGCGAAGTTGTAGGCGGTTGCCAGTGGAGGCGGTCAAATAGCCGCCTCCCGGCTTTCTTTCGCGGGGTGACGCGGCCCATAATCGCCCGCGTATGTAGCGATGGCCGTGAGCCCATAATGACAATGACTGACCAACTCCCCATTGCGCCCGATGAGCCTGTCGTCGAGCCGCGCAAGAGCCGCAAGAACAACCCCGAAAAGACCCGCGAGAACATTCTTCAAGAGGCCATTGTCGAGTTCGTCCAGCAGGGGCTGTCCGGCGCTCGGGTGGATGCCATCGCCGAGCGCATCCATACCTCCAAGCGCATGATCTATTACTACTTCGGCAGCAAGGAACAGCTCTACGTCGAAGTGCTGGAGAAGCTCTACGGCGACATCCGCAGCACCGAGAGCCGCTTGCACCTGGCGGAACTCGAACCCCGCGAGGCCATTCGCCGGTTGGTGGAGTTCACCTTCGACCACCACGACCTCAACGTCGATTTCGTGCGGATCGTCAGCATCGAGAATATCCACAAGGGCGAGTACGTGAAGCAGTCCGGGGTGATCAAGGCGATGAACAACACCATCCTCGACGCCTTGGGTGAAATCCTCCGGCGTGGTGCTGAGGATGGGGTGTTCCGGCCAGGGCTGGACGCGCTGGATGTGCACTTGCTGATCAGCTCGTTCTGTTTCTACCGAGTCTCCAATCGCCACACCTTCGGCGAGATCTTCCAGATCGACCTGCCCGACGAGAGCATCAAGCAGCGTCATCGGGAAATGATCTGCGAATCGGTACTGCGCTACCTGCAAGCCTGACGCAACATCCGCGGTGGTGCCGGCACCTACACACCTGGAAGGCATCGAAATACCCATTGTAGGAGCTGGCTCGCCAGCAATAGCGCCCTCAAGCCCTGTGCAAAACCTGGAGGCCCCATCGCCAGCAAGCCGGCTCCCACATTCACATGGAGGGTATCGAAATACCCATTGTAGGAGCTGGCTCGCCAGC